>JBMNNX010000105.1:0-20471 GCA_050942745.1 Myxococcales bacterium
GTGGGCACTCAAGCATCGGTTCCTCCCCATGCACGTGGCTGTTCGAAGGGGGCGCACCTTTGCACACCCGCGCGCGGAAAGCCAATGAAGAACGACCGGCGCGCCGCGTCAAAGCCCGCGACCGACCCGACGGCCGGACGGGCCCGTCCGCGCTCGGCGCGGCGGGCGGCGCTTCAGCGCGCCGAACCGCCCAGCGCAAAGCCCGCGAGCTCGGTGTACTTGCTGCCGCCCGGCGACAGCTCGCTGCGCATCAGCGAGACCTTCGCCACCTGCATGGTCGCGACGCGCAGCGGCGGCGCCGCGGCGACGCTCTCGCCCACCCGCGCGGCCGTCTTCGGGTCCTTCACCCGCGCCAGCGTGACGTGCGGGGTGAAGCCGCGCTTTTCGGTGGGAAAGCCCAAGGGCGCGAGCTCCGCCTCGACCCGCTCGGCGAGCCGGGTCATCTCCTCGGCTCCCTCGACGACGTTGAGGTAGACGACCCGCGGGCGGCGCACCGAAGGGAAGGCCTCCAACCCCTCGAGCCGGAGCGAGAACGGCCTCAGCGGCGCGGCCGCTCGCGCCAGCCCCTCGTGGATTGCGGGCATCAGCTCTTCGGCCGTCCAGCCGAGGAACTTGATCGTGAAGTGCAGCCCCTCGGGGCGCGGAAAGCGCACGCCCTTCGCGAGCTTGCCGAGCGCGGCCTCGAGCCGCTGCGTCTCCCGCGCGCAGGCCTCGAGCGCCGCCTCGTCGAGCGTCACCGCGATGAACAGCCGCACCATCGTCTCGACCCTCCGCGGTCCAAGCCGCCTCAGGTCTACTCGACGGTCACGCTCTTGGCCAGGTTGCGCGGCTGGTCCACGTCGGTGCCGCGCAGATCGGCGACGTGGTAGGCGAAGAGCTGCAGCGGGATGACCGTGAGCAGCGGCGCGACGAGCGGCTCGGTCACCGGGATGCGCAGCACGTGGTCGGCGAGGTTGGTGATCTGCGAGTCGCCCTCGCTGCAGACGGCGATGACCTTGCCGCCGCGGGCCCGCACCTCTTCGATGTTGCCGATCATCTTCTCGTAGCCCGGCCCCTGGGTCGCGATGACCAGCACCGGCAGCTTCGGGTCGATGAGCGCGATGGGCCCGTGCTTCATCTCGCCGGCCGCGTAGCCCTCGGCGTGGACGTAGCTGATCTCCTTGAGCTTGAGCGCGCCCTCGAGCGCGATGGCGTACTGCGGCCCGCGGCCGAGGAACAGGCAGTTGCTCGTGTGCTGCCAGATGCGGGCGAGGTTCTTTATCGACTCCTCGCAGCGCAGCACCTCCTCCATCTGCTTGGGCGCCGCGCGCAGCGCCGACAGGTGGCGCTGGGCCGACTCGACGTCGAGCTTGCCGCGCACTCGCCCGAGCTTGACGCCCAGCATGAAGAGCGCGGCGAGCTGCGTGGTGAAGCACTTGGTCGAGGCGACACCTATCTCCGGGCCGGCGTGCGTGTAGATGGCGGTGTTCGACTCGCGGGCGATGGCCGAATCGACGACGTTGCAGATGGCCACCGTCGGGCAGCCCTTGGACTTGGCCTCCTTGAGCGCGGCCAGCGTGTCGAGCGTCTCGCCCGACTGGCTGATGGCGACGATGAGCGTGTTCTCGTCTACGAGCGGGTCGCGGTAGCGGAACTCGCTGGCGAGATCGACCTCGACCGGGATGCGGGCGAGCGACTCGATCATCGTCTTGCCGCACAGGCCGGCGTGGTAGCTCGTCCCGCAGGCGATGACGGTCACCTTCTGGACCCGCTGTAGGACCGCCGGATCGAGCCCGTCGAGATAGACGTCGCCCTCCTCGACCGAGGCGCGGCTGCGGATGGTGTCGGCGACCGCGCGCGGTTGCTCGGCGATCTCCTTGTGCATGAAGTGCTTGTGGCCGCCCCTCTCGGCCATGATGGGCGTCCAATCCACCCGGCGCGAGGCGCGCGAGAGCGGACCGCCCTGCATGTCGAGCAGCTCGACCTTGTCGGCCGAGACGACGGCGAAGTCGCCCTCCTCGAGGAAGACCATCTCGCGGGTGTGCTCGAGCAGCGCCGGCACGTCGGAGGCGATGAAGTTCTCGCCCTGACCAAGCCCGATGACGAGCGGGCTCGCGTTCTTGGCGACGACGATTCGGCTCGGGTCGTTCTGGCTGACGACGGCGAGGGCGAAGGTGCCCTTGATGCGCCCGATGGCCAGGCGCACCGCCTCGGGCAGCTCTTTGCCGCGCCCGAGCTGATCGCTGATGAGGTGGGCGAAGATCTCCGAATCGGTCTCGCTAGTGAAGGTGTGGCCGTGGGCCCGCAGCTCTTCCTTGAGCGCCAGGTGGTTCTCGATGATGCCGTTGTGGACGACAGCCACGCCCGCGTGGAAGTGCGGGTGGGCGTTCTCGTCCGAGGGGCGGCCGTGCGTCGCCCAGCGGGTGTGCCCGATACCGGGCGAGCCCTTGAGGCTTTCCCCGGCGACCAAGGTCTCGAGGTTGTTCAGCTTGCCCCGACAGCGCAGCACGCGCAGCTCACTGCCGTCGAGCACGGCGACCCCGGCCGAGTCGTAGCCACGGTACTCGAGCCGGCGAAGCCCGGAGATGAGAATGGGGACGCAGTCCCTCTGGCCGACGTATCCAATGATCCCGCACATGCTTCACCGTCCCTCGCCTGCAACCGTGATTTCGATGCTTTCAACAGTAGTGCCGAGTCCCGAGCCCGTCACAAAAGGCGCAGCAGAGCACGGCAATCCCCGAGCATCCGACTGGCCGCCTGGACGTCGGTAGGGGCGCATCGGCAATGCGCCCGGCCCCGCAGGCCCCGGCGTCGGTAGGGGCGCATGGCAACGCGCCCGTCCCCGCAGGCCGCCGAGACGGCGGCCCTCCCAACCTCGCCCCCGCGATGGACGCAGCGCCTGCCCACGCGCCCCCCCACAAGCTCCCCCATCCCTCTTCCTTCGCGGACCGCATCTCCCAACCCACGCGCGCCGCCTCGATTGAGCCCCCTCTCCTGCGGCGCGCTGAGGCGGCCGCGACGAGCACAGCGATCGACAGCGCGCCGTAGGAAGAGGGGGTGTGGGGGAGAGGACGGCGCCCCGGACTCCGTGCCGCCCCGTTTCCCGCACGCCAGTACGAATCGCGCGTTCCCCCAGCCCGACACCGACGAGCAAGCGACCCGCTGCTCGAGCACTCGCGCCGGGCACAGGCGGTGGCGGAGCTGGAGCTCCGCCGTCCATCGGCGTCCCACCCCCGCTCGCCCCGTGGCGTCTCGTCGGCACGACCCTCGGCTCCAAGCGCGACGGCTCGTCTCGCCATCGACACCCGCTAGCCCCGCGCCCGGCGCTTGCGCACGTAGTCCTTCTTTGTCACCTGCCGGCTGCGCCCGATGGCCAGGCTGTAGGGCGGCACGTCCTCGGTGATGGTGCTGCCGGCGCCGATGTACGCGCCCTTGCCGACGGAGACCGGCGCGACGAACTGGCTGTCCGAGCCGACGAAGACCCCGTCGCCGAGCGTGGTCTTGTGCTTGTTCACGCCGTCGTAGTTGCAGGTGATGGTGCCCGCGCCGATGTTGACTCCGGCGCCGATCTCGCAGTCACCGAGATAGGTGAGGTGGTTGGCCTTCGAGCCCTTGGCGATCTTCGCCTTCTTCGTCTCCACGAAATTGCCGATGTGGACGTCCTCGGCGAGCTCGGTGCCGGGGCGCAGCCGCGCGAAAGGCCCGACGATCGCCCCGCGGCCGACCTTGGCCTCCTCGAGCAGGCTGTAGTGCTTGATCCGTGCCCCGTCGGCCACAGTCGAGTCCTGGATGATACAGCCGACGCCGATCACCGCCTCGCGCCCGATGCGCGTCGCGCCGCTCAGGTGGGCGCCCGCCGAGATGGTCGCGTCCTGGCCGATGCGCACCGTCTCCTCAATCCAGGTCGTCTCCGGATCCTCGATGCTCACCCCGGCCTTCATGTGCGCCTCGTTGATGCGACGGCGCATCTGGGCCGCGCAGCGGGCGAGCTCGACGCGGTCGTTGACCCCGGCGACCTCCTCGGCCGGTGCGCTGATCGTCGCGACCGGCTTGCCGGCCTTGTGAGCGAGGGCGACGAGGTCGGTCAGGTAGAGCTCGTGCTGCGCGTTCTTGCTGCCAACCCGCCCGAGCGCGCTCCATAGGAAGGAGGCGTCAACGAGGTAGAGCCCCGCGTTCACCTCGCGGATGGCGAGCTGGTCCTTGGTGCAGTCCTTGTGCTCGACGATGGCGACCGCCTGGCCACCCTCGCGCACGACGCGCCCGTAGCCGGTCGGGTCGGCTTGCTCGGTGGTGACGAAGGCGAGCGGCGCTTTGCGCGCGCGCTTGGCCTGCACGAGCGCCTTGAGAGTCGCCGTGCGCACGAGCGGCACGTCGCCATAGAGGATGAAGATCTGGCCGTCGAAGCCCTTGAGCGCGTCGCGGGCACAGAGCACGGCGTGCGCGGTGCCGAGCTGCTCCTTTTGGAGCGCGAATGCGAGCGGCGTCTTGGGCAGGTGGGCGGTCACCTGCTTCCGGGTCTCTTCGGCCTGGTGACCGACGACGGCGACGACCGGATTGGCGCCCGTCTCGGCGGCGCGACGCAGGGGGTAGTAGCAGAGAGGATGGCCGAGCAGGAGGTGGAGCACCTTGGCTCGCGCGCTCTTCATGCGCGTGCCCTTGCCGGCGCAAAGCACGATTGCAGCGAGGTTTTTTGACATGCGCGGAGGATAGGGGCCGCACTTTTTGGCGTCAACGAGCGGTAATCGGGGGGATGGTCACCGCTTGCCCGACAGGGTCGCCGCCGCCCGCTTGGGTGTCGTCCCCGCGGCTCTCCTCGGGGCATCACGGTCGCGGCTGGGCGCCTCACGCCCCGCGGCTGGGTGCCTCACGCCCCGCGGCGGACGTCTTCCACGCGACAAATGCTGCTCCTTCTTTGGCCCATCCACCGAAGCCTGCCCGGCCCGGAATCCGTGCGGCGCTGCGGGCGCCGGGCTCGCAGTCCGCAAGCCGAAAAACCGAGAGTTCCCGCGGCCCTCCGGCATCCGAAGAGCGCTCCCGCGTCCACTCAACGACATGCTACGGTGACCTCGTGTCCGCCCCCTTCCCCCTCTTCGACGCCCACCTCCACGCCGACGGCCTCTCCGACGGGGACCTGACGGCCATGGCCGAGTTCGGAGTCAAGGCCGCGCTGGTGCCCGCACGCGACGCGGTCTGTCCGTCGGCCAAGGACCTGGTCGCTCACTTCGAAGAGCTCATCCACACCCAGGCGCGCCGGCTCAAGCGGATAGGAATCCGGCCCTTCGCCGCGCTCGGCGTCCACCCCTCGCGCATACCATGGCACGGGCTCGAAGAGGTGCTCGCCGCCATCCCGCGCCTCGCCGCCGCGGGCAGGCTCGTCGCCATCGGCGAGATCGGCCTCGACAAGGCCGACCCGCGCGAAGAGCAGGTCTTCGGCCGCCAGCTCGAGCTCGCCCGGGAGCTCAACCTGCCGGTCGTCGTGCGCACGCCCGAGCGCGACAAGCCGCGCGTGACCCGCCGCGCGCTCGCCCTGCTGCGCGAGACCGAGATCGAGCCCGCCGCGGTGCTCGTCGACAACGCCAACGCGCAGACCATCAGGACCATCCGCGAGTGCGGCTTCGTCGCCGGGCTGTCGGTCAACCCCATGCGGCTGACGGCCGAGGAGGTGGCCGGTCTGATCCACAGCTTCGGCAGCGAGGCGCTCATCGTCTCGTCGGACGCGGGCGACGGCGCGCACGACATCCTCTCGCTGCCGCGCACCGCGGCGATGCTCGAGAAGCGGGGGCTGTGCGCTCAGCTCATCCGGCGCGTGATGTTCGAGAACGCGATCAGGTTCCTGCGGATCGATCCGTCTGCGGTCATCTGAGCTCCGAGCTCACTGCTCGTAGCCGAGAGCGACGCTCGCCTGCGCCGCCGACGTGTCGAGCCGCGAGGCTTGCCGGAAACTTGCGGCCCCGCTGTCGAGCCCGACAGCGCGCCCCCAGCGCGTCGAGCCCGCACCGCCGGCGGTCGGACAGGCCGCCGCCCGCGCGCAAGGGAGCGTTGTCGCTCGGTGGCGAGACCTCGGCGTAACGCGCAAGAACCCGTCGTCGTGCCGCAACAAGACCTTCTGACGAATTGCGCCTACGCTCGCGAGTGCAGGAGAGCCGAGCCCGAACCTCCGATCCGAGAAAGGCCGTCCATGCCCTCCGTTGCCCTGACCTTGAGTCTGGCCGCTTTGCTCCTGGCCGCGAGCCCGATGCAGCCGCCGGAGACAGTCGAGGTCTCCGGCCAGGTCGTGATGGGCTGGCATCAGTCGCAGCCCGCCGCGGGCGCGCGCGTCATCGCCCTCGCCCATCCGCCCAACTCGTTTTGCTCGACGTGGAAGCGCGACGTCGCGTCGCTATCGCGCGAAGGACGGGACGCCGAGCGGTCGCAGGGCGAATTCTGTGGTTGCTGGAAGGCGGCGACGCCCGTCGCCGCCTTGACGGCTCAAGCCGGAGTCGTCGCGGAAGCGGTCGCCGATGCCCAAGGAGGCTTTCGCTTCTCGGTCACGCGCGGGCAGCTTCTGTGGATCCGATACTTCGCGTCGCTCGACGGTCTCGAGGGAAGAGCAGCGGAACCCTCGACGATTCGGATTGGCCACCCGGACCGCGCTACGCGCGGTTCCAGGTCCCCGAACGCCCGCCGCTCTTGTGCTCGAGCTGGACGGTCGAGATGGTCATCGCGCGGTCAACGCTCTTGAGCATGTCGTAGACGGTCAGCGCGGCGGCGCAGACCGCGGTGAGCGCCTCCATCTCGACTCCCGTGCGCTCGGTCGTCTCCATGCGGGCCTCGATGCGCACCCGGCTCGGCCGGTCTTCAAGCATCAGCTCGACCTCGGCGCTCGTCAGGCCTATCGGATGGCACAGCGGGATGATGTCGGGGGTGCGCTTGGCCGCCATGATGCCGGCAATGCGCGCGGCCGCGAGCACGTCGCCCTTCTCGACCCGGCCGCTGCGAATGCGCTCGAGCGTCTCGGCCTGCATCTCGACGAAGCCGCGCGCGATGGCGACCCGGCGCGTCTTCTCCTTGCCCCCTACGTCGATCATCTTCAAAGGTCGGCTCCTCCAATGGTCAGGGTGTCGCGTACGCCGCGCCCAAGCTCTTCTCGACGCGGTCGGCGCTGAAGGCGAAGGGCAGCTCGAACGCTTGGTTGAACCGCTCCTGGCCCTCGGTGCGCAGGATGGTCTTCACCACGTACTTGCCGCCGTCGGCCGGATCGACGTGCACGACCCAGGTCAGGCTCGGCTTGCCGGCCGCGAGCGTGAAGCCGAGCGCCGCCATCTTGCGCTCGACCCAGGCCTTCACCTCGTCGCGCACGGCCTGGGCGGCGTTGTCCTCGAGCGGCACGTCGATGCGGATCTTGTAGGAAGGGCTCTCGCCCGCGGCGAGCGCGGCCTTGAGCGCCTGCGCGAGGACCGCGTCGCCCGGCAGCAGCGTCTGGCCTTCCAGCGAGCGCGCGACCTCGGCCGGGTTGGCCGGCGCGGGCCTCGGCTTCTCCTTGGTCGCCTGCAACCGAAGGCTCTCGCCCGCCGGCACCTCGAGCGGCTTCAGCGGCGCCTGCTTGCCCTCGTCCGGCGAAATCAGGAAGACGAGCCCCAAGGTCAGGAGCGCCGCGACGAGCGCGACGCCGATGAGGGCGACAGGGTTCTTGGCCATGGCCTGCTCCTTTAGAAGATCCGCGGTCGTGAGGCGGCGCCAGCATTACCCTTCTTCGCGCCGAGGTGTATAGCCTGCCCCCAAATCCGAAGCGGCGGGCGCGCGGATCTGAGCCGGAGAGCCGAACACTCGAATTCCCGGAAGTGCTCCGGCTGGCCCGACGGGTCGTCGTCCATCCCGCGCTGGGCGGCAACCCTGACAATCGAGGAGGCGCTCGGCGCCGACAGGCCCGCGCGCGCCGTTCTGGAATAGACGGACCGCTCGGCATAGACTCCAAGGCTTCGAGAGGAACCGGCCATAACTCATGGTGCAATTCAACCATTCCGCCCGAGAGCTCACCATCAAGCTCGTCTATTACGGGCCGGGACTCTCCGGGAAGACCACCAACCTCAAGGCCCTGCACGAGCGGATAGACCAGAGCGCGCGCGGGCGCCTGCTGACGGTGGACACCTCCGACGACCGCACCCTGTTCTTCGACATGATGCCGGTCTTCTTCCGCACGAAGAGCGGCCTGAAGGTCAAGGTGAAGCTCTTCACGGTCCCCGGGCAGGTCATCCACAACGCGACGCGCCGCATCGTGCTGCAGGGCGCCGACGGCGTCGTCTTCGTGGCCAACAGCCGCCAGTCGGCCGGCACCGAGAACAACGCCTACTGGAAGAACCTGCAGGAGAACCTGCGCGAGAACGGCTTTGCCCGCGGCGACGTGCCCATCGTCATCCAGTTCAACAAGCTCGACCTGCCCGACGCCAAGACGCCCGAGCAGATCGAAGAGGTCCAGCGCAAGAGCAACGAGCCGGTGTTCGGCGCCATCGCCATCCGCGGCGAGGGCGTGCTCGAGACGCTGCACGGCTTGCTGCGGCTGACCTACCGGCAGCTCGACAACCGGCTCGGGCTCGCCAACAAGTTCGAGCTGTCCGAGCGCGAGTTCCTGCTGCAAATCTTCAAGAACGTCAACGTCGTCGGCACCAAGCTCGAACCTCTCATCTCGAAGGCGCAGTAATGGTCGAGAAGCTCGCCAAATTGCAGCAAGGGGTCGAGGAGCAACCCGGCGCGCGGCCCGACCAGAGCGAGTCCGCGCTGCAGCGCAGGCTGTCGCTGTCGGACATGCTCGACCTGCCGAGCTTCGCCGAGGTCTGCCGGGACTTTTCGGAGCTCTACAAGATTGGCCTGAAGGTCTACGAGGAGCACGGCGACAAGCTCGTCGACATCAAGTCGGGCCCGAACGAGCTGTGCGCGTACATGTTCGGGTTCGCCAACGCCAAGGCGCTGTGCATGCGCACCGCGGCGCGGGGCAAGGACGGGCCGCTCGCCGACGCCCAGCCGAGCGCCGGGCCAGGCTCCGCCGGCATCTTCTCGGTGCCCTGCTTCAGCGGTTGCCGCTATCTGGTGATGCCCGTACGCCACGAGGGCGACGTGCTCGGGCGGGTCATCCTCGGGCCCTTCGTCCCCGACGAGCTCAGGGAGCTGCCGCCGGGCCTGGCGGCGGCGGTGGGCCAGGGTTTCCAGGCCGCCAAGGCGCTTGAGCTCATCGGCAAGATGCGGCGGGCGCCCGAGGCGACCGTCGCGCGGATCATGAGCCACTTCGGCTCCATCGTGGACTCGCTGCTGTTCGCGGGCCAGAAGGTGTTCCTGACCAGCCAGCTCCACATCGAGGCGACGCGCGAGTCCTTCCGCGAGATCGAGGCGAAGAACCAGGAGTTGATGGCGAGCAACGAGCGGCTGCGCGAGCTCGACCGGCTCAAGTCGAACTTCCTCGCCACCGTCTCGCACGAGCTGCGCACGCCGCTCACTTCGATCATCGGCTACTCGGAGATGCTCTCGCAGGGCATGGCCGGCGAGCTCAACTCCGAGCAGGCCGAGTACGTCCGCACCATCCTGGAGAAGGGCGAGAGCCTGCTCTCCCTTATCAGCTCCATCCTCGACATCACGCAGATAGAGGCTGGCCGGGTGCGGCTCGCCTTCGCGCCGTGCGACGTCAACGAGATCGCCAAACAGGCGATCACCAGCGTCCTGCCCCAGTCGCGAAGCAAGAACCTCCACGTCGAGCTGCGGGCCGCGCCGGAGATGACCCGGCCGTCCGTCGACCGCGAGAAGATCCGCCAGTGCATCGTCAACCTGCTCGCCAACGCGGTGAAGTTCACGCCGGAGGGCGGTCGGATTCGGGTGACGGTGCACCCTTCCGCGCCCCCGGGGATGTTGCCGCCGACCGTGGCCGGCTTCGCCATATCGGTCGAGGACAGCGGCATCGGCATCCCGCGCAAGCTCTTCGAGCGCGTCTTCGAGACCTTCTACCAAGTTGATCAGAGCTCGACCCGCGAGTACGGCGGCGCCGGCCTCGGCCTCGCGATAGTGAAGAGCTTCGTCGAGGCGCACGACGGCAAGGTGAGCATCGACAGCGAGGAGGGGCGCTACTGCCGCTTCGTCCTCGCCCTGCCCTACGCGCCGAAGGCCGCCGAGACAGAGATCGACGCGCCGTTTTAGAGACAGTCGAGGGTCGAGGGTCGAGAGTTTGGCCCGGGATTCGTTCTGGTCCTTTGCGTGCCGTCGCGGGTTGGTTGGGGCGGGTAGCGATGCGCCCGGCCCGGTGTCGGTAGGGGTGCAAGGTGTAGATAGGATCGCATGGCAATGCGCCCGTCGAGGAATTGGCTAGACGCACCGCCGATTCGAGGGTTCGCGGCCGGCGAAGCCCGGCCCTCCGAAAACGGGGACGGCGCCCGAAAGCAACTGGATCCGACCATGCCCGAGCTCCCCGAAGTCGAATTCGCCGCCAACCGCCTGCGGCAGTGGATGCTCGGACGGCTCGTCGTGCGGGCGAAGGCCGAGCCGACGCGGCTGCTGCGCGGCATGCCGCCCGGCCGCTTCGCGCAAGCGCTCAGCGGACGCCGACTCGAGGGCGTTGAGCGGCGCGGCAAGTACCTGCTGCTCTTCTTCGACCAGAACGCGGGCCTGCTCGCGCACCTGGGCATGACGGGCAAGCTCGTTCGCCGGCCGACGGGCACCGCCGAGCCGTACAGCCACGCCCGCTTCGAGCTCGATGACGGCTTCACGGTCCACTTCCGCGACCCGCGCAAGTTCGGGCGGCTCTCGATCGAGCGGGCCGACAGGCTCTACTCGCTGCCCGAGATCGCCGCGCTCGGCCCCGACGCTCTGCTCGAGCCGCCCACCGCCGAGTCGTTGGGCAGGCGCCTCTCGCGCACGGCGCGGCCGGTGAAGGTCGCGCTGATGGACCAGTCGGTGATCGCCGGCCTCGGTAACATCCACGCTACCGAAGCGCTGTTTCGCGCGCAGATCGACCCTCGGCTTCGCGCCGACCGGCTCACCGAAGAGCAGCGGCACAGACTCGCGCAGGCCATCGGCGAGACGATCGCGCTCGGCCTGGCCGCCAACGAGGAAGAGGAGATCACCTACGTCGAGGAGGGCGCACCCAATCCTTTCCTGGTCTACGGGAAGGCAGGCGAAGCGTGCCCGCGCTGTGGGCACCGGCTCGCCTCGATGACGCAGGGCGGCCGCACGACGCACTTCTGCCCGCACTGCCAGCGCTGATCGAGCTACCCGAGCTACCCGAGCTGCGCGAGCAGCCGCGCGAGCCGCTCGGGATCGGCGCGGACCGCGAGGGTCTTCTCCTGCGAATAGGTGACGGCACCAACGACACCTTTGACCTTGCGCACGTACTTCACCCGGGTCCACGAGACTTCGACGAGCCCCTGGCCTCGCGCCTCGGAGTGGTGGGCCGCGAGCAGCGCGGCGTCCTGGATGGTCTCGTCCTTGAGCGCCTCGTCGCGCTCGAGGGGAACGACGACGTGGGCGCCGGGTACGCCGCGCGCGTGGAACCAGACGTGGTTGCCCTTGGAGTGGCGGAAGGTGAGCGCGTCGTTCTCGCTGGCGCCGCGGCCGACGCGGATGCGCTGCCCGGAGGCAGAGACGAGCTCGCGATAGGGCAAGGCGGGCCCCGCGCGGCGCGCCTTGCGCGGCAACGCCGGTCTCTCGGGCGCCGCCTGCCCGAGCAGCTCCTCGTCGCTGAGCTTATCGGCCGCAGCGAGTTGTGCGTCGAACTCGGAGAGCTCGGCCTGGAGCTGCTCGAGGCGCGCGCGCGCCCGCTGCTGTCCGGCCGAGAGCCGGCGGTACAGGCGAAACTCGCGCTCGAGGTTCTCCTTCGGTCCTCGCGCGGGATCGAGCGCGATCGTCCGCTCCACCGGGCCCTCCTCGGTGTAGTCGACGACTCGCACCTCGGTCATGCCCCTGCGTATCGCGTGCAGCTGCGCCTTGAGCAGCTCGCCCCGGCGCCGGTGCTCTTCCGCGCCGCTGGCGCGCTCGATGTCGCCGTGCACCTTCTCGATCGTGCACGTCAGCCGCTGCCTTCGCGCGCGCAGCGTGCGCACGAGCGCGCGCCTGCGCTCCGCGACCAGCTCGGTGCGCTCGCGCTGGGAGTAGTGGGCCTCGATCGCCCGCGAGATCGCGAAGGGCTCTCCGGCGCGGGCCTCAAAGCGCGCCTCCCGGTCCTCATCCGGCGGGTTCTCGCGCGCGAAGGGCGGCACGTAGACCTTGCCCGGCCGGTTGTCGCGCAGCTCCGACAGGTTGGGCACGGCGCTGCCGCGCACGGTCTGGCTCTCGTCGAGGAGGAAGAGGTTGCCGTGCCTGCCGGTCAGCTCGGCGACGAGCGTCGAGGCGCCGGTCTTGCCGCGAAAGCCGAGGCGCACCGCGCGCTCGCCTTCAAAGGCCTCGATGCGCTCGAGCGCCTTGCCTGTCAGCTCCGCACGCAGCAGGCCCTGGAACGCAAACGGCGTCTGCGGCGAGGGCGGCCGCGCGCTCGCGACGTGCAGGCGCGTGCGGCTCGTCTCCGCGCACACCAGCAGCAGATGGCTCTCGCCGGGCTGGCGCAGATCGAGGAGCACCACGCGCGGCTCGGGGACGTAGACCTTCTGGACGAAGGCGCCGACGAGCGGCTGAAGCTCGTCCACCACCAGGGCAATCTCGCGCGAGGTCAGGCTCATCGAGTCGGTGCGCAGATAAGCGAAAAGCGGCCTCGTGAGAGACCGCTCTTCGTTCGACCACGAAATGACGACTGACGCTACTAAGCCTTCTTAGCGGCAGGCTTCTTCGCGGGAGCCTTCTTCGCCGGCGCCTTCTTGGCAGGAGCCTTCTTCGCCGGCGCCTTCTTGGCAGGAGCCTTCTTCGCAGGAGCCTTGGTCGCAGGAGCTGCCTTCTTCGCCGGGGCCTTCTTCGCAGGAGCCTTCTTCGTCGCCGTCTTCTTCGCTGGCATGTTCCCTCCTTAAGGGGACTGTTTGGCGCCAAATTATGCGATCGAACGAGAACGTCAAGTGGTCATCACTTATTCCAGCCCCGTGAAGCCCTCATCGAGCCTACAGGCTTGGCCGCGGTGGCCCTCTCTTCACGACATCTGATCGTTCACAAGAGTCTGAACAATGCAGGCTAGGCGATAAGAGCGAACCGCGCGCGCCGCACGCTCGATCGCGCGGCGAAACGCGCAGAAAAGGCGCTCGAACCGCGACGGAAGCGGTCAGGCCACGGCGCCTGCGCACGAGCCTCGCCCTCGCAGATCTCCGGCCGCGCGTCCTGCCGACGAGGTCGTCGCTTCTCGCCCGAAGAGCTGCCGTGCTCGCTGTCGGGAGCGCTCTTGCGCGGGCCAACGGCATCGGCCGCCCGATGTTCGTGCGTTCGATGCCGTCACGCTCCCTCGTCCCCCCGTCACTGATCTCCCGCCCGGCGGAGCCCTTCCGCGCCTGCGGTGCCCAGACTGATCGGGAGAGCAAGGCGCCTGAGCAGCGCGCTCGGAGGCTCCATGCCGGTTCTTCGATTCAAGGTCTTCAAGGGATCCGAGCTGATCGACACTCGCGAACTCTCACGCAACCTGATCAAGATCGGCAGCCTCTCGAGAGCGCACCTTTGCATCAACGATCAGAAAGCTTCCCGGCTCCACGCCGCGGTCAGCGTCGAGAGCGGGAAGATGAGCCTCATCGACATGGGCAGCGCGGCCGGCACGCTCCTCAACGGGGTGCGCGTTGACAGGGCCGAGTTGCATTTTGGCGACGAAATTCAGATTGGTGACCTTCGCATCGTCGTCGAGGATGGCACCGTCCCGGACGAGCCTTCGCCGGCCGAGGGTGACCTCGGGGAATCGGGCGGCGCCGCGAGCGCGGGAAACGCGGCGAGCCCGCAAGAGCCGAGCGCAGCGCAGCCGCCAGCGCCCGAGCCTGCGCCTTGGCTCGCCGTGGATGCTCGACCGGGCGAAGGCCGCGAAGCCGTGCCGCCCCCCGCCCGCGATCGCGGCCTGAAGCTGGCCGAGAAGGCCTTCGGCACCTACGTCACCGCGAGCCCGCGGGCAAGGCGCGCGGAGCCGGGAGCCGGGCCGCTGGGCCTGCAGATTCGCTACTACTGGGGCGACACGCTGCTCGAGGTGACACAGCACGCTCGCCCGGAGAGCGTCTACGTCGGCACGACCCGGCGCTGTGAGCTGCGCGTGCCGGCAGACCGCCTGGGCGCAGACGAGTGGCAGCTCCTGTCGATCTCAGACACGGGGCGCTTCCGGCTCCGGCTCGCCGAGGGGATGCGCGGCGAGATCGATCGTGCCGGCGCGCGGCAGCCGCTCGAGCCCGACGGCGTCGACCTGCTCGAGACCGACTTCGCCTGGGTCGAGCTCGCCGGGCTCCGCGCGGAGATCTCGTTCGAGCCGGTGCAACCTGCTCTCGTCTCGCGCTTCGCCGAGACGCTCGATCTGCGCTTCGTCAACATGACCCTGCTCATCGGGTTTCTCGTGGGCCTCTTCGCAGTGGCCGCCTCGACTCACTCGGTGGCCGACCTCGTCGCCGACGACCTGAGCGAGACCAAGCTCGAGGTGATGCGCGTGATGCTGCGCGAGGCCGAGGCGCCGAAGAAAAACCCCTTGCTGCAGAAGCTGGCCGAGCAGCAGCAACCGGGCGAGGCGGGCGAGAAGCACCGCGGCAAGGAAGGCAAGATGGGCAAGCCCGACGCGGCTCCGAACAAGGAGAACCGCAGCGTGCCCAAGGCCATCGACATCAATGCCAAGGAGCTGGTCAAGCGCTCGGGGCTGCTCAACGTGCTCGACAGCAACGCGGGCGGCGGCGGAGGGCTCGCCACCATCTTCGGAGGCGGCGGGCTCGGCGGGGACGTCAAGGGCGCCATCGGAAATCTGCTCGGCCCGAAGACGGGCGACGCGCACGGCTTCGGCGGGCTGGGAGTGAAGGGCACCGGCACCGGCGGCGGCGGCATGGGCAACACCGTCGGCATCGGCGGGATAGGCACCTTGGGCCGCGGCGGAGGGCTCGCCAACTACGGCGTCGGCGCGGCCAAGCTCGACCCGAAGAAGAGCTCAGAGCCCTACGTGAGCGACGGCGGCGATCCGCGGGTCACCGGGTACGACAAGGAGCTCATCCGCAAGGTCATCCGCCGCAACATCGCGCAGATCCGCTACTGCTACGAGAAGGAGCTGCAGCACCAGCCCGACCTCGCCGGCAGGATCGTCGTGCTCTTCGTCATCGACGCGAACGGCAACGTCCCGTCGGCGCGCATCACTGAGGGCACCACGCTCCGGCACCAGGCGCTCGGCAACTGCATTTGCACGCGTGTGCAGTCCTGGACCTTTCCGGCGCCCAAGGGCGGCGGCCAGGCCATGGTCACCTACCCCTTCATCTTCAAGCAGTCGGGCGAGTAGCGCTCCGCGCAAGAGTCAGGGGCGCCCGGGCGCGCCGGCACGAAGGCCGGCGCTCCTCTAGTCTGCGGCGCTCCGAAGACGCCGAAAACGAGCCCCAAAACGGCCCGACGGCCTCCCAGACGCACAAAACGGGCCCTCAGGGCTCGGGCAGGGGCTCGAAGGTAGGTTAATAGGCCTGGCTGGAGAGCGGCCCTCCACGGGCCGTTCTTGGCCCTTCCAGGCCCCTTCCTAAGCCATTTTCTTGCGCGTCTGCATCCCTTCGTAATCACTAGAGATTTTCGACGCGCCTCCGAACGCCGCTACAGCAGGGCCGCGAGCTCGGGAAACCGCCCCCGGAGCACCTTGGCCTCGCGCGGCCTGTCGCACAGCAGGTTGAAGTCGGCGAACTCGAAGCCGGGCGCCACGGTGCAGGCGACCAGCGAATAGGCTCCAAGCGGCCGCGCGGCCTGCCAGTGCCCGGCGGGAACGGCGTGGACGGGTTTGCGCCCGTCCGCAAGGCTGCCAAGGGCGACCTTGGTGAGGTTCTCGGTCCGCAGGTCGAGATCGACGAGCTCGAGCCCGTCGCCCTCGAGGTGCGTCCAGACCTCGTCGGCCGCCACTTGGTGCCAGCGCGAGTAGCTGCCCTCGGTCAGCAGAAAGTAGATGACGGTGAGGCAGTCGCGCTCTCCCTCCGACCCGGTCACGCGCCGCTGTGAGCGGAAGCACTCGAAGTAGAAACCACCTTCGGGGTGGGGCTGGAGCTCAAGCCGCTGAATTAGCTCCCGGGCACGAGGATGCATCGGCGCTCCCAACTGTTCGCTAGGCTACCTCTCCTTAACGCGATAACGCCGCGCCGTCGATAGACGGGCGAGCAAGCCTCGGCGACCGCGCGGGTCACGGCGCGCCCGGCGACGGCCGGGACGAACCTTGGACGCGAGCTCTCGTGCGAGAGGCCGCGGGCTGACGCACCGCGTAATGCCCCTTCCGAAGGGAGAACACCGGTCGTATCCTCCCCGCCTTTGTCACAGTCGTGTCGGTCTTAGGAGAGATCATGCCTCTGGCGCTCAAGCGCGACATCGCGGCGCTCGGCTCCCAACAGTTCGACCTCTGCGTCGTCGGCGGAGGCATCACCGGGGTCTGCGTCGCCCACGACGCGGCCGCCCGGGGACTGTCGGTCGCCCTGCTCGAGCGCTGGGACTTTGCCGCGGGGACGAGCAGTGCCACGACCAAGCTCATCCACGGAGGCACCCGCTACCTCGAGCACCTGGAGCTCGGGCTGGTGCGCGAGGCGCTGCACGAGCGGCGCGTCCTGATGCGGCTGGCGCCCCACCTGGTGCGGGTCCAGCCCTTCATGCTCCCGGTCTACAAGGGCCGCAAGCCCTCGGGCGCCGCCATCCGCACCGGGATGCTGCTCTACGACGCCCTCTCGTACGACAAGAACTGGGACACGCCGGCCGACAAGCACATGCGATGGCATCGCTTCATGCCCTTGCAAGAGGTCGTGGAGGTCGAGCCGGGCGTCTCGACCGAGGGGCTCAGGGGCGCTTCGGTCTACCAGGACGGCCAGGCGCCCAACCCGATGCGCCTGTGTATCGAGATCGCCAAGACCGCCGCGGCCGACGGCGCCCTGCTCGCCAACTACGCCCCGGTGACCGGCCTGCGCATCGAGGAGGGCCGGGTGACCGGGGTCGAGGCGCTCGACCAGCTCACCGATCAGCCCTTCGTGGTCAAGGCCAAGCTCGTCGTCAACTGCGCGGGCATCTGGGCGGTCGAGGTGATGAAGCTGCTCGGCAAGCCGCCGCCCGTCCAGCTCAGCCCGTCGAAGGGCATCCACCTCATCACCCGGCCGCTGACCCGGCGCTTCGCGCTCGCCGGCTTCGCGCCGAGCGGCCGGCGGGTGATGATCGTCCCCTGGCGCGGCAAGAGCCTGGTCGGCGTCACCGACGAGTTCTACGACGGTCCGCTCGACCGCATCCGCCCGACGGCCGAGGAGGCGAAGGTCCTCATCGAGGACGTCAACGGCTTCCTGCCGTCGGCCAAGCTGACCCTCGCCGACGTCGAGCACGCCTACGCCGGCGCTCGCCCGCTGATCCACCATCCGGGGAAGAAGGCCAGCGACCTTTCGCGCGCCTACAAGCTGTTCGACCACGCCAGCGCCTCGGGCGTGCCCGGGATGCTCTCGGTCGTCGGCGGCAAGCTGACCACCAGCCGCAGCCTCGCCGAAGCGGTGACCGACCACGCGATGAAGCTGCTCGGAAAGTCGGCCCGGTGCACCACCGAGCACCTGCCCATCGGCGGCGGCGACATCGGCGTGGTCAGCGAGTACCTCGACCGGCAGCGCGAGCAGGTGCAGGGCCTCGTCGACGAGGAGGTTCTCACCGAGTTCGTCCACTCCTACGGCAGCGCCTACGTGGATGTCGTCGAGTACGTGCGCAAGGAGCCGCGCCTCGGCGAGCGCATCGCGGCGCACCTGCCGTTCATCCTCGCCGAGGTCCACTACGCGGCCGAGCACGAGATGGCCCGCACCATCGCCGACGTCGCCTTGCGGCGCACCGACGCGGGCAACCTCGGCGATCCCGGCGGGCGGATTGGCCGCGCCATCGGCGCCGAGCTGCAGAAGGTGCTCGGGCTGAGCGACGAGCAGGTCGAGAGTCAGCTCGCCGCCTACCTCGACCAGATCGCCTTCGACGGGCTGCCCGGCCCCGGGGCCGCCCGGGAGCAGCACGGCTAGGGCGCGGACCGATCACTCGAGCCGTTCGGCGTGGGACGAGAGCATCCAGATCTCGACGCCCATGGCAATGAGGTAGACCGCGCCGAAGCCGCCGGCGAAGCCCGCCGCGTCGAGCCCGAGCGTGTGGAGCGAGACGAGGGTCCACGCGCCGAGCAGCACCATCCGGCCCGCCATGCCGCCGAAGATGACGGTGAGCACCTGCCGCACCTCGAGGCTGCGCGCGTGCGCGAACGCCGCGCCGGCCACCGCGGTCGCGCCGCATAGCAGGCCGACGAGGGCGCCGGAGAGGAAGCCGCCGGCGCCGTTCCAGCCTTGGCCTCGCAGCCAGAGCCCGAGGGCGCCTGCGGCGAGCGCGTCGAGGGCGAGGATGAGGACCGCCTTGGGGATCATGGCTTCGTCGAAGAGCGCTCTCTCCCGCGAAGCTGGCCACCGGCGTGCGGCCTCGCAACGAGCCAGGCGACCACCGGCTTTGCAGACTCCCCAGGGTTGCCCGATGCTTCTGCGCAAATGGCCCTCGACACCAAGGACCTCCTCGAGATCGGCCGCGGCAAGGGCGGCACCCTGGCCGCGACCCCTTTCCCCGTGCTCCTGCAGGCGCTCTTCCTCGCCGAGCGCACCGGCGTGCTCGAGCTGAAGCAGCGCAACCTCGAGAAGCGCATCGCGCTCGAGGAAGGCGTGCCGGTTGACGCGACCTCGAACCTGCTGCACGAGACGCCAGCGCGCTTCCTCGTCGAGAAGAAGAAGCTCGACGAGGAGGGCTACCAGAAGGCCCTGACCGAGTCGGCCATCGCCGGCGAGCGGATAGAGCAGACGCTGCTGCGCCTGCAGCTCGTCTCGCCGTTCGACCTCTTCAAGCTGCTGCAGCAGAACCTCGCGCTGAAGGTCCTCGACTGCTTCTGCTCGGCCTGGTCCGACGCGAAGTACCGGATCCTTCCCGAGCCGCCGCAGGTCGCCCAGCCGCTCAAGGTCAACCTGCCGCAGCTCGTCTACACCGGGGTCACCACCTTCTCGCCCTTCAGCGTCGTCGAGGAGGGCACCATCGTGCTGGCGACCGAGACGCTCTGGCTGGTCCACGAGCCGCCTCACCCGCTCAAGTCGCTCAAGCTCAACGCCAAGGACGCGCGCCTGCTCGCCGAAATCAAACGCGGCAACTCGCTCGACGGGCTCTGCTCGATTACCAAGGCGCCGCTCGAGGACGTGCTGCGCCGGGTCTACGCGCTCCACGTGCTCGGCTACCTCGATCTCGCCTCGCGCATCCCGCCCGAGCCCAAGCCGCATCCCCAGCCCGCACCGCGGGCCGAAGCCGTCGGTGCCGCGCCGGCGCCCGCCGCCGGCCCGAGCCCCGAGGAGCTGGAGCGGCTCAAGAACGAGGTGATGTCGGCCTACCTGCGCTACCGCTCGCAGGATCCTTTCGACCTCTTCGGCCTGCCCGAGGACGCGACCGCAATCGCCGTGCGCGACGCGTTTCTCGCGTGGTCCGAGAAGTTTGCGCCCTGGCGCTACGACCACGCCGAGCTCGCGCCGTTGGCCGAGAAGGCGCGCGACCTCTTCACCTTTGGCGCCCGCGCCTTCGCCCAGCTCGCAGACAGCGAACAGCGGACCCTGATCCTCAAGCGGCGCGCGGCCGCTCGCGAGGCCGCGCAGCGCAAGCGCTCGACCGACTTCTCCATCAAGACCGACCTGCTCGACGCGAAGAAGCAGCACGACGAGGGCATGGCACGCCTCGCACGCGGGGACACCCACGGCGCTATCGAGCACCTCGAGTTCGCCAGCGACTGCGACCCGCGCAACGCGCTCTACCGGGCGCGGCTCGCCTACGCGCGCTTCGTGGCCGATCCGGCGGCGGCGGGCCGGCTCGCCATCGCCGAGCTCGGCGAGGCGCTGCGCATCGATCCCGCCTGCGCCGAGGCCTGGTACCTGGCCGGTGAGATCTACCGCTGGGCCAACGATCTGGTCCGGGCCGAGGACGCGCTGCGCAAGGCATCCAAGCTCGCGCCCGGTGATCGACGGCCCGTCGAGGCGCTCAAGAGCGTCCTGCTTTCGCAGAAGAAGAGGTGACCAAGGCCTGGCCGCGGCACGCGGCGAGCGCCGGCTTCACCCGCGGCGGCTGCCGCGCACCGCCTCGCAGATGGCGTTCCGACGAGCGCTCCCGACCCTCGACTTGGGGCGAGGCCTATTCCGCTCGGCCTGAGCGTAGCTGCCGACGCTTGCGTCGGCAGCGGAGTCGAAGGCCCGGTCGAGTCCGTGGCGGCCCCTCGACTTCGCCTCCCGCGTTCCGCGGGAGGCTACGCTCCTAACTAACAGCTCCCCGCGCGTCCTCGATCTCGACTCGGTATCCCATGCGTCGGAGTCGGTTGAGCGCGCCCTTCTTGACCGCTTCCCTGTAACGGGCCTCGTAGTGCTCAGCGGTCTGGC
>JBMNNX010000440.1:0-3763 GCA_050942745.1 Myxococcales bacterium
GCGATGGCTTGAGTAAGGGGGCGGGAAGCGGTCGGGGCGAAGAAGCAGCGTACTTGGCGCTACTTCGGTCTCCCCGAGAACGCGCCCCTGTGGACCGCGCTCAGGTGCGTAGTGGTTTTCCACAGCCACCGCGCCCTCAGAGAGAGTCGCTTAACACCAGCCACCTAGGGGCCCGAAGCGCCGAAGGCCGTCTGGGTCGTTGAGGTCTGCCCGAGCACCTCGGAAGGCTCGGGGCAGGCCCTGGCTTTCGCCGCGCCAGCCGCTCGAAGATACCCGAGCCTCGCCGATCAAGCGGCGCTCGGCCGAGCGAAGCCCCGCCTCGCCGATCCGCAGCACAAGCCTCGCCCAATCCGTACGCGACGAATCAGAGGAAGGCCGCTCCCGCGCTCATTCGCGCCGGGGGCGGCCTTTCGTCACTTCGGCTTCGAGCTCGCTCCTGTCCGGCAACAGCAAGGAGATGCGCGTGCCCGCCGGCGCCTCGTCGGCGCTCTTGAGCACGCGGCCGCCCTCCAGGAACGCTATCGAATAGCCGCGCGCGAGCACCGCCAGCGGCGAGAGCGACTGCAGCGAGGCGGCCGCGCGCGACAGCCGCACGCGCTCTTCGCCGGCGCGCCGGGCCATCGACTTTTCGGCCCGCTCGCGCAGCGACGCGAGCCGGTGCCGCTGCTGCGAGATCGTCCCCGACGGCTGGCGCGACCAAAGCCTGCGCTGCAGCGCGTGCAACCGCTCGCGTCCCTCGCCCAGCTCGTGCGCCATCGCCTCGCGCAGCCCCTGCTCCAACTCGGAGAGGCTCCGGGTCAGCCGCCGCAGCCGCGCGCGCGGATGCTCGCGCGCGAGCCGCTCCTCGAGGGCGCGCAGCCGCGCGCGCCGCTGCGCCGTGCTCGCAAGGAGCGCGTCGCGGCAGCGGTCGGCGAGATCGTCGAGGGCAAGCCGCTGGTGCGCGATGACCCGGCGCGGGTCGGCCAAGCGCGCCGCCCGGTGCTGCAGCCGCTCGCGCCGCAACGAGACCTGCCGCAGCGCGAGCTCGCCGAGGTGGCGCCGGTGCTTGTCGAGCGCCCGAAAGAGCTCCTCGCGCACCGGGGCGAGCGTCTTGGCGGCGTCGGTCGGGGTCGCGCAGCGCCGGTCAGCGACGAAGTCGCTGATAGTGAAGTCGACCTCGTGCCCGACCGCCGAGACGACCGGCACCGGGCAGGCGGCGATGGCGCGGGCGACCACCTCCTCGTTGAACGCCCACAGATCCTCGATGGAGCCGCCGCCGCGGGTGACGACCACCACGTCGACCAGGCCGCCCGCGCCCAGGCGCTGCACGCCCTCGGCGATCTCGGCGGCCGCCCCCTCGCCCTGCACGCGCGCCGGGGCGAGCAGCACCGGAATCGGGAAGCGCTCGTGCAGCACCCGCAGGAAGTCCTGGACCGCCGCGCCCGAGGCCGAGGTGACGAGGCCGATGCGCCGGGGCAGATAGGGCAGCTTGCGCTTGCGCGCCGGGTCGAAGAGCCCCTCGCGCGCGAGCTTCTGCTTGAGCTGCTCGAAGGCGAGCGCGAGCGCGCCGGCGCCCTCAGGCTCGAGCGCCTCGCAGATGAGCTGGTACTGGCCCCGCGGCTCGTAGAGCGAGACCCGCCCGCGGGCGACGACCGCCAGGCCGTCCTTGAGCGCGAACCTGAGCCGCGAGGCTTCGCGCGCGAAGAGGACGGCCGACAGGCAGGCCCCGTCGTCCTTGAGCGTGAAGTAGAGGTGCCCCGAGCCCGCCGGGCCGCGGTAGTTGGAGATCTCGCCGCGCACCGCGACGCGGGCGAACCGGCCCTCGATGAGCCCCTTGAGCTCGCCGGTCAGCTCGCTGACCGAGACTATCCGCTCCTGGCTGGCCCGGGGCCCGCGCCCGGAGAAGAGGTCGCCTTGGGCCTGCGGCAGCTTGCGGCGCGACTCGACCATGCCCGCCGAGCTAGAACCCGCCGCCAAGCGACTTGATGTGGCGCTTGGACTTCTGGTGCAGCTCGTCGTCGGGCGCGGTCATGGAGATGACCTGCTCGAACTCGCGGCGCGCCTTCTCCGGGTCGACCGTCTTGTCCACGTAGGCCTGCTCGAACAGCTCCTTCGCCTTGGCCTTGATGGTGGCCATGTGCTTGTTCGCCACCGCGTGGCTCGGGTCGGCCTTGAGCGCCTGGTGGAAGGCCTTGAAGGCCTTGGACCAGTTGTTGGCGCCCATCGCCTGGATGCCCTCGCGCACGCTCGACTCGGCGAGCTTGGCGCCGATGGGCCCCATGAACGGGCTCGAGGTGCCGCCCGGGATGGCCTTGAGCAGGGAAAAGGCCTTCGAGGCGTTGGCGTCGAGGTTCTGGTTCGCTCTGCGGAAGGCCGTCAGCTTGTCGGCGAGCTGGCCGCACTTCGGTTCGTCGCAGGCCGCGGCGAGGCCTATCGCCTCGTCGAGCTTGCCGGCCGAGAAGGCCTCGAGCGCCTTGGCGACGTAGTCGACCTGCTGCACGGGGGGCTTGGGCTTGGGCTTCGGGGGCGCCCCGGCCCGCTCGATGTCGTCCCACAGCTTCTTGGCGTCGGCGTTCTCCGGATCGACCGCGAGGACGTCCTCGGCGGCCATGCGGGCGATCTCGAAGTCGCGGCTCGCGAGCGCGCCGAGGCCGGTCAGCAGCCGGTCGCCTATCTTCGCCTTGATCTGCTCGCGCAGCCCCGGGACGCGGTCGGCGAAGAAGCTGTCGGAGGGGACGGAGCCGAGGACCTCGGCGGCCTTGGCGAGCTCGGCTCTGCCGATGTGCTCTTCGGCCTTCTCGACGAGCTCCTGGTTGGCCACCTCGCGCTGGGCGAACTCGAAGCGGTTCTTCGCGTCGCGGGCGTCGTAGTCGATCTCCGCCGCGCGCTCGAGCGCGAACTTGAAGGCCTTCGAGGCGGCGCGAAAGTCGCCCTTCTTCGTCGCCTCCTTGCCCGCCTCGATGGCCTCGTTCATCGCCGCCTCGATGTCGGCGATCTGAGCCTGCTCGGCGGCGATGGCCGCCTGCTCGGCGGCCGCCTGCTGGCGCTTCTTGACGAAGACGAGGCCGGCGACGAGCACGCCGACGACGGCGGTGAGCGCGAGCAGCTTGTTGCGCCGCTTCTTCTGCGCGGCCCCGCGGTCGAGCGCGATGCGCCCGGTCATCCCGCCGTCGGCCTCGGGCAGGCCGCGCGCGCCGACTGGCCGCGGGCCGGGCCGGCGGCTCAGGCTCCCGGTCGTCGGCCGCGCGGCGGGCGTCGGGCGCGCCACGGGCCCGGGCCGCGAGGAGGGCGAAGGGCGGGGCGCGCCGCCCGGCCGCGGCGGGCCGGCCGCCGGGCGCGCAGGCCGGGCGGCGCGAGAGCCGGTGCCGCGCGCGGCCGGGGCCGCTTCGAGGTGGAAGCACACCTCGGTGTCGCCCATCGTGAACAGGTCGCCGTCCTGCAGCTCGACCTCGCCCTCGACGGGCTCGCCGTTGAGCAGAGTGCCGTTGCCGGAGCCGAGATCGGACAGGACGTAGGAGGCGCCCCTTCGCCGCACCATCACGTGGCGGCGGGAGACCGAGATGTCCGAGATGACGATGGTGCAGTCGTCTTGCCGGCCGATGACCGTCTCGCCGGGGCCGAGCGCGAACTGTTCGCCTGCCTTGGGCCCTGCGGTCACCTCGAGCCTCGCGCTCGCCCCGCTGCGGCGGGCGCGCAGCCCCGGGTCGGTCGTGTCGAACACCACCGTGGCCCCGTCGGGCGGCTGCTCGTCATCAACGACCGAGTCCATGATGACCGTCGCGCC
>JBMNNX010000441.1:0-3727 GCA_050942745.1 Myxococcales bacterium
GGGGGCGGCGCCGCCGATGGTTTCGACCGGGCAGGTCCGCCTCGACCGATTGCCACGGCCCGGCGCAACCGCTCACCTCCGCCAATGCCGCCGCCCATCGGCCCGCGCGCGGTGTCCGCGGACAAGCGAGCGAATGCGAACTGTCGACGAGCCGACACTGGGCCGTTCCCGCCACAGTCTTCGCTCTTGCATCGAAAAACCGGTTGCTAGCCTGCGCTCGCTCGCACGCCTTCGCTCGCACGACGCTCCGCAAAATCCACCGTTTCCATGGAGCCGCAACCATGTTTCAGTTCCTCGATCCCTCCGACTACATCAGGCTGCCGTTCTTGAACCGGGCGACCACCGTCAGCCTGGCCAACGCCCTGATCGCCCACGTCCCCAAGGATGCGCCGCCCGACGTGGTGAAGGCGGCCGCCAATATCAAGACCGCCATCACCACCTTCCAGCAGCGCTGGTCGTCCGTCGATGCGCCGAGCCAGCAGGACGGCATGGCCGCTGTGCTGCTCGACCGCGCGGTGGACTCCACCGTGTCCGCCGTCTACAGCCGCATTGAGGCTTGTGAGCGTCTGCCCGCCGAGCTGTTCCCGAAGGCCGCCAAGGCGACCGAGCTGCGCCTCCGCCTGTTCCCCGAGGGCCTCTCCTTCCTCAAGAAGACGCACACCGAGGAGTGGGGCTACTGCCAGGCGATCATCGAGAGGATCGACTCCGAGGGCCTTGCGGCCGACCTCGAGGCGATTGCGGGCCCCGAGTTCCTGCAGGCCCTGCGCACCGCCCACGAAAACTTCGGACGGGCCATCGGCAAGAATTCGCCGCGACCGGAAGAACCGCAGTCCGCCAACCTCCTCGACTCGATGCGCGAGGTCTCCAACGCGATCAAGAGCTACGCGCTGAAGGTGCTCGCCTCGGTGGACGCGGAGAACCCCGCGAACATCGCCGCCGCGCGCGCTGCGCTCAAGCCCATCGACGATCTGCGCGAGGAGCAGGCCCGCCGCCGGGCCGCGGCCAAGGAGAAGCAGCCGACCACTGTGGAGCCGAAGGTCTGTGAGTCGAAGATCACGGAACCCGCCCCCGCCTGATTCGGCATTCCGCCTTGCATGCGCGACGGTTCCCGGAGCATCCCCGCTTCGGGGACCGTCCTTTCTTCAGAACCGGCGCGTTCCCTACCCTGAACCACGACTTCGGCGTAGTCGCCTTCGACTTCGCCCGCGCAAGCGCGGGCTACGCTCAGGCTGACCGGAGGCCTGCTCCGCGCCCGGCCTCGCGCCCGAGCCCACTTATCCCGCGCAGCGCGAGGCTCGCCAGGCTCTGGCCGGGCTGGTGCGGCCTGCCGCGCAGCAGCAGTCGCTCGACCTTCAGCTCGCGCAGGCGGCCTGTCTCGATCGTCAGCGGGTTGCGGTCGAGGACCACCATGTCCGCGACCTTGCCCGCCTCCAGGCTGCCGCGCTCCTTCTCGTCGAAGCTCGTCCACGCCGCGTTGTACGTGAACAGCTTGAGCGCCTCCTCGACCCGCAGCGACTGGCCGGGCTCGTAGTGGTTGCAGGCCGCGTGGATGCCGGCGATCGGGTCGGGCAGCGTGCAGGGCGCGTCGGAGCCGCCGCTCATCACGATGCCCCGGTCGGCCATCTCGCGCAGCGGCGAGATGCGCCGGGCGCGCCCGCCGAGGATGCGCTCGAGGTACTCGAGCGGCTCGAGGCTCCAGTCGAGGAAGGCCGGCTGAACTGCGAGGCCGATGCCGTGGCGCGCGCAGAGGTCCAGGCTCCTCTCGGTCGGCAGGCAGGCGTGGATGACGGTGTGCCGATGGTCGGCGCGAGGCGCGTCCTCCAGCGCGGCGACGAGCGCGCGCACCGCCTGGTCGAAGGCCGCGTCGCCGATGGCGTGCAGCTCTATCTGCAGGCCCGCCCGGTTCGCCTCCTTCGCGAAGGCGACCACGCGCGCGTCGTCGTAGAAGAGCACGCCGCGGTTGGTCGGCTCGTCGTCGTAGGCCTCGCCGAGCGCGGCGTCCTTAGAGCCGAAGCAGCCGTCGAGCGCGGTGGCGAAGCACCCGCCGACGCGCGGCAGGCCGCGCCGCTTCACCTTGGCGACTTCGAGGGTCTGGAAGAAGAGCCGAGTCTGGAAGCCACCGCGCAGGCCGCGGGCGAAGAAGCGCACGAGGTCCACGTCGAGGTCCCGCGGGAACCCGACGCCCTCGACCGTGTGCATCATCCCGATGCCGCGCGCCGCCATCTGGTCGATGCCGCCGACGAGGTTGCGCAGCAAGCGCAGCAGCGAGACGTGCCGAGTGACGAAGTCGATGGCGGCGAAGCACGCCTCCTGGTTCAGCTCGCCGCTGTCGGCGTGATAGCCGCGCAGCGTGCGCACCGGCGCCGGCAGCAGCTCGAGCATCCGCGAGTTGAGGACGCAGGCGTGGCCGTCGTACTTGACGAGGAAGATCGGCCGGTCGGGCAGGACGCGGTCGAGCTCGGCGCGCGAGATGAGGCGCTTTTCGG
The DNA here is from genome assembly GCA_050942745.1 of Myxococcales bacterium. Taxonomy (GTDB): domain Bacteria; phylum Myxococcota; class Myxococcia; order Myxococcales; family UBA5297; genus UBA10939. The sequence continues at coordinate 2,487 of JBMNNX010000441.1, forward strand.
CCACGCTGTGCGCCGAGGCGCCGAAGCCGAGGACGATGCGCTCGTCGCTGCGCGCGGCGAAATCGCGGACCTGGGCGCCGAGCTCCTCGAAGTCGCGCGCGGCGCGCACGTCGAGGCCGGCCGAGAAGAGGGAGAACGAGGTGAAGTGCACGTGCGTGTCGGCGAAGGCCGGCAGCAACGCGCGCTCGCCGAGCGAGGTGCGGGGCACGGCGCCGAAGCGCGCGGGGAGCTCGTCGCCGACGAAGAGGATCCGGCCTTCGTCCTCGACGAGGTAGCGGGCGACGGTGTTCGCGGGGTCGCAGCAGACGATGGCGCCTTCGTAGACGTGCACGCGCAGCCTCCTTTGCACGCGCCCGCCACCGGGAGCGGGCGCAGGCGCGCAGCGTACCTCCTGCCGGACCCTCGCGAGCGTCTCTGCGCGCGATCCGAAGGCCTTCGGGAACGGGAACTCGCCGGCTCGAGCGGGGCTCGACCGACCGTGCACCCGGCGCTGCGCCGCCCGGAGCCCACCGCTGTAGACTGCGCCTCTTCGCGGGCGACCGGCCTGCATTGAGAGGCGACCAAAGATGCTGGAACGCGTGGGCATTTCGCTCGACGACACCCTGCTCGAGCAGTTCGACCGGTTGATCCGGTCGCGCGGCTACGAGAACCGCTCGGAGGCGGTGCGCGACCTGATCCGCGAGAAGCTCGTGGAGCGTGAGTGGGAGTCGGTCGAGCAGGACGAGGAGCGGGTTGCGGTCGTGATGCTCGTCTACGACCACGAGTCGTCGAGCCTGGCGCAGAAGCTGACGCACATCCAGCACGAGCACCACCGCACGGTCGTCTCGGCGCTGCACGTCCACCTCGACGCTCACAACTGCCTCGAGGTGCTCATCCTGCGCGGCAAGGGCTCGGAGCTCCTCGCCATGGGCGACAGCCTGGTGAGCGCGAAGGGCGTCAAGTACGGCCGGGTGATGCCGGCGACGACGGGCCGCAACCTGCCGTAGGGCCACGAGGACCGTCCCGGAGCGCCGACCTTCGTGTCGGCGCTTGCGCCGGCGCGGGGCCTCACCCGCCCTTCCCGAGCTTGAGACCGGACCATGGGCCGGCTGTGGCCTTGAACGAGCAGCGGATTGCCCTGAAAGCACTGCGTGCGAGCACGTGAAAGTCCCCTCTCCCGCGCTTGCGCGGGAGAGGGGATTTAGGGGTGTCAAGCGACAGCAATTTCTGACCCCCTTACGTCACTAAAACTGACCCCCTCC
>JBMNNX010000106.1:0-20172 GCA_050942745.1 Myxococcales bacterium
CGTCGGGGCAGGGCGTCTCCTCGCCCCAGCCAGTGCACCCCGAAGACTGCATCTCGCAGACGACGAAGCCGTTGGCCGAGCACTGGCGCGCGCCGAGGCTGCACTGGTGGATGCAGCCGCCGCCGGTGCACTGGCCCGCCGAGCAGATCTGGCCGTCGGGGCAGGGCGTCTCCTCGCCCCAGTCGGTGCAGCCCGAGGACTGCATCTCGCAGACGACGAAGCCGTTGGCCGAGCACTGGCGCGCGCCCAGGCTGCACTGGTGGATGCAGGTGGTGCCTTCGACGCACTCGCCGTCGGAGCAGTACTGGCCCTCGCCGCAGGCCGCCTCTTGGCCCCAGTCGGTGCAGCCAGCCTCGGTCATCTCGCAGACGACGTAGCCGCTGCCGGCGCAGCGCCGTGCACCCTCGGTGCAGCGGTTGACGCAGCTCGAGACGCATTCGCCGCCGAAGCAGAACTTGCCCTCGGGGCAGGCCGTCTCCTCGCCCCAGTCCGTGCAGCCCGACTCCTGCTCCTCGCAGACCACGTAGCCCTGCCCCGAGCATTGCCGCGCGCCGGCCGTGCAGAGATTGAGGCAGCTCTTCACGCACTGGCCGTCAGAACAGCTCTCGGTCGCCGCGCACGGGGTCACCGCGCTCCAGGCGGTGCAGCCGTCGGCGAGGGTGACGCACTGCTGCCAACCGTCCTCGGCACATTGCCTGGTGCCAGCAGTGCAGGCGCCGCAGCCGCCGCCGGCATCGGCGGCATTGCTGCCGGCATCTTGGGCCGGGGCGACCGGATCGTTGCCGCCGCACGCTGCGGCCAGCAGCAACAGTGAGATCACCTGCGCGAAACGCTCTGGGGCTCTCATCCACTTCTCCCTTCGCGGGGTTCGAACGACTGGCCCGCAATGTCATGCAGCTCTCGGTTGGCAGACGAGTATTGCCCTGGCGACCTCGCGGTCAAGCAGGCGGTCCAGGGCCGATTCGTCGCACCGCAGGTGACGCGATGGCGGTCGCCGATCGGAAGGGCGCAGGGCGAGCGGCCGGGCGCGCGCCTACCAGGAGTAGCCGCGGAAGGCGAGAGCGCCCCAGGTGTTGACCACGACGCCGAGCACTGCGAGCGTCGCGAAGAGCTTGCTGCGCATCCGCCAGCCGCCTATCGCGAGCAGCAGGATCAGGTACGGCGTGTAGTCGAGGCTGAACCGGAAGCCGAACTGCATGTACCCGTCGTTCTGGTAGAGGAAGCCGGGCAACGCCGTGCAGGCCACCGTGAGCCAGAGCGCGCGGTGCAGCCGCGGCTTCTCCTTCGGCCACAGCAGCAGCAACAGCAGCGGCGTGGTTACCAGCAGGCTCATGCCGTGCGGGTCGTAGCCGATCTTGAAGGGTTCCCACGACAGCGTCGGCAGCTTGGTGAAGGCCGCGTGGAGGTTGCGCTCCAGGTAGTGGTAGTCGAACAGGCCCCACTTCGCGATGTTGGCGTTGACGCGGTTGTTCCACAGGTGCCTGTGGCCGAACTCGGCGATGCCGCCGAAGCGCGCCCAGTTGAAGGCCATGTGCGCGAGCGCGAGCGGCGCGGCTCCGGCGGCGAAGAGGGCGAGCTTGCGCAGCTTGGGCTTGAGATCCTCCTTCGCCTCGGCGAGCGACAGCGTGCCGCGGGGCCAGAGCGCCTCGGCGACGAAGAAGACGCCCGCGAACATCAGCGGCGTTCGCGTCAAGGTCGCCATCGCGTAGAGCAGGCCGGCGAGCACCGGCCGGCGCGTGCGCGTGGCGAAGAGCAGGTAGAGGCTGGTGAAGGCGACGCCCATCACCTCGGCCGTGAACCAGACCTCGCCGCGGATCGCGCAGTAGAAGAAGACCGTCCCGAACCCGAGGATGGCCGCGAAGCCGAGGTTCTCCCACTCGCCTCGCTTCGAGTCGCCGTCGCTCGCGAGCCGCCGCAATAGGAGGAGGAAGAGCAGCAGCGCGAGCGCGCCGACGAAGACGGTGAACGAGGTGTCGTTGAACTGGTAGCCCCAGAGCGCGACGAACGGCAGCATCACCACCGCGGGCATCGCCGGGAAGCTCACGTAGATCTTCTCGCCGACCTTGGCCCAGTCCTCCTGGTTAGGCGGATCGACCGGGAGCGCGAGGCTGCCCTCGAGGAAGGCGGCGGCCTGATAGACGAAGTGCGGCGCCTTGCTCTGGCGCAAAAAGCGCTTGCCCGAAAACGCCGCGAGGACGCAGAAGGCGGCCACGCCGAAGGCGACAGGGATGCGGTGCGCCCACAGGAAGGCGCGCGCGCGCTCGAGAAGCGTCGGCCTGGAGGTGGTCGGTGCGAGCTCGGTCACTTCTGGATTCCCCGGGCGTTCAGGCGCAGCAGGTCGAGCGCCTGGAAGGCGGCGAAGAGGCGCACCCGCTCGCGGTCGAAGGGGTAGACCTGGCGCCGCTCGATGGCCGTCCTGCCGTCGGCGAGGCACACGTAGACCGTGCCGACCGGATCGGACTCGGTGCCGCCGCCGGGTCCGGCCCAGCCGGTGATCGCGAGGCCGAAGGTCGAGCCCACCTTCTCGCGCGCGGCCTGGGCGAGCGCCCGGGTGACGGGCGCCGAAACCGCGCCCTCGCGCGCGACGAGCTCGGCGGAAACGCCGAGGAGCTGCGTCTTCGCCTTCTCCTGATAGACGACCGCCGACGAGACGAGGACCTCGCTCGCTCCGGGCACCGAGGCGATGAGCGAGGCGCACAGCCCGCCGGTGCAGGACTCGGCCAGCGCGACCGTCGCGCCCGCCTCCTTCAGCGCGGCGACGACCAGCGCGGGCATCTCCTCCTTGTCGGCGCCGAAGAGGCGATCGCCGAGGATGGGGCGCACGTCGGCCTCCGCAGCGGCAAGCCGCGCCTTGGCCTCCTCGGCGGTCGAGCCCTCGGCGATAAGCTTCAGGTGGTTCTCCGGCGCGTGCGTGCGGTAGCCGAAGTAGACGTGCGGGTGCTTCGCGGGCAGCTCGGCGACCGCGTTGTCGAGCATGCTTTCGCCGATGCCGAAGACCTTGAGGGTGCGCGCGGCGCGATGGACGCGGTTCGGCTCGGCCGCGAGCCGCGCTTCGAGCCGCGGCAGGACCTCCAGATCGAACAGGCTGCGAAACTCGCGGGGAACGCCCGGTAGCAGGAAGCAGTCAGCGCGCCCGATGCGCAGCGTCACCATCGGCGCGGTGCCGAAGGGGTTGAGGATCGCCTGGCCGCCGCGCGGCACGCGAGCCTGGCGCTCGTTGTTCGGCGTGAAGCGAAAGCCGCGGCGGGCGAAGAGCGCCTTCAGGTGCGCGACGATCGAAGGGTCGGTCTCGAGCTTGACGCCCGCGGCCAGCGCGGCCGCCTCGAGCGTCAGGTCGTCGGGAGTCGGCCCGAGCCCGCCGGAGACGACGACGAAGTCGGCGCGCTCGCCCATCGCCCGCAGCGCGTCGGCGAGCGCCGGCAGATCGTCGGGCAGGGTCTCTTTGCGCGCCACGGGCACGCCGAGGGCGAAGGTCTTCTCGGCGAGGTAGGCGGCGTTCGTGTCGAGGACCGACCCGTCGAGCAGCTCGTTGCCGGTGCAGAGAAGTTCGATGCGCATGGCGTGAGCCTCTTAGCAGGATTTGCAGGTGTGCAGAACCGGCGGGCAGCCCCTCGATTCCCCGCGGGAAGCGCGCGCCATTCGACCGCTAAGGCCAGAACCAGACGAGCGCGGCCATGCACGCGCGGGCGTAGAGGCCGGCGACCACGTCGTCCATCACGTTGCCCAGGCCGTTGTGCACCCGCTTGTCGAACCAGCAGGCTGGCCAGGGCTTCACGATGTCGAAGAGGCGGAAGAACAGGAACCCGGCGACCAGGTACTTCGGCTCGGCGGGCACCAGCGCCATCGCGACGAGATAGCCGGCGATCTCGTCGCTGACGATGCGCCCGTCGTCGCTGTCGCCCCAGTAGAGCGCCGCGCGGGTCGCGACGAAGACCGCGATGGCGATGAAGGCGAGCGTCGTCAGGATCTGCAGCCAGGGCTCGAGGCGCGCGAGAGCGAAGTAGAAGGGGATCGCGACGACCGTCCCCGCGGTCCCCGGAGCGAAGGGCGAGTAGCCGCTGCCCAGCCCGCTGGCAACGGCGAGCGCGAAGCGATCGGTGAGCGTGATTCCGGCCGCGGCGGTGGGGGCCTGCGCCGGCGGAGGCGACTCGAGGCTGGCGGGTTCGTTCTCCAAGGCGGCGGGATTGTATTCGAGCGAACAGGGTTTCGGCGTGGGCGAAAAAAAAAAGGAAGCGCTCCTCACGGGAGAAGAGGAGCGCTTCGGTCGCCGCGGGAGAGAGGCGCGGCTAGAAGGCGAAACCGACGCCGAAGTAGGGGCCGCGGAAGGTGTCGGCGTTGTGGACGCCCTCCTCGAGGAGCTCGTTGTCGTCCATCCACAGCTCCTTCCAGCCGGCGCGCAGCCCGACGTGGCCGAGGGTGAGCGTCAGGCCGAGGTTGTAGTCGTAGCGCCGGTGCGGAAGCGGCGTGACGTGGGCCGAGGCCTCGAAGCCGATCGGGCCGATGAGGCCGAGGGCGAGCGAGGTGCCTGCGTCCGGGCCGAGGACCGAGAGGTCAGGGGCGACGATGCCGTTGATGCCCGCCTCGAGCCGCAGTCGCCCGTGCGTCCCGGAGATGAGCGCGTAGGTCAGGTGCACGTCGTAGATGTGGGTGCCTTCCGGGTCGAGCGCTTTCGCGCCGTCGATGGAATAGAAGGCCGTCGCGAAGTTGCCGTTGATGCCCCAGCGCTTGCCTTCGATGGCCAGGCCGGCGCCGACGGTCGCGCCGAGCCCGTGGCCGTGGGCATCGATTCCCACCGTGGCGGTCGGGCCGGTCTTCACCTCGGCGGCCGGAGCCCCAGCGCTCGCGGTGGCCGGTGCCGTGTTCGGCGCCGGCGTCGCCGCGTAATAGAAGGGGTGGTAACCGAAGCCCCAACCGTAGTGGTAGTGCACGTGGCGATAGCGCGGGCGGTAAGCCACCCGGTGGCTGTGCCCGTGACGACCGCGTCGGTGATCATCGTGCCGGTAGGACGGCCTGTGGTGCCCGCGGTTCGGCTCCGAGTACGACGGAGCCGAAGGCGCGCTGACGGAGACGGCCTTGTGCGACGAGGAGGAGTCGCTCGACGAGCTCGACGACTTGCTGGACGAGGACGAGCTCCCCGAGCTCTTGTTGCTCGAGCTCGACTTTCCGAAACGGGCTTCGGCCTGAAGCGGCGCGCCGACGAACATCAGCAGCGCGGCGGTCGCGATGAGTCTCTTCGTCCAGGTCATGGCTTCCTCCGATTTCGTCCCAGGAGCCGACTTCTGCTTTCGATATCACCACTTACGTCGATGCAGGTGCGTGCGGCCCGTCGTTTCGGGAGGGGGTAATGCAGGAGCCGGGCCGGTATCCCGGGCAGCTGCAGCGCGAGGGCATGCCGGGGAGGCGAGCGGGCCTAACAGCGCGAAATCAGGCGCTCATCGTTGGGCGCGGACCTTGCGGGCGCACCGTCCGGACGCGGATGAAGCGCCTCGAGTGACGGGGCTCACAAGCCGGCTGCCTGGCAGGTGCGACGTCGATGTCGCCCTTGCTCCTCGAGCGGAGAGGCCGCCTGCTCGGCGGCCCTTGGCCCTGGCTGCCTGAGACGCGGTCGGATGTCTGGGTGGGCCCCGTCCAAAACGACGAGCGCCGCCTCGCTACGCGGCGGTGGCGAAAGCGGCGCTCGGGTTCGCGCACGTCGAAGGGCCCGTCAGCCGGGCGCTACTTCGACTTCCGGACCTTGGCGATCCAGGCTTCGACGTCCTTCGACTTGCGCGGGATGCCGGCGGAGAGGACCTCGTGGCCGCTCCTGGTGACGAGCACGTCCTCCTCGACGCGGATGCCGATGCCGCGGAAGCGCGGCGGCACGGTCAGATCGTCGGGCTGGAAGTAGAGGCCCGGCTCGACCGTGATGACCATCCCCGGCTCGAGCTTGCCCTGGCGGTACTTCTCGGGCCTCGCCGCGGCCGAGTCGTGGACATCGATGCCGAGGAAGTGAGAGACGCTGTGCAGCGTGTAGCGCTTGTAGGTCTGGCGGTCCTCGCGCAGCGCCTCGGCCGCCGGCTCCTTGAGGATCCCCAGCTTCTCCAGGCCTTCGACCAGCACCTTGGTCGCCGCGCGGTGGGGCTCCATGAAGTCGTTGCCTGGCTTGACCGCGGCGATGGCCGCGTCCTGGGCGGCGGTGATGATGTCGTAGATCTTCCGCTGCTCGCGCGTGAACTTGCCGGACACCGGGAAGGTGCGGGTGATGTCGGCGGTGTAGAGGTCGTTCGACTCGACGCCCGCGTCGATCTGCACGAGCTTGCCCTTCTCGAGCGCCCCGTCGTTGCGGGTCCAGTGCAGGATGCAGGCGTGGTGGCCGGCGGCGACGATGGTGGCGAAGCCCGGGCCCATGCCCTCGCGGCGAGCGCGCGCGTCGAAGGCGGCCTCGATGTCGCGCTCGGTCTTGCCGGGCTTCATGGCGCGGATGGCGTCCTCGAGCGCGAGCTTGGTCGAGGCGATGGCCTTGCGCAGCGACTCGATCTCGCCCGCATCCTTGTTCCGGCGCATCTCCGCGAGCGTCGAGGCGAGCTCGGCGTCCTTGTCGCCCTGCGCCGGAAGCGCCTGGTCAACCGCCGCCGACATGCCGCGGAGGACCCGGTATCCATCGCGCTTCTTCAGGTTGGCGAGGAAGTCGCTGAGCTCGCCCAGCGCCATCGTCTTGTCTACCCCGTAGCGCACCTTGCTGCCGGCGAGGCCCAGGCGTGGCCCGACCCAGAGGGCGCCGCGGGCGCGGTCGGTGAAGAAGGCCGGCGTGCTGCGATCGACCTCGGGCTCGACGAAGAGCACCGACTCGTGGCCGCCGCTCTTGGGCACGAGGACGAGGACGCAGTCGGGCTCCTTGTTGCCCGTCAGGTAGAAGAAGTCGCTGCCCGGGCGGAAGTGGTAGGGCGTGTCGTTGGCGCGGATCTTCTCGTGCCCGGTGGGCACGACCAGCGTCTCGCCCCGGAACATCTTGGAGAGCGCTCGGCGGCGAGCCTTGAACCGCGCGAGCCCCTCGACCTTCTGCGGCTTTACCTTCGAAGGCTTCTCCCAGCCGGTCATCATGAAGTCGATGAGCGGCTGCGGCGGCTGGATGTCGTGGCTGGCCTTGGCAGGAACCCCGCCCTTCTTCTTCTCCGCCTTCTTTTCCGCGTGCATTCGGAAGCCTCCTCGCTGGCTGTGGGAATCGCGGGCCGGCGTGCGGTTGACCGCTGGCTCGTTAGAAAGCGGTAAGAGTAGCCAACCAGGCTTTAGGCCGAAAGCCTGCCCGCGACAGGAACGGAGCGCCGGCCTTCGTGCCGGCGCGCCCCGATCGTCGCGAAGGGGAAAGGAGGTCCGACCTTCGCGCCGGCCGAACTTACGCTCGGTTTCCGGCCAGGCGCATGCGCGCCCCAATCAATCGACGTTCGCCGACCGCCGGCTCAACGGCTCGCCGCGCTCCCGGCACGCAGCGACGCGAGAACCTTCTCGAGCTCATCGGGCAGTGGCACCTCGGCTACAACAGCCTCGCCCGAGCGCGGGTGCGGAAACTCGAGCCTCGCGGCGTGGAGGAACTGGCGCGAGAGCCCCGGGACCTCGGGGCCGCCGTACAGCGCGTCTCCGGCCACCGGCGCGCCGACGGCCGCGAGGTGTACTCGAATCTGGTGCATCACGCCGGTAGGAATCTCGGCTTCGACGAGCGCGAGGTCGCCGAGCCGCTCGAGGACGCGATAGCGGGTCACCGCGTCCCTGGCCTTCAGGCGCGCGGCCTCCTCTTCGTCCGCGCAGGCGACCATGCGCCGCGGGTTCTTGGGGTGGTGCGCGATGGGCAGCTCGATCTCTCCGCCCTCGCCCGGCGCGCCGCCGACGAGCGCGAGGTAGCGTTTGCCGACCCGCCGCTCGGAGAACGCGGCGCGCAGTGCCTCGTAGGCCTCGCGCGAACGAGCTGCGACGATGGCGCCGGAGGTCTCCACGTCGAGCCGGTGCGCGAGGCCGCACTCTCGCGGATCGGGGCTGGCCTCGGCGCACTCGGGGAACCGCGCGACCAGCGCGTTCGCCAGCGTCCCGCGCTCGCCCTCGCGCAGCGGGTGCGAAGGCACGCCCGCGGGCTTGTCGAGGACGACGAACTCCGGGGCCTCGACGAGGACCGCCAAGGGAAGCTCGGGCTGCGGCTCGACCGCCGCGGTGCCCGCGCTCACCTCGCCGGTGATCTCGCTCCCGGGCACGACGCGATCGCCCTTGCGCGGCCGCTTGCCATCTACGCGGACAGCTCCGGCGTCCAGGGCCTCCTTGATGCGCACGCGCGAGAGCCCGAGCACATCGGCGAGGTACCGGTCGAGACGCGCTGGCTCGGCGTCCGCGGGGACGCGGTGTTTCAGCTTCAAGCAGTGCTCCTCGGCGAGCGGCGCTCAGTCCGTCGCCGCAAAGAGCAAACGGCGAGGGGGCGCCTCGCCGTCGGCTGTGGTTGGAGGGGAAGGGTCAGGCAGGCTCAATAGCCGGCGCTGAGCAGCCGGGTGTTCCCGGACTGATCGAGCTCGACCGAAAGCCCGCCCATCTCGAGGGCGCCCTGGATGGCGTAGCTGACGCTAGTGGCATCGACCGGCAGCTCCTTCGCCTTCAGGTCCGCCTGCTCGAGCGGAATCGACAAGTCGTAGAGGTTCTCGCTGGCCGCAGGCAGCTTCGCGCCGCGCGCCAGGACGCCCTCACCCGCCTGTTTGCCGCCGAGCAGCACCGCGTAGCGCAGCCCCGAGACCTCGACGGTGAACGGGTTCGGGTTGGCGATGTTGACCGAGGCGTTGACGACGAGGCCCTTCGCCTCGGTCTTGAGCACCTCGAAGCTCGAGACGGTCAGCTTGGGCAGGCGTGGCGAGCGGACCTGCGAGGCGCGCGCGAACTCGACGCTGGCCCCGCCGACGTCGATGACTCCGCGCACGGCGTACTTGAGCGGCTCCTTGCGGCCGTCGAGCTCGGCGAGGCGCTGCTGGTCGGGCGCGTAGACGAAGGGCACCGTCAGCTCGACCGTCTCTTCGGTGCCCGGCGCGATCGGCTTCGAGACCGAAACCTCGCCCTTGTCTACGACCGCGCCGTCAACGACCAGCTCGTACTGAGCCTTGGAGGCGTTGGCCACGATCTCGCCCTCGTTCTTGAGCAGCACCTTCACCACCGCGTCAACCTTGGAGAGCGTCTGGCCGCGTTCCTCGATTTCAGTTTGCGGCGAGACGACCGTAGGTGCCGTCTGCACGGGCACAGGCTGTGAGCTCGCGCACGCGGAGAGCAGGGCGGCTGCGGAGGCGGCGGTCACGAAAGCGCGCATGGGAAAGGCTCCTATCGGTTGGAGGTTGTCAGAAGGCAGGAGGTCTACTTCGCCGAGCCGCACGGGGTGCTCTGCTCGCCGGTCAATTCGCGGATCTCCTGCAGCTTGTAGACCTGCGCGGGGGTGCTCTCATTGAGGCTGAAGTTGAAGCTGATCTTGACCCAGCCCTCGGGGGCAGCCCGGTCACCGCTTCCGGGCGCGAAGTAGCGGGTCTCAGGACGACCGGTCGAGGGCGTCTCCGCGAAGTGGACCGCGTAGCTGGTGATATCGACGCCGACGGGGAAGCGCTCGGTGTTCGGCTGGAAGACGTCCACGCGCAGCGTGTGCTCCTCGTTGGCGATTCGCGTGCCCAGCTCGTGGATGTCGGCCTGCGCCGTCGAGGTGATCGTCGCGCCGGGCTTGATCGGCGCCTCGAGCAGCGTGAGCGGCGGCCGGTAGATGAACTCCTTGCCGCCGTGGAAGTAGCGCTTGTGCAGCTTGAGCGCGTTGTCCTCGATGGAGACCCAGTCCTGCATCACCGGGGCCGTGGTGCGGTAGACGACCACGTAGGCCTTGACCCCAGGGAACGTCGTCTCGTCGATCTCTTCGACCGCGAGGCCCAGTGTTGGCGCCGCCTGCTTGGTGTCGGCGAGTGTGTACTCGAAACAGCGGCCTTGCTGCAGGTTGAAGTAGGCCTCGTAGTCCTGGATGCCCGCGTCGGTTTGCTGGGGCTCGGGATCGTCGCCGCAGGCGACCAAGGCGAGCAGAGGCAGCAGAGCGAAAAGGATGCGGAGTGGCTTCATGGCGGCTCCCGTCGGGCTGAAGTGCGCCATTCTAGTCAGAGCCAGCGCAGATGATCGATCGGACTGGTGCGGTCAGCGGACCCGGCTACGTGCCCGCCGGGGCCGGACGGCTATTCTTCTTGCCGGCCGCGGCCATACCGGCCTGGCCGTTCGGCGAGCGTGCACTCGCACTCAGGCGACCGTGCTCCTGGCCGCGGCGTGTTGGAGAATAGCCGCGTTCTTTCGAGTGTTTGCTCCCCAGCCTGGGTAGCGGGAAGGCGATCGTGCCTAATTTCTAGAGCGTTCCTGTTTGCTCGTATCCTCTGTACGCCATGCGTCTGGACGAACACGTCAGCACTCGCTCCGGTCGGATCCGCCGCCTCCTCCTGCACTACATCCTGTTCGTCATGGTGGGCCCGCAGCTCGTCTTCGCGCTGGTCCTGTTCGGCGGCTTCGATTTCGACCAGGGCGCGATGAAGCTCTTCATCCCGGTGCTCTTCCCGATCTCGCTGTCGGCGCTCTTCGTCTTCTCCGAACCGCCGCAGGTGGCGCGAAGCGAGCCGGCCGCGTGGTGGCGCTGGGCGCTCGCGGCGGCGTTGATGTTCGGGGTCTGGGCGGGGAGCTACTTCCTGGTCGGCAAGCTCATCGATCCGGCGCGAGTTCGCTTCCTGCCGTCGGCGCTCGAGGACCAGGTCCCGTTTCGCCCCGCGTTCTCGCTCGTCTACATCCTGCTCTACCCCATCTTCCTGTTGCCGTTCTTCGCCGTGCGCGATCGCGACGCGTTCCGCCGCCTCGTCGCCGGCTACCTGCTGATGTTCGCGACCTGCTCGGCGGCCTTTCTCATCATCCCGGTCGCCTTCGACAGGCCCGCTTTGCCGCCGCCTCCGCACGATCTCGGCACCTGGATTCTCTCCCTCGTCCACGGGTCTGATCCCGCCTGGAACTGCCTGCCGTCGGAGCACTGCGCGGTAGCGATGCTCGCGTCGCTGATGACCTGGGAGGCGAACAAGCGCATCGGCGCGTTCGGCTTCTTCACGACGCTGATGATCGGGCTGTCGACGCTCTACACGAAGCAGCACTACCTGGTGGACGTGCTGGCCGGCTACGGCGTCTCGCTCTGCATCTTCTTCGCGTTGCGCCGCGCGAAGTGCGTCGAGGGCGCGCTGTCGCGGCGAAGGCCCAAGGCGCGCGAGGCCTCGCTGTAAATCGACAGGCGGGGCGGCGAACGCGGCCTCCGCCGGCGAAACCACCCGGCCAGCGCGATTCGCTCTTGCGTCGCGCGGCTCGCCCCCGCGATCGAGCTCGCCGAAGCCGCTCGAGCGCTCGAAGGCCTTACTGGCATGCGACCAGCTCGTCGAGGCCGTCCGCGTCGAGCAGACCTTCGGCGGCGCCGGCCTCTCCGATCTTGTACGACGCGTACAGCGACGCCCGCTCGAGCGCTGCCTTCGGCGGGAGGCCGCGCGCGTAGCCGTCGATGAAGGCGGCGAAGAGCGCGTCTCCCGCGCCGATGGTGCTGACGACCTCTCGAGTCGTGTGTGCCGGGATGCGCTCGAGCAGTCCGTCGCGCGCGACGTGCAGCAGCGCGCCCTCGGCGCCCAGGCCGATGACGATGACTTTCGTTCCGTAGCGGTCGTACACCCTGCGCGCCCACTCCTCTGGCGGGCACGGAAGGCGCTCGTGGCTCATGAACAGCACGTCGGCGGCGGCCATGAAGTCGCGGTCGTACGGGTGGTCGAGCTCGGCGATGGCGTGAACGTCGGTGGCGATGGGCACGCTGGCGGCCCGCGCCATCGACAGCAGAGGGCGCGAGAAGTTGACGTTGCAGAGGGCGGCCATCGCGCATCCCTCGAGCGCCGGCAGCGCGAGCTCCTCGGGGTAGGTTTGCTCCTGCACGTCTTTGAGGTCGACGTTGATCTGACGCCTGCCCTCGTTGTCGTAGAGGATGACCGACTGCGCCGTCTCGGCGAGCCGCCCGAGCACGAGCGTGTCGGAGATGCCCTCGCTGCGCAGAGTCGAGCGCGCGAGCTCGCCGACAGGCTCGTCGCCGATGAGCGACAGGAAGGTCACCTGGTTGCCGAGCCGGGTGAGCGCCTTGGCGACGTTGAAGCCGACCCCCGAGACCGTCACCCCGATGCCGTGGAACGGGTAGCGCACCGGGAAGTAGTCGATAGGGAAGCGCTCGACCCGCAGCGTGACCTCGAGGTTGACCAGGCCGGAGACGAGGATCTGGGACATGGCGACGCTCCCGGAAGCCCTGCGGTTGGGCACGACTGTGGCGGCTTCACGGACCGAGGGCAAGCGTAAGCTGGGCCTCGATTAGAAGAGGCGCTTGCTGTCGAGCAGCAGCGTCACCGGGCCCTCGTTAACGAGGGCGACCTTCATATCCGCGCGGAAGACGCCCTCGCCGACCTTGACGCCCAAGCGCCGGCAGGCCTCGCAGAACCGCTTGTAGAGCTCGTTGGCGCGCACCGGCTCCATCGCGTCGGTGAAGCTCGGGCGCCGGCCCTTGCGCGCGTCGCCGAAGAGGGTGAACTGGCTCACCACGAGCAACTCGCCGCCCGCGTCTATCACCGAGCGGTTCATCTTGCCCGCCTCGTCTTCGAAGATGCGCAAGTTGACGACCTTGTCGGCGAGAAAATCGACGTCGGAGTCGCTGTCCTCCTTGCCCACGCCGAGCAGCACGAGCAGCCCGGTTCCTATCGACGAAACGGTCTCGCCGGAGACGGTGACCGAGGCGCTGGAGACTCTTTGGACGACGGCACGCATGGTGGGGCGCTTCTATCGTGGTTCCGCGAACAGCGGTAGGAGGGAAGGCGTTCGAGGTTCGCCGAGGCGAGGAGCGCTGCTTCTCCGCGGTTGAGAAGCTCAACCCTCGCCGAAATCGAGCGCCTCGAAATCGAGCGACGGCGAGGAGGGTCAGCCCTCCTTGGCGATCGCCCCGACCTTCGCCTTGGTCGCGGCGATGTAGTCGGCCGGGGCGATGAGGATCTGCGTGCCCCGCGTGCCCGCGGAGACAGCGACGACGTCGAAGAGCTCCATCGTCTCGTCTACGAAGACCGGATAGTCCTTCTTGCAGGCGAGCGCGGTCACGCCGCCGCGGATGTAGCCGGTGAGCGGCTGGACCTCCTTGAGCGCGACCACCTCGACCTTCCGGTCGCCCGACAGCTTCGCGAGCGCCTTCAGATCGAGCTCGGCGCTGCCGGGCACGACCGCGAGCAGCACGCCCGTCCTGTCGCCCCGGGCGACGAGCGTCTTGAAGACCTGCTCCGGGGGCATCCCGACCTTCTTTGCGACCGCGAGCGCCGAGACGTCGTCCGGATCGACCTCGTAGTCGCGCAGCTCGTAGGTGATTCCCAGCTTGTCCAACAATCGGGCGGCATTCGTCTTCATGGTCGCGCACACTAAATCAGCGCTTCGGCCGCCGCACCAGGCTGCGGCCCGCAAATCTCGAGGAGGCGAGCATGCGCAGCAGGCTCTTCGGCAGCACCGGCGAGCAGGTCGCAATCGTCGGCCAGGGCACGTGGAAGCTGGAGCTCGAGGATCGGCCGAAGGTCATCGCGGCGCTGCGCTACGGGCTCGACCTGGGGATGACGCACATCGACACCGCGGAGATGTACGGCGCCGGGCTCGTCGAGGAGATCGTCGGCGAGGCGATAGCCGGGCGGCGCGACGAGGTCTTCCTCGTCTCCAAGGTGCTGCCGTCCAACGCCACCTACGAGGGAACACTCGCGGCCTGCGAGCGCAGCTTGCGGCGGCTGCGCACCGACAGGCTCGACCTCTACCTGTTGCATTGGCCTTCCGGGTATCCGCTCGAGCAGACGATCGCGGCGTTCGAGAAGCTCGTCGAGCAGGGCAAGACGCGCTTCTGGGGCGTGAGCAACTTCGATCTCGCCGAGCTCGAGGACGCGCTCGCCATTGCGGGCAAAGGCCGCATCGCGTGCAACCAGGTGCTCTACAGCCTCGACGAGCGGTACGTCGAGCGGGAGCTCCTCGGGTTCTGCCAGCGCAACGCGATCGCGCTGGTCGCCTACAGCCCACTGGGTTCGGGCAGCTTCCCGGTGCCGACGAGCGCGCGCGGGAAGGTGCTCGACGAGATCGCGCGCGCCCGCGGCGTGACGCCGCAGCAGATCGCGCTCGCGTTCCTGCTGCATCGCGAGGGCCTCTTCGTCATTCCCAAGGCGAGCAAGCGGGCCCATCTCGAGTCGAACGCGGCGGCAGCCGATCTGCAGCTCACCAGCGAGGAGCTGCGGCGCATCGACCAGGCATTCCCCGACCGAGTCGAGCAGACAGAGCTGCCGATCCTTTGACGTGGAGGAGCGCCGGCCTTCGCGTGCCCCGATGCCCGCGACATGAACGGAGCGCCGGCCTTCGTGCCGGCGCCCTGGTGGCCGCGACGTGAACGGAGCGCCGGCCTTTGTGCCGGCGCGCCCGGGCCGCAACGCGAACGGAGCGCCGGTCATCGTGCCGGCGAGGAGCCGAGGGCACGTTGGCCCGAGCCTGGAGCCGTCCTCCGGTCGGCCTGCGCGTAGCCGGTGCTCGCGAGGGCGAAGTCAAAGGCCCGGCCAAGCTCAAGGGGATTCACGAAAGCTCCTCGACATCGAGGACCGAGAGGGACCGATCCGTGGCGGCGGCCTCGATCCCCGGCAGCTCGCAGCCCGAGCTGTCGGCCGACCGCGCGGGTTACGAGCGCGCGCGCGGATGCGCATCGTTGGAAAGTGGCTCGGAACACCTGCAGCCCGAGCGCGCGCACAGGGCGACAGAGCGGGCCTCGAATCCTTTCGGCGTGACGGGGCTCGAATCGGGCAAGAAGGCGAAGGACAGATCAAGCAGGCCAACATGCCGCGAGGGTTCAGATGGCAACCGTCGAAATCACCACCGAGAACTTCAAGCAGACCTTAGAGAAGGACGGAATCGTCCTGCTCGACTGGTGGGCGCCGTGGTGCGCGCCGTGCCGCATGTTCGGCCCCATCTTCGAGCGCGTCGCCGAGAAGCACCCGGACATCACCTTCGGGAAGGTGAACACCGAGGAGCAGCAGGAGCTCGCCGCCGAGTTCGGCATCAGCTCTATCCCCACGCTGATGGTCTTCCGCGACCGCGTTCTGCTCTTCGCGCAGCCGGGCATGCTGCCCGAGCCGGTGCTCGAGGACCTGGTCAAGCAGGTGCGCGACCTCGACATGGCCGACATCAAGAAGAAGATCGCCGAGGAAGCGGCCAAGCAGGGGCAGCCCTCGCCGTTCCAGGACTGAGCCAGTAGTCCCGGCTCCCTTCACCAGCGGGCCGGGTGGCGAGCGCCGCCCGGCCTCCTCGTTCGAGCGTGGCAGAATGGCCGCGTGCTCGCCCCGCTCCTCCTGCCGCTGCTGCTCGCCGCTCACCCGCCTGCCGACTATCTGATGAGCCTCTCCGGCGTGCCGGTCGGACACGTGCGGTTTTCGGTGCAGGGAGCGCCGGAGCAGCACCTCGACTATCGCAGCGAGACCTGGGCGCGCCGGGGCCCGGTGGTCGTCCGCAGCGTCTCGAAGGTCGAGGCGACGCTCGGCGAAGGCGCGCGCATCCTCCGGCTCGAAGCCGAGAGGCACGAGGGTGGCGTGCTCGTTCGCACGGTGAGCGCTCGCGCCGGTGACGACGGCTTGAGAGTGCGCCGCGTGCTGCCCGACGGGCGCGTCCTCGAGTCGTCCGCGCCTGCGGCGACGGTGCCCTCGGCGCTCGCTCCTCTGCTCATCGCCGCGCGAAGGACGGACGGCGAGCGTATCTGCGTCAGGGCGCTCGACGAGAGCTCGGGGCGCGTTGGAGAGGCCTGCGGCAGCGCGAGGCGCGGGCAAGTCGCCGGCGAGATCCTCGGTGAGTCCTTCATCGCGCAGGTCCGCGAGGGGCGGCTCGAGCGATTGGAGCTCCCTGGACTGCGGACGACGTTCACACGCACGGTCGATCCGCCGAGCGCGCTCCGCCCGCCGGATTTCTTCGACCAGGGCCTTGCCGTGGCGGGGCTCGCCGGACGCGAGGAGGACGCTGCGCTCGAGCTCGTGGTGAAGGCGCCCGAGCGACTCTCGCTCCCGAGCGGCGCCGGGCAGTCGGCGCGCGCGGGCGCGGAAGGCGTGAGGGTTCGCTGGTCGCGAGTCGAGCCGCCGCGCGACGAGCCGCTCGGTCGGCCGCGCAAGCTCGGCGGGCCGCTCGACGATGCGGCATCGGGCGCGTGCGAGGAGGCATCCGGCCGCTGGGCCGCCGCCAAGGCGCTGGCGGCGCTCGTCGAGGCGCACGTGGAGGACGATCGCCCCTTCGTCGGCGAGCGTTCGGCGGAGAAGGTCTGGTCGGAGCGGCGCGGCTCGTGCGTCGGACGCGTCGAGCTCTTCCTCGCGCTCGCGCGGCGCTGCGGATTGCCGGCGCGCAAGGCGCTCGGCCTGGTGGCCGCCGACGGGCAGCTCTGGAGCCACGCCTGGGCCCAGGTCGAGGTGCACGGGGCTTGGTGGGACGTGGAGCCGACCGAGGGCGAAGCGCCGCCGCGCTCGGCGCGCGTCCTCTTCGCAGCGGGCGAGGCGGAGGCCGAGGCGGCCGCGGGGCGGTGGCTCGCCCGGCTCTCGGCGGGCGCAGAGATCTCGGTTCCGTCCGAGCTTGGTGCCGAAGGGCTGGTCGGCTGTGACGCTCGCTCGTCCCCGTAGCCGTTGAGGTAGGCGCGCTGCTGGCGGACGGATGGAGACGCGAAGCTCCCGCTCCGCGTCGGGGCGCGATGCGAGCGAAAGATGGAGCGGGTGGCCCGCGGCTCCGCCCGGCAGCCCGCCAGCCGCAAGGGGCCTCAACCGCTCCTTGCTCCGCTCGAGCGAGCGCTGGGCCGGTACGCATCGTTCCGATCTGAGGAACGGGAACTCCGGTGGGGTCGGAGCGCCGCAGATCGCTTGGCTTTCCGAGCGTGTGGGGTTTGCCGCGGCACTCCGATCTGTGGAGTCGGGTGGCGGAGCTGGAGCTCCGCCGTCCATCCCTCACGGAGCTCGGCCGTCCATCTGTCTGGTCGGTCGGGGTCACTCGAACGCCGAGTGGCGGAGCTGGAGCTCCGCCCTCCATTCGTCTGGCTATGTCCTCCATGAAGTAAAGTGCCTGCCGATTCCGAATCGATGACCGAGGAGCTGACCGAGCATGCCTGCGACCGAGACCGTGACGATTGACGGGGTGAAGCTGCGCCTGTCGCATCCCGACGTGCTGGAGGCCCGCTGGGTCGGCCAGGACGAGGTGATGGACCAGCTCCTTGCCGCATGGATGGTCATCGACCAGCGGGACCTGCCGCTCAATCCGCGCATCATCGGCAAGCCCGGCGTGGGCAAGACGACGCTCGCGTACGCCGCCGCGAAGAGCCTGGGGCGCGAGGTCTACATCTTCCAGGCGACCATGGACACCCGCCCCGAGGACCTGCTCGTCACCCCCGTGGTCGGCGCCGCCGGCAGCATCGAGTACACCGCGAGCCCGCTCGTCACCGCGATGATCCGTGGCGGGGTCTGCATCCTCGACGAGGGCAACCGCATGAGCGAGAAGTCCTGGGCCTCGCTCGCGCCGCTGCTCGACAACCGCCGCTACGTCGAGTCGATCGTCGCCGGCGTGAAGGTCAAGGCGAGCCCCGACTTTCGCATCTGCGCCACGATGAACGACGACGCCTCGACCTTCGAGATCCCCGAGTACATCCACTCCCGGCTGATGCCGCAGATCTTCCTCGACTTCCCGGACGCCGAGGACGAGCTGGCGATCCTCCGCGAGAACCTGCCCTTCGTCGAAGAGCAGATCCTCGACTACGTCGTCGCCTTCCTGCAGCGCGCCCACGAGGAGGACGCGGCGTACACCGTCCGCGACGGCATCAACATCGCGCGCTACGCGGCCAAGCGGCTCAAGGCGGGCGGCAAGCCGCGCGACGAGCTGCGCGTCGCGGTGGAGATGACCCTGGGCAAGGACGCGCTGCGCTTCGATGGGCCGGGATTCGACTTCTGAGGCCATGGAGCTGCGCGCCTACACGCTGACCGCGGGCAACGTCCACGTGCTGCCCGTGCTGCACGAGCAGCTCGAGTGCGCGCAGCTCGTGGTCGAGGCCGTACAGCGCCTGAGCCCCAAGGCGATAGCGGTGGAGCTGCCGCGCTCGCTCGAAGCGCCGATCTTGAAGGCGGTGCGTCGGCTCCCCGAAATCTCGGGCATCCGCTACCGCGTCGCGAGCGGCGAGCGGGTCTACTACCTCGTCGAGCCGACCGAACCGCTCTTCGAGGCGGTGCGCCTGGGCCTCGAGCGCAAGCTGCCCGTCCATTTCGTCGATCTCGACCTCGACAGCTATCCCGAGCATCGCGACCGGCTGCCCGACGCCTACGCCATCGCGCGCATCGGGCACGAGGCCTACGTGCGGGCCTGCTTCGAGAGCCCGGCGCTGAAGCGCTGCTCGCCCGAGGACGCGCGCCGCGAGGCGGCGATGGCCTCGCGCCTGACCGCGCTCTCGCGCGCGAGCGACGGCCCCGTCCTCTTCGTCTGCGGCCTGGCGCACGCGCAGCGCGTCGCCGCGCAGATAGGCCAGAGCGACGTCGAGCCGCTCGACCGGCTGCTCCGCAGCAACGTCACGGTCTTCAACCTGCACCCCGACTCCTGCCGAGAGGTGCTGCCGACCTGGGGCTTCCTCGGCGCCGCCTACGAGCGCGCTCGGGCCATCGCGCTCGGCTGCCAGGCCAGAGCCGAACCCGATCAGGTCGAGGCACCGAAGGTCATCAACCTCTTCGACCGGATGGCGCGCCGGGCCGAGCCCCGCGCGGCCGCGCCGGCTCCCGACCGGGACTTCTCGCAGACCCTGCCCATCGATCGCCAGCGCGTGCTCGTCGAGCTCTATCGCGAGGCGGGGCGCAAGTACGAGACGACGACCGGCGAGGAGCTCAAGCCCTACCACCGGCGCGTCTTCCTGAAGTTCCTGCGCAACTGGGCGCTGCTCCACGCGCGGCTGCAGCCGAGCCTCTACCAGATAGTCGTCGCGGCGCGCGGCGCGGTGGACGACAACTTCGCCTACGAGGTCTTCGAGCTCGCGACCCGCTGGCCCTGGCAGCGCGCCGAGGCCGAGCTGCCGACCGAGCACGTCTCGCTCGAGGACCTGCGGCGCGACGTCGAGCACATCCGCTTCCGCCCGCGGCAGGTGTCGCGCCGGCTGCGCGCGATGGCCGGCCGCCGCAAGCTCGGCGACGCCGGCGAGTGGCTGCAGGGCTTCGAGAACCCTTTCTCGCACTGCAGCTATCCGCCCGAGGACCTGGCGCTGGAGGCCTTCTCCTCCTACGTGCAGAAGAAGGCCAAGGGCGTGCTTTCGGAGGAGAACAAGCGGGTCGAGCCGTTCACCACCTCGCTGCTCGACGGCATCGACATGCGCGAGACCATCCGCAACTGGCACGAGGGCAAGCTCTACGTCCAGGAGCTGCGCAAGGGGCTCGGCGGTGTGGGCAGCGTGGTCATCGTCTTCGACGAGGACCGCGAGCGCTATCCCTGGGAGATGACCTGGCTCGGCGAGCACGACGAGGAGGGCGACATGGCGCTCTTCGCGACGCACCCGCTGCAGCAGATAGTGGGGCCGGGCATCTGCCGCGCCGAGTACGGAGGGTTCCTGCTCTCGTATCCGCCGGGGCGCATGAGCGACGTGTGGACGGACGAGGCGTTCGAGGCGGCGCGCTCGCCGGTCGAGCGGCTGTTGATGGCCGGCGTGGACTACTGCGAGCACAAGCTCGTCGCCTACGTCGCCAAGAAGCCGCCGCGCCAGGAGCTGAAGAGCTGGGCGGGCCGCTACGGCAAGAAGATCGTCTACATCCCCATCGGCCAGTTCTCGCCCGACACGCTCAAGAAGCTGCGCGTCTTCCACGTGCTATTCGGCAAGGACAAGCGCGACATCGCCCGCGACTACATCTGGTGAGGCGTCCCGGGGCGCCATCACCGGTCAGCCCGAGCGTAGGCCGAGCTTGCGAGGCCGGAGTCGAGGGCTCGTCACGGAATCGACCAGGCCTTCGACTCCGCTGCCGACGCTCGCGTCGGCAGCTACGCTCAGGCCGAACGGTGTGGGGCTCGCGGGATGAGCCGCCTCGACCAGCTCGTAATCGAGGGCCCGTCACGGAATCGACG
>JBMNNX010000003.1:0-75239 GCA_050942745.1 Myxococcales bacterium
ACCATCGTGCGACCCCCCGAGTTGGTAGGTGGTCCGGTCCGAGGACCATCGTGCGACCCATCGGGTTGATACACGTCCCGGGCTGAGGACCATCGCGCGACGCCCCGAGTCGGCAGCGGGTCGGAACCGGGCGTGGTCGGTCGTCCGCAGGTGCGACGCGACGGGGCACTGTTCGAGAGGCGCGGTAAACGAAGCTCCAGGCCCGGTCGCCCGCCAGCTCGAGCTCCGGCTTTACTCGGCGAGATTCCCTCGTCCTAGACCACCGCGCCTTCGCCGGTCGATTGTGGCAAGCACCGTCCCGCCCCCATCGTCCCTCAGGTGGCGGCGCGCAGCGCGACGACGTCTCCCGCGGCAATGCGTTCGAGGTTGCGGGTGATCTTCTCGACGTCCCAGTTCCACCAGGCGATCTGCAGCAGCTCCTCGACGACCTCCGGCGCGAAGCGCATGCGGATCACCCGGGCAGGATTGCCGCCGACGATTGCGTACGGCGGCACGTCCGAGGCGACGACCGCGCGGCTGGCGACGATGGCCCCGTCGCCGATGCGCACGCCGGGCATGACCAGCGCCTCGTAGCCCAGCCAGACGTCGTTGCCGACGATGGTGTCGCCCTTGAGCGGCAGGTCCTCGAGGCGCGGCACCACGCGCTCCCAGCCACCGCCAAAGATCTGGAAGGGATAGGTGGAGACGCCGCTCATCCGGTGGTTGGCGCCGTTCATGATGAAGCGCACGCCGCGCGCGATGGCGCAGAAGCGGCCGATGATCAGCCGATCCCCGAGGAAGGGATAGTGGTAGAGGACGTTGCGCTCGAAGCCTTCGGGATCGTCGGGGTCGTCGTAATAGGTGTAGTCGCCGATCTCGATGTTTGGGGCGCGGACGACGTTCTTGATGAAGCAGACCTGCGGCACGCCGGGGATCGGGTGCGCGGCCTTCGGGTCGGGACCGGACATCGGTTGCCTCCTCGGTGCAAGCGATCGGTAGAGGGACGGCGCGCATCTTCGCGGCACCGGCCGGCCGGCCAGGAAGTCCGATCGTTCGCCATCCTGCGCGCCGGCGCCGCAGCGCGCCACGCCTACACGGTCGGGCTGGCGCCGGGCAACTCGTCGGTGCGCGGGCTCCTCGCTGGCAGGCCCCTGAGCGATTTCCGCGCGGATCAGCGGAGCCCGCAGCGTTGAACGCGCCAGATGATTTGTGGACAATTCGTTCATCTCGACGTTTGCCGGCGCCGGAGGTCTTGTGAGTCAGACGGTCGATCCAAAGCTGTTCCCGCGAGTCGCGGCGTACATCGCGCAGCTCCCGGACGGCTTGGCGTCGTATCCGCAGTGCCAGATAAAGGGCGCGCTGTTTCGCTCGGCGCTGTCCTACCTGCCGCTGCCCGAGGTGGAGCCGGGGGCGTTGCCCGACGAGGTGTTGAAGCTCGTCCGAGAGCCGCCGCGGCAGAGCGACTGGATCCCCGAGGTCGCGGCGATGGCCTACAACGTCGCCTACGCCGACGCGCGCAAGCTCTCCGACGCGGAGTTCCTCGACGTCATGCTCGAGGCGAACCGGCGTAGCTTCGCCGGCCCCATCTACAAGATCTTGCTGGGGCTCGCCTCTCCGTACCTGCTCGTCGCGGCCGGCGGCGCGCGCTGGGGCACGATGCACCGCGGCAGCACGCTGACGATCGAGAAGAGCGACTCCCACGAGTGCGACGGTCGGCTCGCCTTCCCGCCCAGGCTCTTCACCGAGCTGATGCTCCTCGACTTCTCGCGCGCCATGCAGGCCGCGCTCGAAGCCTCCCGCGCCAAGGAGGCCACCGTCACCTTGACCGACTGGGGCGAGGAGTTCGGGTTCTATGTGGCGCGGTGGAAGTGAGGGCGACGGTCGAGAGTCGAGGGTCGAGAGTTTGGGTTGAGATGGGGTTTGGGGTGGGTTGCCCTTTGCGCGCTGGATGCCCGCTCGTCGGCTCTGCCCTCGGCCGCGGCGCGTTGAAGTGTTTGAGGGTGGACTCTGTGGGTCCGCCGGCGAGACGAGCGGTGTCAGCCGGTTTCGACTGCGGCTAGACCGTGGCCCTCTCACAGCGAGCTGGCGCTCGCGATCACAGGAGGATGCCGATGGCCAAGGTCGATCCGATTCCGAAGGGCTACCACACGGTCACCCCGTCCATCATCGTGAAGGACGGAGCCGCGGCGCTCGATTTCTACAAGCGCGCGCTCGGCGCCCAGGAGCTGGGCCGCATGTCCATGCCCGACGGCAAGATCGCTCACGCTGAGTTCAAGGTGGGCGACTCGACAATCATGCTCGCCGACGAAATGGGCATGGGCGGCGCCTCGCCCCAGACGCTCAACGGCGTGACCAGCTCGTTCTACGTCTACGTCCAGGACGCCGACGCGGCCTT
Source organism: Myxococcales bacterium (assembly GCA_050942745.1). Lineage (GTDB taxonomy): Bacteria > Myxococcota > Myxococcia > Myxococcales > UBA5297 > UBA10939. The sequence goes on from JBMNNX010000003.1 coordinate 2,375, forward strand.
CAAGCGCGCCGTCGACGCGGGCGCCTCGGTCGTCGCGCCGATGGAAGACGCGTTCTGGGGCGACCGCTATGGCATGGTGCGCGACCCCTTCGGCCATCTCTGGAGCTTCGCCACCCGCCAGCGCGAGGTGTCCGACGAGGAGATGAAGGAGGCGATGGCGAAGATGTAGAGCCACCATGGCATCCGGCGGCTCGCTCGGGCCGCCGAGCCATCGCTTTTCCGAATGCCGAGTGGCCGCCCGGCAGGCGGCTGCTCGGGCTGCCGCGCCGGCACTCTCTCACACGACTGGCGCCCTACTCTGGGATCGAAGGTCAAACCGAACGCGCGTCCGCCTGCACGGCGCTTGGACCGCGCCGTGACAACCCTCGTGCGAGGCGGTCAACGGCTCTTGAAGACCCTTAGCTTTGGCCCATGAAGACCTTCCATCACACGGGCGCGCCCGAGTGCCCGCCCAACAGGCCGTTCATGGGCGATGAGGACGACACGGAGCTGCGGCCTTCGGGCGGCATGACGTCGCGCACTCGCCGCCAGACTCCGAAGACCGGCGGCGGCACGGGTCACAAGGGCGTCCCGCGCGGCGGCAGCAAGCTCGCCTCGCCCGAGCATGCCCCGGGACCACGCGGCGACAACCCGAAACGCGGCGAGGCGCTCGGCCACGTCCCCGGCGGCCCCCGTCACAAGGAACGGGGAGTCCCTGCCGGCCACGCGGGCGAGGGCAAGAGCACTCAAAAGGCGGTCAAGAAGTCGCACACCTGACGACATCTTGGCCGGACGCCTTTGCCTGGAAGTGGCGCCCCTCGGCCGTCCGCGGAGGCGAATTTGGCGGCTTCCGCGGGCCCGATCGGCCCGAGAAGGCCCCTGGCTGGCCCCAGGAGCGTTTTGGGGCCGTCAGGCTTGCTTTAATAAGGCTGGGGCTCGCAAAGCCGCTCCTGGGGCCGCCTGGGGGCCCACAGGGGCCATTTTGAGGCCTCGTTTGCGCCCCGTAACAATACGTATTTACAGGCGTTTCTCCGCCGTCAACGCGGGGCGGCAGCCCTCGGCGCGTCGGTGCCCGGCCCACTACCCTCCTGACGGGGCAGATCCGGTGGCGAGCGCGGCGCCCGGTTGGAGGGCGAAGTGATGCCTGTCTTCTGCCTGGTCAGGCTCGGCTGGATTCTCGACCCGCCGGAGCCCTATTGCGGCGCCGAGGTCGAAGTCCTCCGCTCGATGGACGGCGAGATCTGGGCGCTGCGCGTCCTGCGCGACGGGTCGCTCGAAGAGGTCTTCTTCTCCGGCAGCGAGGAGCTGGGGCGCCACCTCCGCCTCGACGGCGAGAACGCGGGCCTTCAGATCTCATCGGTACGGCCAACGTCGGCGAAGCTCGCCGGCCTCGCCAAGCCCGAATAGCTCGGCGCAAGCGCTTCAGGGGCGCCCGCGCGCGAGCTGGAGCTGCGCCGCGCGCGCGACCGCCGCGACCTTCACCACTGCCTCGATCTTTTTGAGAGACAAAGTGCCCGCCAGCGCTCGCCTTCGGGCGCCTCGGTTTTCCCCGTTCGTTTGCCCCGTTACAATGGCGGTCCCTCTCACGCCGCCTCAGGCGGCCCTTTCCCCGGAGGCGCTCTCGTGCGTTGCGCGCGTCTGTTACTCCTTCCCGCGCTGCTGCTCGCCTGCACCGAGTCCTCGGAACAGACCGAGACCCGGGCCCAGGCCCTCACTTCGACGCCCGTCGCCAGGCTCGTCAACGTTCGCGAGGTAGCTCGCGGCGACGCGCTCGAGCCCAGGCTCTCACCCGACGGCCGGTTCGTCGCCTTCACCGCCGCGAAGTACGCGGGCATCCGCGTCGCCCCGGTCGAAGGGGGCCCGGTGACCACCCTCACGACCGAAGCGGGCGCCGGGTTCCGCTTCGCCTGGTCGCCCGACTCGACGCGCATCGCCTACGCGACCCGAGAGCTCGACGGGGCGAGCCTGCTGCGCGTCGTCGCTCGCGAGGGCGGCCAGCCGCGCACGGTCCACCGCGCCGAGCGGGGCGCGCCGCTGCCGCTGCCGCGCTTCGATGACAGGGGCGAGCTGCTCTTCGTAGACGGCGCCCGCCTGCGGGCCGACGGCCGCGGACCGGCCACCGAGGAGCTGCCCTCGCCGCGCCTGACCGGCCACTCGCGCAAGCTGAACGCCCTCGTGCTCGCCGGCGACAAGGGCATCTTCCTCGCCGAGCCCGACGGCACCCGCGCGCGCGCGCTGCTGCCGGGCCGCGAGTTCTTCGAGTTCAGCCTCGCACCCGGCGGCGAGTCGATGCTCGCCCGCGAGCTGACCGCCGAGGGCGGCAACCTCTGGGCGGTCAACCTCGAGACCGGCAAGCGTACCCTGCTGCCCGGCTTCGACCGCGGCTGCATCCTGCCCTCCGGCCGCATCGTCGCCGAGCGGCTCGAGGGCGACGGGCTGCAGCTCACCAAGGGCGAGCTCTGGCTGCTCGACGCCCGGGGCAACGAGCCGCTGCGCATCGAAGGCGTCGGCGTCGCGGTCCCCTACCGCGTTGACTGCGCCCAAGGCTCCGAGCGCATCGCTTTCGGCGACGACGCGACCAACTCGGTCTTCGTCGCGGATCTGGAGGTGTCGCGATGAACGCCCGCATCCTCATCGCCGCGCTCGTCGCGCTGCTGCCTGCGAGCGCAGGCGCCTCGAAGGTCTTCCTCTGCCCCACGACTCAGAGCACGGCGGTGGGCAGCGGCACGCGCGCTGGCTACGCGCTCGACGTCGCCAACAAGGCCTCGACCCGCCTGCAGGGCGCCAGCCTCCAGACCCAGGTGCAGGCCGGGCCCATCGGCACCAGCTCCTCGGCGGCCGTCGACGCGGCCAACACCTGGAACGCCGACGCCTTCGTCTCCGTCGCCTCCAACGCCGGCGGCGGCCACGGCCCGGAGACCTACTGCTGGAAGAACCCGAACACCGGGAACATCTCGGCCAGTGGTCAGGCGCTCGCCGGCGACATCCAGGATGGCCTGCTCGGCTCCTACACCCTGCCCGACCGCGGCGTGAAGACCAACAGCACCTGGGACGTGCTCAAGCGCACGACGATGCCCGCGGCGGTCACCTACGTCGTCTTCGACGACTGCACCACCTCGCACTCGAGCCTGCCGAGCAGCGCCTCCGAGCGAGCCTTCCTCGAATCGACCTCGGGCCGCCAGACCATCGGCACGGGCCTGGCCAACGGCGTGTGCGCCTGGCTCGGCGTCTCCTGCGACGCACCGGTCTGCACGCCGACCACCGAGATCTGCGACGGCCGGGACAACGACTGCGACGGCCAGATCGACGAGAACAACCCCGGCGGCGGCGCGAGCTGCAGCACCGGTCAGCCGGGGGTCTGCTCGGCCGGCACCACTCGCTGCAGCAACGGCCGGCTCGAGTGCACCCCGAACGTCACCCCGTCGGCCGAGACCTGCAACGGCAAGGACGACGACTGCGACGGCCAGGTCGACGAGAACAACCCGGGCGGCGGCGCAAGCTGCAACACCGGCCAGCCGGGCGCCTGCGCCCAGGGCGTGAAGACCTGCCGCAACGGCCAGCTCGAGTGCGTCGCCACCCCGGCGACCGAGACCTGCAACGGCAAGGACGACGACTGCGACGGCCAGGTGGACGAGGGCAACCCGGGCGGCGGCGCAAGCTGCAGCACCGGCCAGCAGGGCATCTGCGCCGTCGGGGTGCAGACCTGCCTGAGCGGCCAGCTCACCTGCGTGGCCACCAGCCCGACGGCCGAGACCTGCAACGGCAAAGACGACGACTGTGACGGCGAGGTGGACGAGGGCAACCCGGGCGGCGGCGGTAGCTGCAACACCGGAAACCCCGGGGTCTGCAACGAGGGCGAGAAGCGCTGCCTGGGCGGCAACCTCGTCTGCATGGAGGTCAACCAGGCCACGCCCGAGGTCTGCGACGGCAAGGACAACGACTGCGACGGCACGGTGGACGAGGACGTGCAGTCGGGCGGCGACTGCACCACCGGCCTGCCCGGCGTCTGCGCGGCCGGCGAGGCGCACTGCGAGGGCGGCACCTTCGCCTGCGTGCAGAAGGTCCAGCCCTCGGCCGAGATCTGCGACGGCAAGGACAACGACTGCAACGGCCAGGTCGACGACTCGCCCTCCTGCCAGCCGCCCGACGCGGGCCAGCCCGGCGCCGACGCCGGCCTGCCGATCGTCGATAAGGACGCGGGCGTCGAGGAGGACGCGGGCAAGCCGCGCGGCAAGGTGCCTGAGGTCCCGAACGCCGGGTGCGGCTGCACCGCGGGGCTCGACGGCTCGGCGCTGCTCGGCCTGTTCGCCCTCGCCGGACTGATTCGGCGCCGGCGCGGCTAACGCCGCAGCCAGCGCGCTTCCACCGACGTAGAGGGCGGCCCGCCCGATGGCGGGCCGCTCTTCTTGCGAGCAAGGGGGGAGCCTTGCCTAGAACTGCACGCCGGCGTTCAGCGTCACCTGCAACCAGTCGGTGCGGTTGTCGGTGAGGCTCGGGAAGGCATCGCCGCCGTAGACGAACTCATAGGTGCCGCGCGCGCCGATGAGGAAGTCGGTCGCGAGGCCAATCGGCAGGTGGAAGTCCAGGCCGAGGCCCACGGGGATGGACCACACGGTCTCGTCGGTGACGAAGACCTCGGGGCCGGTGTTCGTAAACTGCGTCAGGCCCACGCCGCCGAACGCGTACGGCTCGACGAGGTTGGCGAAGACCGGGCTGATCTTGAGGATCGCCTGGCCGCCGTTGAGGTTGACGCGGTTCTGGCCGCCGGGCAGGTCTGCGGCGGTCATGAACGTGGCGCCCTGGTATGCCAGCTCGAGCGCGAGCGCCGAGACCGGCTCGATGGCCGCGACCACGCCGTAGGCGGGGCCGGTGCCCAGGATGTCGCCCGCGTCGCCGGGGAAGGTGCGGAAGCCGCCGAGCGCCTGGACCTCGAGACCGCGGTCCTGGACCTCGTCGCGCACCACCGGCTCCTCGAACGTCACGGTTTCTTGCTCTTCTTCGATGACCACTCCGTTCTGGGCGACGGCGCTGGCGGGTAGCATCAGGGCGGCCGCCGCAAACGCCGTCAGTATGGCTTTCGCTTTGCTCATCGTTTCCCCTCCATTCTCCAGCCGCAGCGACCGCGGCGCCGCAGCCCGTCACTTGAGCTCTTCGGCCTCCTCGGAGCTGAGGATCTCGACGCCGATGATCTCGGGCCTGTCGTCACCGTTAAGCTCGTAGAAGACGCGCACGTCGGCGCCCTCGGAGAGCGCCTCCATGCCGACCTCGACCCCGTTGCGCACCACCTTGACGTCGTCGCTGATCGACAGCTCGGCCTCCTCGGCCTCCTCCTCGTACGGATCGAGGACCAGCACGTCCTCGGTGACCCGGCTCACCTTTCCCACCTGCATCGCGTCGGCCCGAGCGAACTCTTCGGGCCGCTCCTGGGCCTGCTGCTCGCCCGCACCGCCGACGCCCATCTGCTCCTGAATCTCGCGCGCCTGCTCGGGCTCGAGGATGGTGATGCCGAGCACGAGCGGCGGCTCACCGGCACGGGTCTGGAAGTAGACGATGACGTCGGAGCCCTCCTCGAGCGCCTCCTCCGGGTTCATCGAGACCTGCTCGCCGCCACGGAAGACCGGGGTCCGGTCCTCGAGCACGAGCTCGGCATCGCCAGCGGCGGGCGAGTACGGATCGAGAACGAGCCTGTTATCGTCGGCGTCGATGCTCGCCACCTTGCCCGGCTGAGATCCCGATGCTTGCTCGGCAATGCGCTGCTCGAGCTCTGAAGGTTCTTGGTCAGGCGCCTGGGCGACCGGCTGTTCGGTCTTCGTGGCGCCCTTGTCGCTCGCGCAGGCGCTCATTCCCAGCAGCGCGCCGATCGCGAGCAGGCTTAGCAGGCGAATACGCATGGTCATCCCCTCCCTTGAGCCGAACGTGGGCACCGTGAGGCAGCGAGGAAAGAGGAGCGCGCGCAGGTGAGTGTCGTGCGGCAGGCTCCCAGGCCGCTCGGCGATTGGCCGGGCGCCAGTCGAAAATCCGTTGCAGACCGCGGGGAAAGGCTCGCCGTCTCGCCCTGCTGCCGTAGGACGAGCCGTGTGTTGGCAACCTCGGATTGCTGGCGGGAGGACAGGCGTCTTCCGATCGGCACGCCGCCGATTGCCCGAGGGCTCGGTCCTTTGGCCCTAGCGCTCGGAAGGTCCCTCGCCGGCCGTACGCCGGCCGGCGGTCGCCGAGACCGCGGGAACCCCTTCCTCCCTCTTCCGCAGAGGCCGCCGAGACGGCGGCCCTCCCGCCTTCGCGCGGGCGAGCGGCCGTCGCTTCCTCGGGCGGATCGGCGGACCTCGTCTGGTCCTGAGGCATGCGCCGGCGCCTTCGTCAAAGAACACGAAGAGGCGGAGCGCAGCGCGCTCCGCCTCCGGGATCCGCGGACGCGGCCTTTCGCGGCCTAGCCGAGCCGCTGGCGCAGCGCGGCGAGCTCGTCCCTCAAGGCCTTCGGCAGGCGGTCGCCGAACTTCGCGTAGAACTCCTCGACGCCCTCGAGCTCCTTGCGCCAGCCCTCGACCTCGACCTTGGTGAGCAGCTCCATCGTCGCCGGCGAGATGTCGAGGCCGGTCACGTCGACGTCCGTCGGCCTGGGCAGCACGCCGACCGCGGTCTTCACGCCGACGTCGCGCCCCTCGATGCGCTCGACGATGTACTTGAGCACGCGGCTGTTCTCGCCATAGCCGGGCCACAGGAACTTGCCGTTTTCGCCCTTGCGGAACCAGTTGACGAAGAAGATGCGCGGCGCCTTGTCGCCAAGCTTCTGGCCCATCTTCAACCAGTGACCGAAGTAGTCGGCCATGTTGTAGCCGCAGAACGGGAGCATCGCGAACGGGTCGCGGCGCACCACGCCGACCGCACCGATGTTGGCCGCGGTGGTCTCGCTGCCGGTCGCCGAGCCCATGAAGACGCCGTGCTCCCACGACAGCGCCTCGTTGACGAGCGGGATGGTGCTCGGCCGGCGGCCGCCGAAGAGGAAGGCGCTGATGGGCACGCCGTTGGGGCTCTCCCAGTCCGGATCGATGACCGGGCACTGGCTGGCCGGCGCGGTGAAGCGCGCGTTCGGGTGCGCGCCCTTGCGGCCGCAGTCGGGCGTCCACTCCCTGCCCTCCCAGTCGATGCCCTTGGCCGGCGGCTCGACGCCCATGTCCTCCCACCAGATGTCGCCGTCGGGAGTGAGCAGGCAGTTGGTGAAGATGGTGTTCTTCGCAATGGCCGCCATCGCGTTGGGGTTCGACTTGGTCGAGGTCCCCGGGGCGACGCCGAAGAAGCCGTACTCGGGGTTGATCGCGTAGAGGCGCCCGTCGGCGCCAATGCGCATCCAGGCGATGTCGTCGCCCAGGCAACGCACCTTCCAGCCCGGGATGGTCGGCGTCATCATCGCCAGGTTGGTCTTGCCGCAGGCCGACGGGAACGCCGCGGCGATGTAGTACGTCTTGTTCTCGGGCGAAGTGAGCGAAAGGATGAGCATGTGCTCGGCCATCCAGCCCTCGTCGCGCGCCTGGACCGAGGCGATGCGCAGGGCGAAGCACTTCTTGCCGAGCAGCGCGTTGCCGCCGTAGCCCGAGCCGTACGACCAGATCGCGCGCTCCTCGGGGAAGTGCGCGATGTACTTCTGCTCCATCGGCGCGCAGGGCCAGCCCTCGTCCTTCTCGCCCTCCTTCAGCGGCTTGCCGACCGAGTGCAGGCAGGGCACGAACTCGCCGTCGGCGCCCAGCTTCTCGAGCACCGCCGCGCCCATGCGCGTCATGATCCGCATGTTGGCGACGACGTAGGGCGAGTCGGTGACCTCGATCCCGATCTTCGCGACCGGCGAGTCGAGCGGGCCCATCGAGAACGGGATGACGTACATCGTTCGGCCGGCCATGCAGCCGTCGTAGAGCTTGGTCATCGTCTGCTTGAGCTCGCCCGGGTCGATCCAGTTGTTCGTCGGGCCGGCCTCGTCCTTGGTGCGCGCGGCGATGAAGGTGCGGTCCTCGACGCGGGCCACGTCGCTTGGGTGCGAGCGGAACAGCAGGCAGTTGGGGCGCTTCTCCGGGTTGAGGCGGGTGGCGAGGCCGCTGTCGACCATCTCCTGGCACAGCGTGTCGTACTCGGCTTGCGAGCCGTCGCACCAGTGCACGCGCTGCGGCTTGCACAGCTTGGTGAGCTCGTCGATCCAGGCGAGGAGTCTGGAATGGTTGGTTGCGGGCATGGGCATCCTCGTATTCAGATGGTTGGTTGCTGCGCCACCGCTCCGTCGGCCGCTCGCCGCCGGGCGAAGGGGGGCATCCTAGCATCGGAGCACTGCCCATTCACCCGGCGCTGGCTCGGCGGGCAGGGTGCTCGAATGAGAGGTGATAAAGACCCAACACGCGGCTCGAGGCCACCTCGACGCCCGCAGGCGCGAGCCTGGTAGACGAGGGGCGGCAGGCAGGCGCGAACGCGGGCCCGGCGACCGCCCGCTCGGCCTGCTATTTGTCGCTGAGAGCGCTCCCGGACGGCCCGCACGACTATCGTGCCTGTCGCCTGGTTGGCTGCGCAGGCCTGGAAGGGCTCTGTCGCCTGGCGCTTGCGGACTGGAGCTCCGCCCTCCAGCACCGCCCGCGTTCGCCGGCCCTCGATCTGCGCTGCGCTCCGGCCCGGGCACACTGCGGTGCGCACCTACCGAGGGTAGACCCGGCCCGCCTCGGCGACGATCTTCTCAACCAGGCGCGCGGGCAGGAAGGCGGCCAGCCCTTCGCGGTCGAGCTGCAGCAGCGGAGGCCGGCAGACCCGGATTTCCTCGTGGCAGCGCGGGCACTTTTCGGCGCAGAGAACCTGGGCGACAGGCGTCGAGGTTTCGTACTGCACCGGCCGCATCAGCGCGCCGCAGCCGCGCGGGCAGGAGACCCGCGGCTCGAGCAACCGAACGAGCCCCGCGCGCCGGCGAATGAACGCGGCCCGCCGATCGCGCGCCTCCCTCAAGTCCGCGTCGGAGAGCTCGTCGGGCCTCCCGTCGTCCTGCGTCTGCTTCTCGATGAGCACGTGCTCGCGCGAGTCGGTGATGGTCTCGACGACGAAGACGTGGATCTCGCCGCGCCTCTCAGCGGCGATGTGGACCGCCTCGGCCTTCTCGCGCTCGCTGTGCTCGGACAGGCTGTCGCGCCAGCGGTAATAGGGAACCCCCTCGACCTCCGCCGACGGCACGCGCAAGACGACGATCGGCTCCCGATCCTCGGCCCCACACACACAGTCGAGGAAGGCCTCGCGGATCTGCGGAGCGCACCGGACGATGAGTAGCCCTGGGTCGATCAACTTCATGCCTCGCCTCGTACCACGCTCCATCGGCCACAATTCTGCCTACTGCTGCCGGCATGCCGCTGCCGAATCTTCGCCCGCTCTAAGGAGACAGTAGCTGCCCGGCCTCGGCGCGGCAGGCAATTCGTTTCTGTTCCGAGCACGACCATGATCCCCTCCAGCAGTTCGCGCCCATGCTATCGGCCGCCAAGCCGGCTCCAACCGGCTATCGCGCAAACGCCGAGGGCGGCGTCGGACTGCGAGCAGATTCGAGAAGGCGACTTGCCGGCGCTCGCGGCGCCTCAGGCGCCGCTTCGAGGCCGCCGGGGCCCGCCGCGCCGCATCCGGTTGAGCCAGCGGACGACAATGGGCTCTAATCGCCACTTCGTCGGCGCGACGGGTCGCGCCGACCAGCCCGAGGAGACCCCGTTGAGAAAGCTCACCACACTGCTTCTGCTTCTGGCCGTCGCCGGCTGCGCCGCCGGACCACGCTACCAAGCCCGCCCCGTCTCGAACGAGGCGGCAAACCTCTTCGCGCGCGCCGAGGCGCCGGGCCCCGGCTTCTCGCTCGTCATCGACATCGAGACCCTGCGCGAGCTCGGCTTCCTATCAGCGCCCCCGGCTGAGGGCGAGGCGCCGTCGACGACGCTCGCCGACGCCTGGGTGGCGACGCTGCCGGTGCTCATCGCGGCGGCCGACGATCCGACTAAGAAGACCCAGCTCGCGCGCCATGCCGTCATCGCGCGCCTGATCCAGCGCTGGAGCGTCTGGCCGCCGCACATGCAGCGGCTGGGACTGCTCCTCCCGACCGCGACCCTCGACAAGCAAGCCCTCTTCGACAACGGGGTCCTGCTGTTCGCGGTCGGCGCCGACGAGGCGACCAACAAGGCCGTGCTCGAAGGCTTCGCCGCGCTCGATCGCACCTACCGCTCCGCGCAGGGCGCGACACCCCGCATTCCCAAGATGCACCTCGAGCAGGGCCAGCTCTGCATCGAGGCCGAGATGGTGCCCGTGCCGCTCTGCCTGCACGGCGGCGGGGGCTACTACGCGATGGGCACCGCGAAGGCCCTCGAGGCTGCGCTCGCGTCGGCCACCGTGCCCGCCCCCGCGGTCGATCCCGCGCTGCCGCCCGACGTCCTGCGCCTGCGCTACGACTACCCCGAGCTCGGCAAGGTCTCGGTCCGACTGAGCGGGCGCGACGCGCTCAAGCTCGAGGCCCGGCTCGAGAGCACCGAGCCGCAGCTCCTCGCCAAGCTCGAGGAGGTGCTGAACAAGATGGTCGCCCAGGGGGACCAGTCGCGCGCGGAGGCCCGCTCCCTGGTCGTCGCCGAGCTCGATCTGGCCAAGACCTCGCTCGCGGCCGATGCCGCCGCGCCGGCCGCGCTGAAGGCGACCGCGCAGGCGCTCACCGCGGACCTGGTGCTCGACCCGGAGGGGAACACCGAGGCGCTGCGCCAGTCGGCGAAGATCACGCGCGGGGCCAACGACCTTCAGGCCGAGCTGACTTTCCCCGCGCCACTGATCAAAGCGACCGCCGAATGGCTGAACGGCCTGGCGACGATCTCCGCCATCGGAAGGATAGCGGGTATCGCCGTCCCCAACTTCATCAAGTACCAGTGCCGCTCGAAGCAATCGGAAGCGAGAGTGAACCTGCTCGGCCTCGCGAGCGCGCAGATGGTCTTCCGCGAAGAGAGAAGCGCCTGGAGCTCGAGCTTCGAAGAGCTCGGCTTCACGCCGTATGAGGGTACGCGCTACACCTACTGCATGGCGGGCCAGTGCCTGCCCTGCACGCGCGAGGGCTGCCAGGTCGAGGGCCCGAATCCCTGCGCCATCTACGAGGCCGGCCAGAACGACTTCATCGCGTGCGCCTTCGCCAACCTGCGGGGCGAGAGTGACACGCTCGACGTCTGGCTCATCAACTCGAGCATCGCGCCGGAGCACGTCTCGAACGACTGCGCGGGCTAGCCGGCCGCCGCGGCGATGCGCCCGGCGCCGGATCGAGCACAGTCCTGGTTCTAAAGGTAGGGGCGCCCGCGGAGGCGCCCCTGCCTCTTGGCGGTTCGGCCGCGGCCTGCCTGCCCGCCGGGCGGCGCTCCTCTACTTGCCCGCCTTTCTGGCTGCCGGCCGAGCGCACCGGAGCGCGCAGCCGCCGCGGGTGGGCGCGCCAGCATTCTGGAGGCTCTGCACTTCTCGTCTGTGCTGCCCGCAGCAAGCTTGACGGAGAGGAAGCTCCCATGCCTCTCCAATCGAGAACCATCGCCTCGCTCGCTGTGCTGGCAGCCTTGCTCGTCGTCGCTCGCCCGGCGGCCGCGTTCGAGTCGCGAAGCGGCGACACCGTGCACATCACCGCCGACCAGACCATCGACGACGACCTCTACGTCTTCGCCACCACGATCATCGTCGAGGGCACGATCCAGGGCGACCTGGTCGCCTTCGGCCAGAACATCACGGTGAGCGGCACGGTCGAGGACCTGGTCGCCGCGGGCTCGAACATCCGCGTCGACGGCACGGTCAACGGCTCGATGCGCGTCGCCGCCTCCGACGTCACCGTCGCCGGCCAGATCGCGCAGGACGCGGTCGTCGCCAGCGGCGACATCGACATCGAGCAGGGCGCGACGGTCGGCCGCGACGCCGTGCTCACCAGCGGCGAGCTGCGCATGGCGGGCCAGGTGACGCGCCGGCTCGTCGTCAGCGCGGGCTCGGTCGAGCTCGCCGGTGCGGTCGGCTCCAACGCGCGCATCGAGTCGGGCGAGCTGACCGTCGCCCCCAGCGCCTCGGTCGGCGGCAACCTCGAGTACTCGGCCACCGACGAGGCCGAGATCGACCCCGGCGCGCGCATCGGCGGCGAGGTCGTGCGCCTGCCGTCGAAGAAGCGCGACGGCGTGGGCGCCTTCGCGGCCTTCCTCCTCATCTGGCTGCGCCTGCTCGTCGGCCTCTGCCTCGTCGGGCTCATCCTCGTCCTCGCGCTGCCCGAGCGCGCGCGCCGCACCCTACGCAGCTTCCGCTTCCGCCCCGGCGAGAGCCTGGCCGTCGGCCTCATCACCATGATCGTCGTGCCGATAGTCGCCCTCGCCGTCCTCGTCCTCGGCTTCTTCATCGGCGGCTGGTGGATCGCGCTGATGATCTTAGGCGCCTACCTCATCGTGCTCGCCTTCGCGCTGCCCGCAACCGGCCTGTGGATAGGCAGCGCCATCCTGCGGCGCCGCGACTGGACGCGCGGCAGGCTCGTCGGCGCCCTGGCCCTGGGGCTCTTCCTGCTGATGCTGGTGATCCTGCTGCCGTTCCTCGGGCCGGCCATCGCCATCGTGGCGACGATCTGGGGCCTGGGCGCGCTGCTGCGGGGCTTCGGCACGCGCACCGCGGGCGAGCTGCCGGCCTAGCGGCCGAAGGAGATCGCGGTGCGGGGCAAGGTCGTCCTCGTCAGCGGCTCGACCGACGGCATCGGGAAGCAGGCGGCGCTCGAGCTGGCGCGCCGCGGCGCGCGGGTCTTCGTCCACGGGCGCGATCCGGACAAGGGCCGCGCGGTCGCCGACGAGCTGCGGCGGGCGAGCGGAAACCCGCGCATCGAGCTGCTGCTCGCCGACTTCGCCTCGTTCGACCAGGTGCGCGCCCTGGCCAAGGAGCTGCGCAAAGAGACCGACCGCCTCGACGTGCTCGTCAACAACGCGGGCCTTTACGCGCCCGAGCGCGAGCTGACCGTGGACGGCCTCGAGCTCACCTTCCAGGTGAACTACCTCTCGCACTTCCTGCTCACCGAGCTGCTGCTCGATCTGATCGTGGCGAGCGCGCCGGCGCGGGTGATCTGCGTCAGCTCGACGCTGCATCGCCACGCGCACCTCGACTTCGACAACCTGCAGGGCGAGCGGCGCTACGACGGCGACGAGGCCTACGCGGTCTCGAAGCTGGCGATGGCGCTCTTCGCCCGCGAGCTCGCGCGGCGGCTCTTCGGCACCGGGGTCACGGCGAACGCGGTGCACCCCGGCGGCGCGGACACCAAGCTGCTGCGCGGCCGCTACGGCCCCGGAGGCGGCCCGCCCGAGCTCGCCGCGCGGTCGATCGTCTACCTCGCCACCTCGGACGAGGCCGCCCGCGTGACAGGCGCCTACTTCGACAGGACCGGCTGGCGCGCCCCTTCGCCCGAGGCCTTAGACGACGAGCTGGCGCGCCGGCTGTGGGAGCTGAGCGAGCGGCTCACCAGCCTGCGTTAGCGGGCTCGGCGGCGCGCTGCTCGGCGAGGACGGCCCGGACCTGGGCGCGCACGTCCTCGAGCATCTCGGCGCGCCTAGCGTCGGTCACTAGGGGCACGGCGAAGTAGTTCTTGTAGTGGACCGGGTTGAGCCCGGTCGAACGCAGCGAGCCGGACATCACCGTGACCCGCATGGCCTCGGTCATGCCGCTCTTGCGGTCGGACTCCTCGTCGGCACCCGAGGTCGTCAGCACCAGCGCGCGCCGGCCGCCGAGCAGGCCTTGGATTCCCTGCGCCGTCGCCTGGTACGCAAAGCCCACGCTGAAGACCCTGTCGAACCAGCCTTTGACCATGGCCGGGCGCTCGTACCACCAGATCGGATAGACGAAGACGAGCAGGTCGGCCCACAGCACGTCGGCCTGCTCGCGCGCGACGTCCTCGCGCACCGTGCCCTTGAAGAGGGCCTCGAAGTCTTCGGGGCCGAGCGCCGGGCTCCAGCCCTGCGCGTAGAGGTCGTGGAGGCGCACCTCGTGGCCGAGCCGCTCGAGCTCCTCCCGCGCGACATCGGCGATGGCCTTGCAGAAGCTCTTCGGGTTGGGGTGCGCGTAGACGATGAGCGCCTTCATGCTTCCTCCGGGCGAGTGTCAACTGCCGAGCCTTGTTCGGCGCACGAGAAAGGTAATCAACCCGCCTCCGGCCCGCCATGGTTTCGTACCCGTCCGACAAGTCGCGAATCGGGCGCGCACCGCACCGGGCGAGCACCCGGTGCCGCCGCCGCAATGGAGCCGTCGATGTCGCAGGACCAGGAGAGCGCGCTCCCGAGAGAGCTGACCGCGGAAGCCTTCCTCGCCTACCAGTTCGAGCAGTACCGCCTGCTCGACGCCGCCGTCGGCGCGCTGTTCGAGCCCGGGCGCCGGCTCACGTGCCTGAGCGTCGGCGGCTCGGACTCGGCCGCGCTCTTCTTCGGGGCGATGCGCGGGCGCTTCTCGCTCGTCGCGGACCTGTCGAAGGACCTCGAGTCGAGCCTGTGGCTGCGCGCGCGGCTGCTGCGGCCGGCGATCCCGGCGGAGGTCGAGATCCGCTCCCTCGACGCGGACCTCTTCGACGACCGGGCCCTCGGGATCCTCGAGGGGCCCGACGGCGCGCAGCACTTCGACGTCTGCTTCCTCCACAAGATGCTGCACCACCTGCGCGAGAACCGCTGCCGCTTCGCCGACGCGCTGCCCGAGCACCCGGGCAAGGATCACGAGTGCGTCGGGGCGCTGCGAGCGGAGAAGGTCTTCGAGCGGCTGCACCAGTTCGCGCGCGCGCTCGTCGTCTCCGAGCGCTTCGCCCTCGACGAGGATCCCGACAAGGACGGAGCGCAAGGCGGGATGCTCTCGATCGACGAAATGGAGTCCACGCTGCTCGCCGCCTCGCGCCTCGGCAGGGTCGAGGTCTTTCAGCCGGTGCGCGCGACAGTGCGTTCGCGGGCGCGCAAGGCGAAGCTGCCGGAAAGGCTCCGTGACAGGCTTCGGCTGGTGGACTACGTGCTCTTCGCCTCCATCGACGAGCGCGGGCCGCGCCCCCGGTAGCTTTGCGCGTGCCTCCCGCCGCCCCCGGTCACCCTGAGCGTAGCTCCCGCCGCTAGAAGCGGCGGGAGCGGAGTCGAAGGGCCTCCCGTCACTGCCTCCGGCGACCGGAGGCACGTCCCTCGAGCGCAGAGCGCCACGGGACATAGCTCATCAGCGAGCTTCGCGCGCGAGCCAGCACGGTGGAACCCGAGGTCCCCCTGCCCGTGTAGACAGGCTTCGCACCCTCATTGTATTGCCTCTCACCACCCGGCGAGGCGCTCCAACCGCTCCCCGACTTCGCGTCACGAGCACAGGACGGCTTCTCGATAATCGCCGCGGTTTGGGGGACTCATGAAATCCCGCTTTCTATCAATGACCGCGTTGTTCTGCTTCGCGGCCCTCATGTCCTGCGCATCCGGGGACTCCGACGAGAGCCCCGACACCGACTTGGGCCAGGCTTCAAGCGCCATGAGCGCGCCGGTCTGCGGCAACGGGCTCCTCGAGCCCGGCGAGCAATGCGACGACCGCAACCCCCTGCCCGGCGACGGCTGCTCGGCATCTTGCCAGGTCGAGCCGCACTTCGCGTGCACTGACGGCATCGGCTGGGGGCGAAACGACTACGGCCAGGCGCGAGCTCAGGGGCCGCTCTCGAGAGTAATGGCGATCGCTGCTGGCGACGGCCACAGCCTGGCGCTCAAGTCGGACGGGACGATAGCCGCCTGGGGATACAACGGCTACGGCCAAGCCAGCGCACCCGCAGGGTTCTCGAACGTCGTGGCGATTGCCGGGGGCGGCGACCACAGCCTGGCGCTCAAGTCGGACGGAACGGTGGTCGCCTGGGGGGATGACGACTGGGGCCAGTCCAGCGTCCCCGCCGGGCTCTCGAACGTCGTGGCGATCGCTGCAGGCATGTCGCACAGCGTCGCCTTGAAATCGGACGGAACGGTGGTCGATTGGGGATTCATCGACCTCTTCCAGACCGACGTCCCCGAAGAGGCCACGGAGGTGGTGGCGATCGCGGCGGGCGGCATCCACAACCTGGCGCTCAAGTCGGACGGGACCGTAGTCGCCTGGGGAGACAACAACTACGGCCAGGCCAGCGTCCCCGCAGGGCTCTCGGACGTCGTGGCGGTCGCCGCGGGCGGCGACCACAGCCTGGCGCTCAAATCGGACGGAACGGTGGTCACTTGGGGAGACGACGAATGGGGCCAGTCTAGCGTCCCCGCTGGGCTCTCGAACGTCGTGGCGATAGCCGCCGGCCAGGACTTCAGCCTGGCGCTCAAGTCGGACGGCACGGTTATCGGCTGGGGACACAACGGCTCTGGCCAGGCCGACGTCCCCGCCGGGCTCTCGAACGTGGTGGCGATAGCCGCCGGCGCCGAGCACAGCCTTGCGTTGAAGTCCGACGGGACCGTGGCCGCCTGGGGAATCAACGACTATGGCCAGATCGACGTCCCCACCGGGCTCTCGGGCGTGGTGGCGATAGCCGCCGGCACCAACCACAGCCTCGCCCTCAAGTCCGACGGGACGGTGGTCGCCTGGGGTCGCAACAACTACGGCCAGCTCGACGTCACCGCCGGGCTCTCGGACGTCGTGGCGATCGCCGCGGGTGGCGACCACAGCTGGCGCTCAAATCGGACGGAACGGTGGTCGCCTGGGGATACGACGACTTCGGCCAAGCCAACGTCCCCGCTGATCTGTCGGGAGCGGTGGCCGTCGCTGCTGGCCTCTTCCACAGCATTGCGCTCAAGTCGGACGGGACGATGGTCACGTGGGGCCTGACCATCGATGGCGCGCTCAACGTGCCCGCCGGGCTCTCGGGAGTGGTGGCGATCGCCGCGGGCGACCGCTACAGCCTCGCTCTGAAGTCGGACGGGACGGTGGCCGCTTGGGGTGCCAGCCACCACGTGGAAACCAATATCCCCACCGGGCTCTCGGGGGTCGTCGCGTTGGCTGCAGGCCCCCGTGCCCAGCACGCCCTCGTGATCACGAGCTTCTGCTCCCTGCTCGGCTCGCTCTTCGTCACGCCTGAGCCGCCGGGCGCCAACTGCCGTCACTGGCGGGCAGAAGATCGATGCCTATGAGGCCGATCTCTCGGTGACCGTGACCTACCTCTGCAACGGCACCGACGGCGCCACCGCCAACGTCTCGGTGACCGACGAGCCCGCGGGAGCCAACTGCACCAATGGCGGCAAGCGGATCGAAACGAGCGTGGGCTCCGGCCCGACCGTCACCTCCTTCATCTGCAACGGCGCCGACGGCGTGAGCGTGCTGGCTGTGGCCGAGCCTGCCGGTGCGAACTGCCCTTACGGCGGCATCAAGCTCACCGGCGCCGGCGAAGACCAGTACGTCTGCAACGGCGCGCCGGGCGAAGACGGACTGAAGGCGCTCATGGCCACCTCGCCCGAGCCTGCTGGCGCCAATTGCAGCTACGGCGGCACGCGGATCGACACCGGCATCGACCGCGACGGCGATGGCGAGCTCGACGCCGAAGAGATCACCGCGACGCAGTACGTCTGCGACGCCGGCACCACGCTTGTGGCGACCAAGCCCGAGCCGGCGGGCGCCAACTGCAGCTATGGCGGAACGCGCATCGACAGCGGCATCGACCTCGATCGCGACGGCGAGCTCGACTCCAAGGAAGTCACTGCGACCGAGTATGTCTGCGCCTCCGGCACCACTCTGGTGGTCACCTCGCCCGAGCCGCCAGGGGACAACTGCGAGGCTGGAGGGACGCGAATCGCCACCGGCATCGACCGCGACGGCGACGGCAGTCTCGGAGACGACGAGGTCCTTGCGACTTCCTTTGCCTGCAACGGCGCGGCGGGAGCAAATGGGACCAGCGAGCAAGGCTGCTCGGCGGACGGCGCCGGTTTCGGATGGCTTGCCCTACCGGCGATCTTGTGCGCGCTGCAGCGGAGGCGCTGAGCCCTCCCGGTCACCCTGAGCGTAGCTCCCGCCGCTTCAGCGGCGGGAGCGGAGTCGAAGGGCACCGCGACCTTGCCCAACGCGAACCGAACCGCGTCCCCTGAGACGCGCCGGCACGAAGGCCGGCGCTCCTCTTCCCGCGCCGTGGACCCCGGTCACCCTGAGGGTAGCTCCCGCAGGTCCAGCGGCGGGAGCGTTTCAAGGGGACCACGCGCAGACTGAGGAACGCGGCGGGCGAGGTAGCGCGATGGCAGCGCACACGAGGGGGCTTTCACGGGGCGGCGCGCGCACGAGAGGGGAAGAGGGGCGGGGTAGAACCTAATTCCCCCGAAAGAAGCGGCGGCGTCCCTCATGCCCGCGTGCGCGCTGCCGGGCAATCATCGTCCGCCTCCGGTTGCCCCATCTCCCGCGATTTGCGGTAGAAGGTGCGCCTCTCGGCGCATGCGGAGGTCGCGGTGAGCGTCAGCATTGAAGTCGGCAAGGCGATCCAAATCGAGACGTTCTGGGCTTGGCTCAAGCAGCACACCAACTGCATCCTGCGCGCGGGCACGACCGAGGCCTACCTGTACGACCACGAGTCGCTCCACTGGCAACTCGAAGAGGACCCGGACGGCAACCTCAACGCCCTGCTGATCCTCGGCAAGGTCGTCGTCGCCGAGCTGGTCATCGAGGCGAACGAGGTCCTCTTCGTCCAGATCACGCCCGACAAGAGCGGCGAGGAGCCTCAGTTCATCTTCGAGCTGGTCGGAGGTCCGCGCGAGGAGCCGTACCCGCTCTACCACTTCGTCCTCACGCACGGATTCGAGGGCGAAGAGGCGAGCGCGCATCCTCCGGCGCTCAAGCACTGACCGGCGCCGCGCTCGGGGAAGTCCGCGACGCCTCTCGGGCCCCCGCTGCCGGGGCTCTCCGCCCGACAGCGGGACGCGACCGGGATGCGACGCTTGGCCGTCAGCCGAGCGCCCGCTCGATGGCGGCGAACTGCGCGGGCGAGAGGTTCTCGGCGCGCTCCTTGGGATCGATCCCCGCGGCCTCGAGAGCGGCGGCGATGCGCTGGGGATCGCCGAGCGACTTGTCGGACTTGAGCGTGTTGAGCAACACCTTGCGCCGATGCGAGAAGGCGGCCTTCACGAGCCGCACGAACCTCGCGTGGTCGCCGATAGGCACGCGCGGCTGCTCGCGGAGGTCGATGCGCGCGACCGCCGAGTCGACCTTCGGCGGCGGCAGGAAGACGCCCGCGGGCACCTCGAAGGCGAGCTCGACGTCGGCGTAGGCCTGAAGCAATACCGACAAGAGCCCGTAGTCCCTGCTGCCCGGGCCGGAGGCGATGCGCTGCGCGACCTCCTTTTGAAGAAGGAAGACCGCGCGGCGCACGTGCGCGCGCTGATCGAGCACCTCAAAGAGGATGGAGCTCGAGAGCTGGTACGGCAGGTTCCCGGCGACGACAGGCCGCTCGACGCCCGCGAGCTCGGCGAAGTCTACGGCCGCGGCGTTGGCCGCGACGACCTCGACGTTCGGCAGGTCGAGCTCCTTCTCGAGCACCGCCACGAGATCGCGATCGCGCTCGACGGCCACCACCCGCGCGCCGGTGGCCGCGAGCTGGCGGGTGAGGTGGCCGAGGCCCGCGCCGAGCTCGACGACGGTGTCGCCCGGGCCGACGCCGCAGGTCTCGGCGATGCGGCTCAAGTAGTGCTCGTCGCCGAGGAAGTTCTGGCCCCAGTCCTTCTTGGGCCGCAGGCCGTACTTGCGAAGCAGCTCGCCGGGGGTCGCGCTCATGCGGCGCCCCCGAGCCGCCACGCGGGGTCGGCGTTGAGCGCCATCCCGGCGCGCTCGCCGCGCTGGAAGGCATGAGTCCCGGCGACCGCGATCATCGCGCCGTTGTCGGTGCACAGCCGCGGCGGCGGCAGGAACAGCTCTATCCCTTCGCCGGCGGCCCGCTCGGCGGCGAGGGCCCGCAGCCGGCTGTTGGCGGCGACGCCGCCGGAGAGCACGAGCCGGTGCAGCCAGAGCTTTCGGGCGGCCTTCATCGCCTTGCGCGTCAGCGGGTCGGCGACCGCCTCCTGGAACGAGGCGCAGAGGTCGGCGAGCTGCTGGCCCTCGGGGTTGGGATGGGCGCGCAGCCAGGTGAGGACCGCGGTCTTGAGCCCGGAGAAGGAGAAGTCGAGCTCGGCGCCCTTGATCTGCGCGCGCGGGAAGCGGATGGCCTTCTTGTCGCCGGACTGGGCGAGATTGTCGATCTGGATGCCGCCGGGATAGGGCAGGCCGAGCATCTTGGCGACCTTGTCGTAGGCCTCGCCGGCCGCGTCGTCGCGAGTCTGGCCGACGAGCCGGTAGCGCCCGAAGCCCTCGACGGCGAACAGGCTGGTGTGGCCGCCGGAGACGACGAGCCCGAGGAACGGCGGCTCGGGCGGGTTGTCGGTGAGGCGGGCCGCGAGCAGGTGGCCTTCGAGGTGGTTGACGCCGACGAGCGGCTTGCCCGACAGCCAGGCAAGACCCTTGGCGGCCTGCACGCCGACGAGCAGCGCGCCAATGAGCCCCGGCCCGCTCGTCACGGCGATGGCGTCGAGGTCGGCGAGCCCCACGCCCGCCTTGGCGAGCGCCTCGTCGACCACCGGCAGCACCTGCATCACATGGTTGCGGGAGGCGAGCTCGGGGACGACACCGCCCCAGCGCCGGTGGACCTCGATCTGCGACGAGACGACGTCCGAGAGCGCGACCCGCCCGTCGCGCACCACGGCAGCGGCGGTCTCGTCGCAGGACGTCTCGATTCCGAGTACGAGCACGTTGTCTCCTGAAGAGCGGGCATCCGGCGTGGACAGACCGCGCGCAGGTGCTGGTCCCGACCGGATCGGCGCGGGCGTTCGAGCCCGAGGGCCGGCGAGGTTCTACCTCAATCGAAAACACGCGTCGCGACCGGGCACCGCCCGGTCGAACCTCGGGCTTCACGCTCCGAGGAGCCGGCCGTCGGGGAGGGCGGAGCTGGAGCGGCGCCGTCCATCCGAAACACGCGTCGAGCGTCCGCCGTCCATCCAAGTGGCGCCAATCGAGAGCCTTCGGCGAGCTTCGCCCGGAACAAACTCTCGACCCTCGACCCTCGACCCTCGACCGTCGCCCTCACCTCAAATCCTTGAGGATGATCTTCACCTCCGCGGCAAAGTCCCCGTTCGGATCGAGCGCGAGGTAGCGCTGATAGGCGCGGGCGGCATCCTTGTTGCGGCCCATCATCTGATAAGCCGTCCCCAGGGCGACGTGGCCGCGGGCGTGGTCGGGAGCCCTCGCCAGGCCCTGCTCGAGAAACGGGATGGCCGTCTTGGGCGAGGTCTCGACCAGCGAGAGGCCGAGCCCGAGCAAGGCCTCGGTTCCCGTGGGATTGACCTTCAGCGCCTTCTTGAAGTCGGCGACCGCGAGTTTGAGCTTGTTGCGCGAGAAGTGCTTGTTCCCCGACTTGACGTACCGGGCGTACTCGACCTCGGGGTCGTCGCCGGGGGCCGGCTTCTCCTTCTTCGCGCCTTCGTCGCCGCTGCCCTGAGGCTCGGTTGCCTGCGCCGTGGCGCTCGCGTCGGCGGGCTCGCCCGCATCGGCAGGCTCGGTCGCCGCGACCGGCGACGTGTCGGCGGGAGGCGTCGCAGTCGAGTCGACGACGGCGGGCGCATCGCCACCGGCGCGCGCGGAATCCGCGCCAGGATCGGCCTTCGGCGGCTCGTCCGACGCGGGATCGCTCGGCAGTGCAGGTTGCCCGTCCTCGACGGCCACGGGCGCGCTCTTGCTTCCGAGCAACTTCCAGGCTGCGAACCCGCCCACCGCCAGCACGAGCAGGACGACGACGACGGGCCAGCGGCGCTTCGGCGCCAGGCCGGCTCGGGCCCACTCCTCCTCGATGGAGGCCGTGTCATCGACCTGCGCGGGCAAGGCCTCGAAGGGCGCGGACGCGATGGGCGACGGCGCGATGGGCGCGGGATCGAACGAACGCGCCGGCTCGACCGGCGGCGTGGGGCCAGAGCCTTCAACGAAGGAGATGTAGGCGCCAGACGAGGGCAGCGACGGCTTCTCGAGCTCGCGCAACGGCTCGGCGGCCGCCCCGCCGAAGACCGGAGCCCGAAGCGGCTCCTGCTCGGCGACGCCCGGATCGGCGACCTCGGTCAGCGGCAACGGCGCGGGCTGCGCCATCGCCTCCGTGAGCGGGATGGCCGCCACCGGCGCCGCGGGCGCCGGCTCGGCGGGCGCCGGCTGCGCAGGCTCGGGCGCGGCGAGCGGCGCGGGGCTCATCTCCGCCGCCGGCTTCGCCCTGCCGAAGAAGATGTCGGCCGGGGTCGGGGCGCGGCCGAGGCCAGCGGCGGGCTCGTCGGCGCCGGCTGCCGCAGGCAGCTCAAGCGGATCGGGGGGCGCGAGCCACGAGGCCCAGCCCTCGGTCGTCGGCACCGAGCGCCTGGCCGGCGCCGAGGCCTGGGCGGCCGCTTCGGCCGGTTCGCCCGGTTCGGCCGCCTCGGCCGCTTCGCCCGGTTCGGCGCCCGCCGGCGTGGGCTCGGCTCCGGGCACCGGCGTCTTCGCCAACTCGTCGCTGCCGCGCGGCTCGAAGAAGAAGACCTGGGCGCGCTTCGGCTCGCCGGGCGGCTCCTCGGCCGGGCTCGCGGCAGCCGGCTGCTCGGCCGGGGAGGCCGGCTGCTCGGCCGGCGGCGGGGAGGCCGGCTCCTCCTTCGGACCGCTGAACCAGACGCTGCCCTGCGCATCTCCGGCCGTCGCCTCGCCCACATTCCCAGGAGCGACCGGCGCGCTGCCGGCATCCGGCTCGCTGGGGGCGGGCTCGTTCCCCTGCGCAGGCGCTGGAGAATCGGCCTGCGGCGCCGCGGAGTCGCCCGCGGGCGCGGCCCAGGCCGAACCGCCCTCCGGCGCGCTTTCCGGCGGCGCGGGCGAGAAGGCCGCAGCCGAAGGCTCGGCCGCTGGCTCTCCCTCGGGGGCGGCCCACTGGGCCGGATGCGAAGCCTCGATCGAGGGCCCCTCTGCCGCGTCCGCCGGGGCCTCCGGCGCCGCGGCGGCCACCGCCTGCTGAACTGCAGTGTCCGTCGAGGGCTCGCCTTCCGGGGAGGCCCATTGAGCTGGCGCCGGCGGCTCGGCTCTGGGCGCTTCGGCCGTGTCCTGCGCCTGCGCGCCCGGCGCGGGCTCGCCCCGCTCGCCGGGCTGTGGCTCGGCCAGCAGCCACTGCTCGATGTCCTTGGGCTTGGGCTCCTTGCGCGGCTTGCTCTCGCCGACCTCGCGGATGAGCCCCTCGAAGTACAGCTTGCTGACGATGCCGAGCGCGGCGAGGTCGTCAAAGTCCGAATCGTCGATGAGCTGCTCGAGCGAGCGCTGGCCGTCAAAGAGCCGCAGCAGGCCGTTTATCTCGTCGGGGATCTCCGCGAGCCGCTCGGCGAGTTGCCGGTAGTCGATCTCGAAGACGGTGCTCAGCGGGGGAAGCTGCTCGAGCATCCGGCCCCACTCGTCGATGCGGCGCATGCCCTCCATCAGCAGGCCCTGCGTCGACATCTGCAAGCGGTCCTCGCGCTCGTGCGGCCCGAACTCGAGCTCGAAGGTGCCCTCGCTCGCGTTGAGCAGCCGGTAGAAGGCGTTCTCGCCCTTCAGGCGCCCGAACTCGGCGTCTACGATCTTGCCGTCGCGAAAGTAGATGCGCGCGTCCTTGCCGCCGACCTTCAGGCGCATCGTGCCGGTCTTGCGGCCCATCTCGAAGGTCTGCACCAGATCGACGACGCCCATGTCGCCGAGGTTGCCCGAGAACGCCTTGCCCTCCTTGCGCTCGCGCTCCATGCGCTCTTTCTCGCGCTTGGAGAGGAGGATCTTCACGCGGGCGACGATCTCTTTGATGTAGATGGGCTTGGTCAGGTAGTCCTCGACGCCCAACTCGAGGCCCTTGAGCTTGTGCTCGACCGACTTCTGCGCGGTCAGGAAGATGAACGGCAGGCCCTTGAACCGCTCGTCCTCCTTGAGCCGGCGGCACAGCTCGTAGCCGTCGATCCCCGGCAGCTTGGTGTCGCTGATGACCAGGTCCGGGCTACTGATGGCCACCTTCTGTAGCGCGTCGTCGCCGCTGACCGCGGTGGTGACCGAAAAGCCCGCCTTCTTCAGCGAGACCTCCATCACCCGAAGGCTCTTAGGGTCGCCGTCTACCAGCAAGAGATGCTGCTTGGCCACGGTGGTGCTCCAGTCGAGAAAGGCGCCCCAGCGCACGGGCGCCCGCGCTGCCTGCCGGTCGCGTCGGCGGCCAAAAAAGCCTCGTAATGCGACCGGTTATCTTTCACGGAGGGCCCGGTTGGCGTCAAGCGTTCGCCCGGCTACGATGACCTCCGCTCAATAGCCTGTCCGCCCCCCAGGAGGGCCTGCGAGATGACCGATCTTCGCCGCCACAAGCGCAAGCCTCTCGCCGTCGAATTCCGCTGCCGCGACGAGTCGGGAGCCGGCACCCTGCAGTTCGGCAGTGGCGACCTGTCGGCCGGGGGCGCCTTCCTGCGCTCGGACCTGCTGCTCGAGCAGGGCGAGCGGCTCTGGATTGAGGTCGAGCTGCCGGGCCGCGAGCGCCCGGTGCGCGCCGAGGCGCGCGTCGCCTGGGTGCGCCGCTTCCCCACCGCCGGCCAGGCGGGCGGGATGGGCATCGAGTTCCTGGGCATGACCGAGGAGGATCGGCGCGCGGTCGAGTCGTTCGTCGAGGGGGCCTGAGCCGGGCGCGGCCCTTCGCATCACTTGAAGAAGCCTCCGCCGCCCTTCTTGCGCCGCATCTCGATGAGCCGCAGCTCGGTCGATGCCTCGGCGTTCTTCGGGTTGACGGCGACCGCGGCGCGGAAAAACTTCTCGGCCCTGGCGAGGTCGTTCTCGACCCGAGCCATGACGCCGAGCGTGTAGTGCGCCCGGTCGCACTCGCGGTCGAGCCGCAGCGCCTGCTCGAGCTTGGCCTTTATCTGCGGCATGTTCGAGCGCTGCGCGGGGTCGAGGTACATCGCCCAGGCCTGCATGGCGAGGTGGAGCGCCTTGTTGCTCTCGGCGAAGGCCTTGCCGAAGAGCTCGGCGGCGGCGGCGAACTCCTTCTTCTTGAGATGCAGGTCGGCCTGCTTGAGCGTCACCTCGAGGCTCGAGGCCTTGGGCGCCTGGGACTGAGACGGGGCGGCGAGCCGCATCAGGTACATGCTGCGCTTGGCGTCGTCGTACAGCGTCTCGTACGCCTCGGTCAGCGCGGCGAAGATGTCCTTCACCTTGGGGGTGAGGTTCGCGAGCGCCGACGGCAGGCGGTCCGGGTGGAAGACCTTCACCTGCGAGAAGTAGGCGGCCTTGACCTGCTCGCCGTTCGCTTCGCGCTGCAGGCCGAGGCGCGTGAACAGGTCCTCGCGGGCGATGCCGATGTGCCGCGCCTCGATCTTCTTGGCGAGCGCGATCTCTTCGGGGCTCAGGGTCGGCTGCTTGGCGGGCGCCGCAGGCGGCGAGGCTGCGCTCGGGGCGCTGGAAGGCTTCTCGACGACGCCGCCCTCAACAGCCGCCTGCCGCGGCAGCACGCCGAGGTTGTCGAAAGCGCGACGCAGCAGGCGCTGGCGCCGGGCGCGCACGTCCTTGGGGTCAGTCACGTCTTCACCATCGCCATAGAAGGGTTCATCCGCGGGCACGGAGAACTCGTCCTCGGGTGACAAAGCTGCATTCCAGCCGCCCTCGATAGCCGGCGGCGTCTTCGGTCTGCCCCGGTGACTGACGGCCTCGCCCTCTGGCGCCTCCATCCAGTCCTCGCCCGGGCCCTGCGTCGCAGCCGGCTGGTGCGGCGAAGGGAAGTCGCGCGGGGTCGGGGCCTCGAAGTCCGTCTTCCCTGCCATCGCTTCCAGCACCGAGGCGATTCCGCCCGGCTCAACCAGCCCGCCGCGCGACGGCTCGAACACCGGCGGCACCTCGAGGATCGGGGCGGGCGCGGGCTGCTCTGGGGTGACCGGCGGCGGCCGCACCGGATGAAGAACGGGCGGCGCCACCGCCGGCGCGGACGGGAAGAACGGAATCGGAGGAGGCTCGAACTCCACCGAGTCGTAGTCCAGAGGCTCGTTCGACGACCAGGACCGGTCCGCCGCGGGAACGGGCGGGGGGCACGACGGGGGCTGGTCGTCGAAGACCATGTCCATCAAGCTCGGGCCCTCGGGGGCCGCCTCGACCGGCGACGGGATCGAAGGAGGAGTGGCGGACCCGACGACCGAGTCCCATGAGCTGACGACCGGGGGCTCGTCGATGAGCGCTGCGCCCCCCAGCTCGATCGCCTCTTCCGGCGACAGATCGATCTCTGGGGTCGCCTCCATCTCCACTGGGCGAGGCGGCTCGGCCTCGCCGGCAGGGAGCTGAGCTGCGAGGTCGCGGGCTTGCTGCAGGCGGGCCTGGCGCTCTGCTTCGGCCGCAAGCCTGGCCGCGAAGAGGCGCTCGTACTCCTGAGGGTCCCAGGCCTCCGTCCGCTCGCCAATCTCGCGAGCGGCGTCGAGGAGAGCCTCCTCGGAGCCATGCGCCGGGACCTCCTGCGACAGGTCCAGCTCCAGCTCGATAGGCTCGGACTCGCCCGCGGGCGCCTCTTCGATCAGATCGTCCTCGCCGAGGGCCGCCGGAGAATCGAGGCCCGAATCGAGCGAGAGCCCCGCGGTGGCGAGCTCCATCTCCTCGGCCGCGACCGCGATGCCGGTCAGCTCCACGGACGCAGGTCCCGACGGCAAAGTGCCCGGTCGCTCGATCAGACGTTCATCAGCGAGCTGCTTCTCGAGCTGCTCTGCGCGCGCGCGCTCCTGCTCGATCTGCGCTCCGAGCGCCGCGAGCTCCGAGACAGCCGTCGCTTCGGCCGCGCCGCTGCGGCAGGCGCGCAGCGAGGCCTCCTCCGCGTCCTGGATCCTCTGCTCGAGCTCCCGCGCGCCCGCCTCCGCCTCGATCCGGGCGGCCTCGTCCTGATGCTGGGCCTGCCGCAGCGCGGCGAGCCTCTCTTCGAGCGCTCGGACCCGCTCGCGCTCCTCGCGCAGCCGCGCCTCGGCCTGGGCGCGCGCGCCTTCGATCGCCTGCGCAGATCCCGAAGCGCGAGCGAGCCGTTCGCGCTCGAGCGCCTCTTGCTCGAGCCGGCGTCGGGCCTCGTCGGCGTTCCGAAGTTGACCCTCGAGATCCCCGCGGACCTTTTCGGAGTGTGCGCGCGCCGCCTGTTCGGCCTCGCGCCGCGCCTGGGCCTCGACGATCTCGGCGGCGAGCGCGTCGGCGCGCTCGCGCTCCTCGCGCAGCTTCTCCTCGAGCTCGGCGCGCAGCGCTTCGATGATCGAACGCTGCTCTTGTTCGGCCTGCTCGCGGGCGCGCCGCTCCCTCTCTTCGGCCTCCTTCTCGAGCCGCTCGCGCAACTCGTCGGCGGCCTTCAGCTTCTCGGCGAGCTCGTCGCGGGCACGCTCGGCCTCGGCCCGCGCCGCCTCTTCGGCCTCGCGGTGGGCCTTGGCCTCCGCGATTTCGGCGGCGAGCGCCTCGGCGCGCTCGCGCTCCTCGCGCAGCTTCTCCTCGAGCTCCGCGCGCAGCGAATCGGCGCGGTCGCGCCCTTCGCCTTCGGCCTGCTCGCGGGCGCGCCGCTCCCGCTCCTCGGCCTCCTTCTCGAGCCGCTCGCGCAGCTCGTCGGCGGCCTTCAGCTTCTCGGCGAGCTCGTCGCGCGAACGCTCGGCCTCGGCCCGCGCCGCCTCCTCAGCCTCGCGGCGGGCCTTCGCCTCCGCGACCTCGGCGGCGAGCGCCTCGGCGCGCTCGCGCTCCTCGCGCAGCCTCTCCTCGAGCTCGGCGCGCAGCGAATCGGCGCGGTCGCGCCCTTCGCCTTCGGCCTGCTCGCGGGCGCGCCGCTCCCTCTCTTCGGCCTCCTTCTCGAGCCGCTCGCGCAGCTCGTCGGCGGCCTTCAGCTTCTCGGCGAGCTCGTCGCGCGAACGCTCGGCCTCGGCCCGCGCCGCCTCTTCCGCCTCGCGGCGGGCCTTGGCCTCCGCGACCTCGGCGGCGAGCGCATCGGCGCGCGCGCGTTCCTCGAGCAGCCTCTCCTCGAGCTCGGCGCCCAGCGCTTCTGCACTCTTGCGGCCCTCGTCCTCGGCCTGCTCGCGGGCGCGCCGCTCCCGCTCCTCGGCCTCCTGAGCGAGCCGCTCGCACGCTTCGGTGACTTGCGCGAGCTTCGCGCCCAGCTCCTCGCGCGCCTTCTCCGCCTCGGCGCGCGCGGCCTCTTCGGATTCCCGCTGCGCCGCGGCCTCGCCGCGCTCCCGGTCGAGCGCCTCGGCGCGCTCGGCCTGCTCGCGCAGCCGCACCTCGAGCTCCGCTCGGAGGTGATCGGAGCTCTGGCGCGCCTCTTCCTCTGCGCGCTCGCGCGCCTGGCGCTCCTTCTCCCGCGCCTCGGCCTCGAGCTGGCGCAGCGCCTCCTCGGCCTCGCGAACCTTCGCCTCGAGCTCCTCGCGGGCCCGCGCCGCCTCGGCGCCCGCGGCGGCGGCGGCGGCGCAGGCCTCGCGCTCCTCGGCGATCTCCGCCTCGAGCGCCTCGACCCACTCGGCCTGCTCGCGGAGCTGCTCTTCCTTCTCGGCGCGGATCTGCTCGGCGCTCTTGCGCGAGTCCTCTTCGGCCTTCTCGCGCGCCCGCTGCTCCTTCTCGCGCGCCTCCTCGAGCGCCCGCTTGCGCTGCTCGGCGAGCTCGGCCAGCCGCGCCTCGAGCCCGGCGCAGGCCTCGGCGAGCTTCGCGCGCTCCGACTCTTCGGCCTCGCGCGCGGCGATGGCCTTCTCGAGCGCGGCGTCGAGCTCTTCGACCCGCGCTCGCTCGCGGGCGATAGCCTCCTGCGCCTCGGCGCGCTGTCGCTCTTCGGCCTCGCGCAGCTCGCGGTCGCGCTGTTCCTGGCGCTCGTTCGCCGCGCGCGCCGCGTCGGCCTCTTCGCGCCGCAGCGACTCTTCGGCCTCGCGGACCTTTGCCTCGAGCTCCTCGCGCGCCCGCGCGAGCTCGCCGCGGAGCCGCTCGGCCTCGCTGCGCGCCTGCTCGAGCCCGGTGACGCGAAGCTCGAGAGCGGCAGCGCGCTCCTTCTCCCGCGCGAGCTGCTCTTCGCCCTCGAGCCGGGCCTTTTCGACGGCCTCGTGGCAAAGCTGCTCGGCGCGCTCGCGCGCCTGCTGCTCGCAAAGCTTCGACTGCTCCTCGAGCCGAGCCCGCGCTTCGGCAGCGGCGCGCACCCTGGCCTCGAGCTCGGCGCACTCCTTCTCGGCCTCGGCGCGGGCGGCCTCGTCCGCGCTCCACACCGCCTCGAGCTCGGCGCTGCGCCGCTCGAGCTCGTCGGCGCGGGCGCGCTCCTCGGCGACGAGCTGCTCGGCCGCGGCGGCGATCTCCGCGGCCTCCCTCGCGGCGCGCTCTTGCGCCTCGCAGAGGACCGCCTGAACAGCCCCGCCCTCGTCGCCGGCCTCCACGCGCTGGGCAGCCGACTGCAGCTCCTGCTCGGCCTCGCGCGCCAGCTCGAGCGCCGCGTCCCGGTCGGCCTCGGCGCGCCGGCGCGCCTCTTCTGCCCGAGCGCGCTCGGCCTCGGCGCCGGCGAGCTTCCTTTCGAGCTCGTCGGCGCGCTGGCGCTCCTCCTCGAGCCGCTCGCTTGCGCGCTGCTCGGCCTCGGCGCGGGCCGCTTCGATCAGCGCGCGCGCCTCCTGCTCGGCCTGCGCGAGCCGCTCCTCGGCGGCCCGCTGCGCCTCCGCGGCGGCCTTCTCGCGAGCCTGACGCGCCTCTTCGAGCGCCCTGTCGGCGCGCGCCTCGGCCTCGCGGCGCTCCTCCTCGAGCCGCTCGCGCTCGCGCAGCTCCTCGGCCTGACGCGCCTCCTCCTCTTCGAGCCGCGCGCACAGCTCGCCGCGGCGCCGCCGCAGCTCCTGCTCTTGGGACTGCGCCTGCGACTCGATCTCCCGGGCCAAGGCCTCCGCGGCCTCGCGCGCCTGCTGCTCGAGCTCGCGGGCGCGCCGCTCGGCCCGCTCGCGGACCTCCTCGGTCGGATCGATCGCTTCGACGCCGCCCAGCGCCATGAGCGCCGCGGCCAGCCAACGCACGCGGGCCGGGTCTACCCCGCGCTCGATGAGATCCTCGGGGCCGCCGCCCGCGCGCCAGCTCTCGAGCGCCTCGCGCTCGCGCGGCTCGAGCCGCAGCGTCGAGGCGAGCTGCGCGAAGCGGGCGCCGAGCCGCAAGACCCGCGGGCCGAGCGCGGCGAGCATCGCGGCGACGTAAGCCTGCGCGCCCGGCGACGCGAGCGCCTCGGCGATGCAGCCGTCGGCGCCGTCCGCGTCGAGCGCCAGCCCCGAGGTCCACCCCGGAGGCTCTTCGGACCGAAACTCGAAGCGCCCGTCGGCAAGGCGCCCCAGCGCGCGCAGGTGCTCGAAGAGCTGCAGCCGCATCCCCTCGCGCACCCCGTCCTCGTCGAGCGCGCCCATCTCGCAGAGCACCTCGGGCAGCGGCCTGCCGCGCTCGAGCTGCGGCAGCGCGCGATCGAGGGTCTCGAGATCGATGAGCCCGCTCTGGACGAGCACCTGGCCGAGCGGGCGGAAGCCGACCGCGACGCGCGCGCCCGCCGGCACGCCCTGGCGCATGAAGAGCCGGCTGGTGCCGCCGCTCCCGTCGATGCGCAGCACGCCCGTCGCGCCGCGCTCTCGGGCGGACAGCAATAGCTCGGCGAGCGGGTGCTCGCTCAGCCGTCCGTGGGAAAGTTCAGGGTCGCCGGGGCGCATGGTCGCTGACGAGATTAGCCGCGGCTCGGACCCACCGCAAAAACGCTGCCTGGGCTACCGGGCGCGAAAAGGCTGTTGTCGAATCGCCTCGTAGGTCGCGATCCCGACCGCGGTGGAGAGGTTGAGGCTGCGCCGCTCGGGCAGCATGGGGATGCCGACGGTCTGCTCCGGGAAGGCCTCGACGAAGGAAGCGGGCAGGCCTTCGGGCTCGGAGCCGAACACGAGGTGATCGCCGGGCCGAAACTCGGCCTCCCACAGCGAGCGCTCGGCGCGGGCGCTGAAGAGGTGGCGCCGGGCCGCGCCGTGCTCGGCGAGGTAGTCGTCGAGCGTCGGGTAGTAGCGCTGGAAGACCTTGTCCCAGTAGTCGAGCCCGGCGCGCCGCAGATCCTTCTGGGCGATGGAGAAGCCGAGCGGGCCGACCAGGTGCAGCCGCGCCCCGGTCACCGCGCACAGGCGCGCCACGTTGCCGGTATTCGGCGGGATCTGGGGCTCGACGAGCACCAGGTTGAGCGGAGGGTCGATTCTGGGCAGGAACACGGCCGCGCGGCGCTCCTCGGGTTTTCGGTCAGGGCACGGGCGGCCGGTATAATGCGCGGCCATGCCGCTCATCGTCCACAATGTCACCCGCTCCACAGTCCTCGGCGACAAGGTGGAGGTCGCCTCGTCGAGCCTGGCGCGAGCCAAGGGCCTGCTCGGCCGCCGCGGCCTCGCCGAGGGCGAGGGGCTGCACCTCGTGCCCTGCAACTCGATCCACATGTTCTTCATGCGCTTTCCGATCGACGTCGCCTTCCTCGATAGCGAAGGGCGGGTCGTGCGAGCGGTGCACACGATCAAGCCCTGGCGCGCCACCCGGATGTACCTCGACGCCTATTCGGCGCTCGAGTTGCCGGCCGGGACGCTGCAGCGCACCGGCACGCAGGAGGGCGACCAGCTCAAGCTGGATCCGTGCTGAGCGCGCGGCGCGGGCGGCTTCGCGCACCTGCCTGGCTGGCAAGCGGCCTTTCGGGCAGCGACCTTGAACCGAGTCGGACTTGAGCTAGGATTTCCGGCCATGCGACCTTCAGCCTGCCTCGGGGCGCTGCTCGCGCTCCTTCTCCCGTCGGTGGCCGCCGCCCAGTTCGAAGGGCTCGACCTCACCGAGGATGCTCCCGAGCAGACGCCCGAGCAGCCGCAAACGGCTCCGGAGGCGCCAACGCCACCTTTGGATATCGACGAGCCCGCGGCCAGCTCCGAGCCGCGGCTGAGCGAGCTCGACATCACCTCCGAGGACCGGGTCAAGAGCGTGCAGCGGCGCGGCTTTCTCAAGCGCAACCGCTTCGACCTGACGCCCATGGCCTTCGTGCAGCTCAACGACGCGTACTACCCCAAGTTCGGCCCCGGAGCGCGCGCCTCCTACCACCCGCACGAGAGCTTCGGCCTGGGCGTGCGCTTCCTTCAATACAACCTGGTCCCGACCGACAACGTGCGCCTCGCCAAGCGCCAGCTCCAGTCGCGCCTGCCCTCGGTGCTCCCGAAGATGTCGTTCGCGCTCGACCTTATCTGGTCGCCCATCTACGGCAAGATCAGCATCTTCAACGCCATCCGGCACTTCGACCTGTTCGTGATCGGCGGCGCCGGGGCGATCTTCACCCAGACCTCCGACGCCGACGGGCCGCACCTCTCGACGCACATCGGCATCGGTCAGCGCTTCTCCATCAACGACTTCCTGGCCGTCGACGTCTCGATCATCGAGGCCATCTACTCGGACCGCCCGGGTGGCGCCAACAAAGCGGTCCTGCAGAACGTGCTCACCCTCAACGCCGGGCTCAGCGTGTTCCTGCCCTTCTCCTTCGACTACCAGGAGCCGTGACCGTGCGCCGCTCGCCCAAGCTCGAGGCCATGACCCGTCGAAACCTCCCCGCGCTGCTCGCCCTGCTCGCGGCGCTCGCGCTTCCCGGCAGCGCGCTCGGCGCACAGCCAGCCGCCCAGGAGCCGGAGAACGAAGGCGAGAAGGCCGCACCCATCGATCTCGAGGACAAGATGCCGCCGGTGTCGGGCCGGCTGTTCCTCAAGGACGGCCGCTTCGAGGTCTCGCCGACCGTCTCGGTCAGCCTCGCGGACCCCTTCTTCCAGAAGCTCAGCGGCGGGTTGAAGCTCAACTACCACATCGTCGAGTCCATCTCGGTCGGCCTGTTCGCCAACTACTCGCTCAACATGCCCTCGAGCTCGGTCAGCGTCTGCAAGACCGACGGGAGCTGCAAAGGTCCCGAGCTCAAAGAGCTCACCGACGTGCCGGGCAAGCTGGGCCTGATGGCCGGGTTCGACGTCGCCTGGGCGCCGATTTACGGCAAGTTCAGCGTGCTGGCCGAGAAGGTGCTGCACTTTGACCTCGCCTTCATCGGCGGGCTGAGCACCATCCAGTACCAGGCGCCCGGCGGCACCAACACCTTCGCCATCGCCTGGCACTTCGGCGTCGGCCAGCGCTACTACATCACCCCGAGCCTGATGCTGCGCGTGGAGCTGCGCGACTACATCTACAACGCTCAGACCGTCAAGCTCGGCACCTCCTCGAGCAAGCTGCAGAACCAGATCATGTTCGAGCTCGGCCTCTCCTACTTCGCCGGCTCCGGCCACGAGGAATAACCGGTGAGCCAGACCTTCGCGCACCTCCCCACCCCCGTGCCCGCCGCGCGCCCGGCGCGCCCGCTCCTGGCCGCGGCCGCCGCCCTGGCAGCGCTGCTCCTCCTGGCGCCTTGGGCCGACGCGAACGCCGCGCCGCGCCCGCCAGCCTCGCTCGCCGCGATGGCCTCGGGCCAGATCTCCTTCGAAGGGCTCGACCTGAGCGACGACGAGCCCAAGCCCAAGAAGAAGCGCACGCAGCGCAAGGTGAAAAAGCCCAAGCGCGACTCGTCGCGCGAGACGGCCCGCACGCCCCCGGGCGGCAAGCTCGAAGAGAAGGCGGACGACTCCTCGTCGCAGCAGCAGCCGCCGGCGCTGCCGGGCCTCGGGATCGACCTGAGCGGCAGCAGCCCCGCGCCCACCGAGCAGCCGAAGCCGACTCCGCCTCCCGCGCCCCCCGCGCCGCCGCCGAAGCAGGCGCCGGTGATGACCTTCGACGCGGTCGACGTCTCGGGCAAGAGCGCCGAGCGCCAGCGGCTCGACGCGGCCGTCAACCTCTTCAAGCAGAAGCGCTACGAGACCGCGGCGCTCGCCTTCTTCGAGGTGATCAAGGACCCGAAGATGGCCGAGCTGAAGGACGAGGCCGACTACATGCTCGCGAAGACGCTCTATCGCATGGGCATGTACCACTCGGCGCTCAACGAGTTCAAAAAGCTGCTCGCCAAGGGTCCGTCGAACAAGTACTTCAAGAGCTGCCTCGAGTGGCTCTTCTACATCGCGCACAAGACGGTCAACGAGCAGATCGTCCTCGACACCGTGGCGCTCTACGCCAACGAGGAGTTCCCCGAGCGCTTCCGCTCCGAGTTCCGCTACCTGCTGGCGCGCTACCACTTCTATCGAGGCAAGGCGCTCGACGAGGTCGGCCAGGCCGAGGAGGCGAAGAAGAGCCTCGACGAGGCCAAGCGCCTGGTCCTGATGGTGCCCAGGGACGACGCCTTCTACGCGAAGGTGAAGTACCTGGAGGGCGCCATCTTCTTCAAGGAAGGGGCCTTCGCCCAGGCGCTCGAGTCGTTCAAGGAGGTGGTGCGCATCAACAACCCGCGCACCAGCCCCAACGCCGACGCGCGGCTGCGCGAGCTCGCGTTCATGCAGCTTGCGCGCACGCACTACGGCCACAAGCAGAACCGCTACGCCATCTTCTATTACGACAAGGTCGCGCGCGGCTCCGACCAGTGGCTCGAGTCGCTCTTCGAGGCGAGCTGGGCGCACTTCCGCATCGGCGAGTACGAGCGGGCGCTCGGCAACCTGATCACCCTCTCCTCGCCGTTCTTCAAGGACGAATACTTCCCCGAGGCGCTCATCCTCAAAGCGGTCATCTACTACGAGAACTGCCGCTACCGCGAAGCGCGCGCCATCCTCGAGGAGTTCGAGCAGACCTACATGCCGGTGCACAACGAGCTGGAGAAGATCACCGGCGCGAACACCGACGCCCAGGGCTACTGGGCCATCCTCGCCGAGGTGCAGAAGCGCAACCGCGAGGGCCGGCGCAGCACGGGCCTGCTGCTCGAGCGCATCCTGAAGCTGGCGCTCACCGACAAGGACCTGAAGGCGGTCAACGATTCGATCCTCGAGCTCGAGGCCGAGATGGACTCGATCCGCGAGCGCCCCGATCTCTTCAAGTACTCGGAGCTCGCCAAAGCGCTCAACGAGGAGATGAAGGTCGAGCGCAGCGGGCTGATGTCGAAGGCCGGCATCCTCGCCAAGGCGAAGCTCGAGTTCGAGCTCGGCCAGCTCAAGGACCTGCTCGGCCAGGCGCTGCGCATCAAGTTCGAGACGAGCACGATGGAGAAGAAGTTCCTCGAGGACTCGCTCGCCTCGCCGGGCAAGGTCGAGGTCGTCAAGAAGTACAAGTACTCGGTCGCCGTCACCGACGAGCAGGTCTACTGGCCCTACGAGGGCGAGTACTGGCGTGACGAGCTCGGCACCTACGAGTACACGCTAACCAAGGGCTGCAAGGCGAAGTAGACGCGCCCGGGGCCCGCGGAGGCTGCGTTCGAGGGGCGGAGGCCGGCAAGGCTTCCGCCCCTTGTTGCCTCCTCCGCGCCCACGCGTGTCAGGCCTTGCCGACCTCCACACGCGCTGCCCTCTGTCTAAGCCCCCACTCCTACGGCGCGCTGAGGCGCTCGCGGCGAGTACTCAGGTCGAGTGCGCGCCGTAGAAAGAGGGGGCTTACACGATGGCGGGCACGAGTCCGTCCGCGCGCCAGAAAGAGGGGGCTTGGGCAGAGTCGGCGCGCTGGAATGCCGCAGAAAAGCGAGTGCTGGGCCTGCTGGAGCCGACACGGCCACCGGTCAAGTCGGCCGGCCGACAGCTCGTCAGTAGCTCAGCGCCGCCTGGAGATAGACCGACCGCGCCGCGTTCGCCGCGCCGGTCGCGCGCGCGAAGCCGCCCGGCGAAAACCACGCGAACCCGGCTTCGAACGCGAGCACGCGCATCGGCTGCCAGCTCACGAGCAGGTCGAACTCGTTCCCCGCGAACGAAGGCGCGCTTCGGTCCTCCGCGCGCCGCAGCGCCGAGCCAGAGGCGTTGAACCACGCGTCCTTCACCGAAGCGATCCAGAACGCGTGGTACTCGGCCGTGAGCTTGACCTTGTCGCCAGGCGACAGCCCGAAGAAGAGCGCCGCTTCGCGCATGTTCTGCCAGCGGAACAGGTCGATGAGCCCGTAGGGCCCGTGCGTGCTGCCGAAGACCGGGGCGAAGCGGCCGAGCCTGCCGTCATTCGGATCCTCGTCGCCGGAGGCGTAGCTCAGCTCGAAGCCCAACCAAGGCGCCGCCGGAAGCTCCCGCACTGTCCACCTCGCGCCCAGCCGGCCGGCGTAGGCGAGCACCTGGTCGTTCGCGCGGTTGCCGAGCTGGAGCGCCGCCTCGGCCTCGTAGCCGAGGCGCTCCGAGAGCGCCGACCCGAAGAGCCGCGCTCCCGGCGTGATCTTCCTGGCCGAACCGATGACACCGTCCTCGCCCGTTATCGGCTTGGCCTCGTCGGCGCGCGCCTGCTGGCTCAGCCCGAGGACGAAGAGGTCCGCCGACGCGCCGAATCCCAGCCCGAGCGTCGAGAAGACGCCCCAGAAGTTCTCCCCGGCCTTCCACGTGTCGAGCTCGCGGTCGCGCACGACCACGACCCGGCCGGCAAATGCGTCAACTCTCCAGCGCTCGCCGTCGGCCCCGAGCCTCAGCATGTCGAAGGCGCGCAGCCGGTTGCCCCAGCTCGAGCAATCGACGAGCCGCTTCGAGCCGAGCGCCAGCTCCTGGCGCCCGATCCTCGCGAAGAACGGGGTCCCGAACGGCCGCCGAACCTCGGCCCAGGCCTCGTGTACGTCGAGCGTCGCCTCGTCGCGCCGGTCAGCCGGCGGCGTCATCAGCTCCCGGGCATCAACCCCCTCGACGAAGGCGGAGGCGACGCCCCAGCTCAACGTCGCGCCTATCCGCGTGCGCAGGAGCAAGCGGTTCGGGTCCTCGGCGTTCGAACGGTCGAGATCGAGATCGCTGCGGCTCTCGAACCGGCTGCGCACTTCGGTGTGCGGCACCAGCCCGACCGGCCCGAGCTGCAGCGCGGCGGCATAGGCGGGGCGCGGCGATTCCTCGGCGCGCGCGGCGGGCGAGGTGAGCAGAAGAGCGACGAGAACGCCAGCGAGCTTTCCGAGTCGGGTTCGCATAGGGCGGGCGATGTTGGCAGACGAGGCGTCGAAATCAACCTGTCCGCCCGGCGCAGGGCACGTGAAATCGTCCATGCCCTGGACCCAACCGGTCAGCTCGAGCGTAGAGGCGACCAGCGAGAGCCTCGGCGTCGAGGGCGCCGCACATTCGCCTCCCTGCGTTGAAATGAGCCGAGACCTCCGGCGCCTCGCCGGTGAATTCGGAGGCTTTCCGGCTGCGCGTGAACCGGATCAGATTCTCCAAGACAAGCGCGCGCCGATGATCCCGCTCGGCGAGAGCCAGCCCGCCTCCAGGCCAAAGCTCAAGTTCCCCGACCTGAGGCCAAAACCGATAGCGCCGTGCGCGCGGATGAAGTCGCCCTCGAACGACAGCCACGGCCCCGCGAGCCCTTCGATGTATACGCGCCCGCCGATGGGCACCGTCAGCGCGAGATCGAGCGGAATGCCGACGCGCTCGCTCCCGGTGGTCAGGAAAGCTCCGAACCGGCCGCCGACGAACAGGCGCTTGGCTATCGGCGTGTTCACCTGCAGGTCGAGATTGAAGAGCCCGCCGTGCTCGAGCCAGTAGTTCGCTCCGGCGCCCAGCCTCACCGCCGCAGACCCGTCCCGCGGCACGAGGAGCACGAGAGACATCAGGCCCAGCAGCCCCGCCAGCTTCACGCCATTCATCCTCTTCTCCTTGCCCTCTCTCGAGCGCCTATCCGGCCGCCGGCAGGTGCTCGACGAAATGCACCTCGACAAAGCCGAGGTTGGTCAACAGCTCCCGGATAGCGCGCTCGGCCGAGCGGCGCGCGCGGGCGCGCAGCTTCTCGTCGGCCTCGACCTCGCGCTCGAAGGCCTCGCGCGCCAGCTCGAACAGCCGCGCCGTCTCGATCGAGTCGAGGGTCGAGCCGATGATCTCGGTCTCCCCGGGCTGGAGCTCGACCTGCACGCGAATCGGCGGCAACACCACGAAGGCGCGCCGCCCCACCGTCTGCAGCCGGTCGGGGCCGAGCCGCTCGAGATCGAGCCCGAGGTGTGCCTTGGCGAAGACGATGGCCCTCGCCTGCGGCGCGCTCACCTTGTAGCGCATCCAGTTCAAGACATCGCCCCACAGCGAGCCGGTCGGCAGCGGATCGGGCGCGAAGTGCAGCTTCTTGTAGAGCGAGACCTCGAGCGTCTCGAGC
Source organism: Myxococcales bacterium (assembly GCA_050942745.1). Classification (GTDB taxonomy): domain Bacteria; phylum Myxococcota; class Myxococcia; order Myxococcales; family UBA5297; genus UBA10939. Next base: position 40,493 of record JBMNNX010000003.1, read on the forward strand.
CGCGCCACCTCGCGGATGCGCGAGACGACCGACGGGCCGTCGGGAGGCGGCGGCCGCGACTCGAGCTTGAAGACGATCGCGAGGGCGATGGCCGCGCCGGCGAGCAGGCACACGGCGGCGAAGATGAGTTGTCGGCGCATGCTCGCACTGTAGCCGAACCCGTCGCGAAGTCGCCGCGCGGGGCTCTTGCCGGCCGCGGGTCCGCGCCGCGCTCGCTCGAGCCGGGCTGCGCGCGGCTCCCCGCGACCCGATTCCGAGCTCGCCCTCCGGGCGACCTCGCGCACTGCCCGAGGCTCGTCACGCTGACGAGCCGGCGCCTGTCCGGCCTCCTCTTGCGTAAGAAACCGCCCGCGGCGATGCCCAGGCAGCGTCGGCCGTCCCTTCCTTTCTGCCCTGCGGCCACGCAAGCTGCCGAGACGGCGGCTCTCCCTCCTCGGCCATACAGACCGCCGAGCGGTGGCCCTTCCTCCTCTTCTGGAACCGCATTGCGGTCGAGCGGAGGAGCCCAATCTTGATCGCATGGGCGAGGGATTTCCCCCACCGACGACGCGCTGGCCGCGCTACCGGTACATCGTCGGCGCGGGCCTTACGCTGTTCGTCCTCTGGGGCACCTTCATCCTCCTGTCGCGGGCCGTCGAGGTCCTCTTCCTCACGCTCTTCGGCATCCTGCTCGCCTTCGTCCTCCACTATCCGGTCAAGTGGCTCGGGCGCCTGATGCCTCGCCCTCTGGCGGCCATCATCGTCGTGCTCGGCTCCCTGGGGCTCGTGGCGCTTCTCGCCTGGCTGGCCTACCCGAGCCTCGCCGCTCAGGTAGAGCAGCTCGTCCAGCAGGCGCCCGAGGCCTTCGCGCGGGTTCAGCGCTGGTGGACGCGCGCCCAGGCCGAAGTGGGCGCGGCCCCGGGCCCGCTCGGAGGCGTGGGCGAGCGCATCGGCGAGCGGCTCGGCGCCTGGCTCGGACGCATCGCGCCGACCGCGGTGGGCGGCCTCTTCGCCGTCCTCGCCGGCATCGTCTTCGTCATCGCCGTCGCCTTCTTCCTCGCGTACGAGCCCGAGGTCTACGTCCGCGGCATCGTCCACCTGGTGCCCTACGAGCAGCAGGACAACCTGCGCGCCTACTTCCTCAAGGTCGGCACGGCCATCAAGGGCTGGGTCGTCGGCACCCTCATCTCGATGACCGCGGTCGGCGTACTCACCGCGATAGGCCTGCTCATCATCGGGCTCGACACCTGGCTGGTGCTCTCGGTTATCGCCTTCTTCGGCGAGCTCGTCCCGTACGCAGGCCCGTTCCTCGCGGCCGTCCCAGGAGTCGCCGCGGGCCTGACGCAGGGCTTCGCTACCGGGCTGTGGACCCTCGTCGTCTACATCGCCGTCCAGCAGATCGAGGGCAACCTGCTGATGCCCATCGTCATGAAGCACGCGGTGGACATCCCGCCCGCGCTGCTCCTGTTCTGGCAGATCCTGCTGACCCTCTCGCTCGGCCCGCTGGCGATCTTCATCGCCACCCCGCTGCTCGCGGTCATCCTCGTCACCCTCGAGCACTTCTACGTGCACAAGACCCTCGGCAAGACGCCGGAGGCGGCCGCCAAGGGCCTGCGAGACGACATCCTTTGAGATGCAACGCTGGCGGCTCCGCCGGCCTTGGGGCAGTCTAGGTGCCGAGCGCCCGCAATGCCGTCCGGCCGCACGAGGCGCGCTCCATCCCCAAACCGCGGCACACCCGCTTCGACCAAGGAGCAGTCCGTGAGCCAGAACATTACCGATCTCGAGCCCAAGACCCTCTGGAAGTACTTCGACGAGATCTGCAAGGTCCCGCATCCCTCGAAGAAAGAGGGCAAGCTCCTCGAGTACCTCAAGCAGACCATCGAGAAGCTCGGCTACAAGCCCGAGCAGGACCAGACCGGCAACATCGTGGTGCGCAAGCCCGGCAGCCCCGGCCACGAGAACGCGCCGATGGTGCTCCTGCAGGGCCACGTCGACATGGTCTGCGAGAAGAACAAGGGCACCGAACACGACTTCGAGAACGACCCGATCCAGGCCTACGTCGATGGCGAGTGGATCAAGGCGAAGGGCACCACGCTCGGCGCCGACAACGGCATCGGGGTCGCCGCCGCGCTCGCGCTGCTCGAGGCAAAGGACCTCGTCCACCCGCCGCTCGAGATGCTCTTCACCGTTGACGAGGAGACCGGCCTGACCGGCGCCAAGGGCCTCAAGCCCGGGTTCCTGCAGTCGCAGACCATGATCAACCTCGACTCCGAGGAGGACGGCATCGTCTACGTCGGCTGCGCTGGCGGCGGCGACACCGTCGGCCGCATGAAGATCGAGTGGGTCGACGCGCCGGCGGGCTTTGAAACCCTCGAGCTTAACGTCGCCGGCCTCAAGGGCGGCCACTCGGGCACTGACATTGACAAGGGGCGCGGCAACGCCATCAAGATCCTCGGGCGCGCCCTGCGCAAGATGCTCGCGCTCAGCGACGTGCACGTCGCCTCGTTCAAGGGCGGCAGCAAGCGCAACGCCATCCCGCGCGAGGCCGAGGCGCTCGTGCTCGCGCCCGCGGCCGACCTCGACAAGCTGACCGCGCTGGCCGCCGAGCTGACCGCGACCGTGCGCGACGAGCTCGGCACGGTCGAGCCCTCTGTCGAGATCAGCCTGCGCAAGGCGCCGGCCGCCCAGGGCAAAGTCATCGCGCGCCCGCAAGTCCAGCGCGTGCTCGACGCGGTCCTCGCCATGCCGCACGGCGTGCTGCGAATGAGCAGCGACATCGCCGGGCTCGTCGAGACCTCGACCAACCTCGCCACCCTGTTCATCGAGGGCGAGGAGATCGCCATCGGCACCAGTCAGCGCAGCCTCATCGGCTCGGCGAAGGCCGAGGCCATCGAGCAGGTCAAGGCCGTGATGCGCCTGGCCGGCCTCGCGCCCACCGTCGGCGAGGGCTACCCGGGTTGGAAGCCGAACATGAGCTCGCCGGTGCTCGCGCAGTTCGAGAAGGCCTACAGCGAGCTGTACGGCGATAAGCCCCAGGCGATGGCCATCCACGCAGGCCTCGAGTGCGGGCTCATCGGCGAGGTCTTCCCGAAGATGGACATGATCTCGGTCGGCCCGACGATCCTCGACGCCCACTCGCCCGACGAGCGGCTCCACATCCCGGCGACCGAGAAGTTCTGGAAGGTGCTCGTGAAGCTGCTCGCGCAGCTCGCTGAGCAGCCTGCGGCGTAGCGCGGGCTCGGACCATCGAATGGCAGTGGAGAGGGCCCCGGTGTCGGGGCCCTCTTCGATTCTGGCCCTCCGACCGTTCGTCCTTGCCTCGAAGCGGAGTGCCGCCGCGCCTGAAAGCCCCCGCCTGTACGGCGCGCGGAGGGCGGCGCTCGTGCCCAGGAGATCGCTGCGCGCCGTGCGAGAGCGCGCGGCGCGGGTAGGTGCCACGATCTCAACTCCTGCCCTCCAACCGCCCGCCCTTGCATCGAGGCGACTCGCCGCCGCGCGTGAAAGCCCCCCTCCTGCACGGCGCGCTGAGGGCGACGTTCGTGCCCAGGAGATCGCTGCGCGCCGTGCGGGAGGGGGGGCGGGGGTAGGTGCCACGCCCCGCCACTCCGAATCCGGCGCTGGGGAGTCGAGCCGGTTGAACCCCTGCGTTCTCCGCCTCTCACGTGGCACCCCTTCGATGGCGACGATCAGCCGAGGTCCCGACCATCTTCAAGCGGGGGACGGTGACGTTCGGCGCCTCGTCGGGAGGGCCGGAACGCCGATCTGCGCGTCGGCTGGCACCTCGATGCACCGTGAACCACTCCGATCTGTGGCTGCTGGTACCCGTTTGTGTACGGAGCCACTGATCTTTGCGTTTTTCTAAACGAAGAGGTTCCGAGATCCGCTCCGATCTGTGGCTGCGGCTACCCGTTGGTGTGCGGGAGCCACTGATCTTTGCGTTTTTCTAAACGAATAGGTTCCGAAGGCCACTCCGATCTGTGGTTCGCCTACCCGTTTGTGTGCGGGGTCACTGATCGTTGCGTTTTTCTGAACGAATAGGTTCCGAGGGGCCAGCCCTCGTGCTGGCCCGCGCGGACGGCCTGTCGTCGCAGGCATGAGGGGCCGGCACTCTGTACCGGCCGTCAGGCCGCCGAGACGGCGGCCCCTCCCAACTCTTGCCCCTCCAACCGTTCCTCCTCACCTCGAAGCGCAAAGCGGCAGGCAGCCTGTGCCTCGAGCGGGGTATAGTTCAGTCTCCGACTTTCGGGGCTCGACTCGGCGCGAGGAACCGCCCATGAGACGCTGGAACGGCTGGGGGGATGATTCGCAGTCTTACCCGCTGCCCAGCAGCGCGGTGACCTACCTCGAGCGGGTCGTCGGCAAATCCATCCCGCCGCACGACGCGGCGCTCTTCGACGTCGTCGCCTCGGTCCCCGAGTCGCGGCTGCCCGAGCATCGGCTCGTCGACACGCGCCCCGAGACGCGCCTGCGCCACGCGCGCGGCCAGAGCCTTCCCGACTGGATAGCCCTGCGCTCGGGGCGCATCGCGGCCTTCCCCGACGGCGTCGCGCGCCCGGCCTCGGGCGACAAAGTGCGCGAGCTGCTCGGCTGGGCCGAGGAGATCGGCGCGCGCGTCATCCCCTACGGCGGCGGCACCAGCGTCGTCGGCCACATCAACCCGCTCCCGGGCGACAGGCCGGTGCTCACCCTGAGCCTCGAGAAGCTCAACCGCCTCGCCGGCCTCGACGAGCGCAGCCAGCTCGCGACCTTCGGCGCCGGCGTCACCGGCCCCGAGCTCGAACGCCGACTCGGCGACCGGGGCTTCACGCTCGGACACTTCCCGCAGTCGTTCGAGCTGTCCACCCTCGGCGGCTGGATCGCGAGCCGTTCGAGCGGCCAGCAGTCGCTGCGCTACGGGCGCATCGACCACCTCTTCGCCGGCGGCCGGCTCGAGTCGCCGGCCGGGACCTTGGAGCTGCGACCCTTCCCCGGCTCGGCCGCGGGGCCGGATCTGCGCCAGCTCGTGCTCGGCTCCGAAGGCCGCCTCGGCGTACTCACCGAAGCCACCGTGCGCATCACGCGCCGGCCGCAGAAGGAGGCCTTCCACGCCGTCTTCTTCCGCGGCTGGGACGAAGGGCTGGAGGCGACCCGGCGCCTCGCGCAGTCGGGGCTGCCGCTGTCGATGCTGCGGCTGAGCACGCCGGAAGAGACCGAGACGACCCTCGCGCTCGCCGGCCACAAGGCGCTGCTCGGCCCCTTCGAGAAGGTGCTCGCGGCGCTCGGCGCGAAGTCAAAGAAGTGCATGCTCATCGCCGGCTTCTCGGGCTCGGCCGAGCTCGTCGCGGCGGCCCGCGGCGCCGCGCTCGCCATCGCGCGCGAAGGCCGCGGCATCCACGTCGGCAAGACCTTCGGCCGGCAGTGGCACAAGAACCGGTTCCGCACGCCTTACCTGCGCAACTCGCTGTGGGAGCGCGGCTTCGCGGTCGATACTCTCGAGACGGCGGCGACCTGGGCGCAGGTGCCGGAGCTGGCCGCCGCCATCGGCGCGGCGCTGCGCGACGGCCTGCGGGAGACAGGCGAGCGGGTCCACGTCTTCTCGCATTTGTCGCACGTGTACCCGAGCGGCTCGAGCATCTACACGACTTACCTGTTTCGCCTCGCCTCGGATCCCGAGGAGAACCTGCGCCGCTGGCGGACTCTGAAGGACGCGGCGAGCCGGGCCATCGTCGAGGGCGGCGGGACCATCAGCCACCAGCACGGCGTCGGGGTCGATCACCTTCCCTACCTCGCGGCGGAGAAGGGCGCGCTCGGCATGTCGGCTTTGGAGGCGCTCTTCGGCCAGCTCGATCCGAAGGGCGTGATGAACCCCGGCAAGCTGGTGGCGTAGGCGCGGAGAGCCTCGCCGATCGCGGCGCGCGAGGCGCCGATAGCCCGCGCGAGGCGGCGACGCTGCTCGGCCCAAGACGGGTGGTTGCCCGAGTACCGGCAACACCTACTTTGCGCCCCGCCTCCGGCAATTCCGCCGGGCCGTGACGTGGAGGTCGCAAATGGCAATCACCCGCTGGGATCCTTTGAGCGAGATGCGCGCGCTGGCCCGAAGGATGGAGCGCACCTTCGAGCCGATCCTCGAGGGCACATTCGAGGGCCCCCTGCTTCAGGCGTGGCCGCCCGTTGACGTCTACGAAGACAAGGACGAGGTCGTCTTCCGCGCCGAGCTGCCCGGTATCGAGCGCAAGAACGTCGAGGTCGTGCTCGAGGACTCGACGCTCACACTGCGCGGCGAGCGCAGGCTCGAGCGGGAGGAGAAGCGCGAGAACTACCAGCGCATCGAGTCGGCCTACGGCCACTTCTCCCGCAGCTTCTCGCTGCCCTCGACCATCGACCGCGACAAGGTGCGCGCGGACATGAAGGAGGGCGTCCTCGAGGTCCACGTGCCCAAGCGCGAAGGGGCCCGCGGCAAGACCATCCCCATCGGCGGCTAGTTACGATTCGCGCTCCGCCGGCGGCCCCAAGCCTGCGACATCCGCCCGCTCCGGGCGAATCCGCCCGGACCGGGCAACCTGCGCCGCCGAAAAGGCCCCAGAGTTCGTTCCGCGCGAAATACCCGAATCTGCAAGTGGTCGGATTCACGAGCGAGTTGTGGGAGGTTCTTGTCCAAATCAGGCTTGGGAGGCGAATCCGCGAGTCCCTCGACTCCGAGGCTCCCGCTGGTCGCCTCTACGCTCGGGATGAGCGGATTTCGCCCAAGTTGCTTGGACAAGGCGGAACGAACTCAGAGGCCCTCGCGCCCCAGGCCTACTGCGTCATGCCCAGCCCCGCCGGTGGATGGCTTTCGGCGCCGACTTTGAGAATCCGCGCGAACTCTTCGAGCCAGCTCTGGAGCTGGCTGAGCATCAAGAAGTGCCTGAGCACGCGCCGCCGGCCCGAACGCGCCATCAGCTCGGCCTCCTTCGGGTAGGCGAGCATGTGCAGGATCGCCTCCGAGAGCATGGCGGCGTCGCTCGGGTCATCGACGAGCACCCCGTCGGTGCCGTGGCGGATCTGGATCCCGAGGCCACCGACATTGGTGGCGACGACCGGCGTGTTCTTCCAAAGGGCTTCGGCGACGGTGAGCCCGAAGCCTTCCCTCACCGAAGCCTGCACGACCACCGTGGCGAGCCGCTGCAGGGCGTTGACGATGAGCGCGTTCTGCTTGGTGTTCACCATTGGCAGCCGCAACAGGTGGACGCGCCGGCGAATCTCCTCGGGCAGCGCGAGCTGCTGCCGACACAGCTCGTCGAGATAGGCCCCGGCCTCCGGGTCGTCGGCGACGCCCGCGGGATCAGGCCCGGCGAGCACGAGCTCGACCAGGCTCAGCTCGCTCAAGGCGCGGTCGGTGGCGACCTTCATCTGCCGGATGCGCTCGGGGCCGTGCTCGAGCAGGTCGGCGAAGGCCGGCATCAGGTGCTGGTAGCCCTTGAGGCTGTCGAAGCGCGAAAGCTGCAAGACGATGGGCCGGAACAGCAGGTTTTCAAGAGGGCTGGCCACCCATTGCCCGTCGACGAAGCGCTGCACCTGCGCATCGAAACGCGTCCACGCGGGCGCTGGCGGCCCGTCGACCAGCCCCGCCGATCGCAGGATGCCCAGCAGCTTGTAGAGGGGCAGCTCGCGGTTCTTGTGCGAGAGCGGATCGATTCCCGGGTAGAGCACCGTGCTGCGCTCGTACAGCTCGGCCGGGATGTAGGGCTCGGCTGAAAAGAGCAGCCTCGAGAACGGCTGCAGGTACTCCGAAAGAAACTGCCACCCCTTCTCGGTGTTCGAGTTGCGATGCGCGGTGCCGATGTGGCAGCGCCAGAGCATCGGCGGGCAGCAGAACTCCTGCGCGAAAAAGGCGGCCGCGCCGACCGGCTGGGGATCGTGCACGACCACGATGTCGCCGCGGTTGATCACCTCGCGCAGGTCGTTCGCGGCGCCGCGGCTCACGTCGTCGTAGATGCTCCTGGCGCGCCCGACGTCGGGGAGCCCATCCATCCCGTGCAGCAGGTGGTGCAGGCCCTTGGTGACCGGGAAGAACTCCGGATGGTCCGGGTGCAGCACGAGCCAGCGGGTATCGACGCCCAGGTCGTTGAGCAGGCTGCACAGCCTGGGCATCATCTCGGCGACCCCGCCGCCGGTCTCGGTGGAGTTGAGCATCCAGATGCGGTTTGGGCTGAGGGCGCGGCGAACCAGGCGGCCGAGGCGCTCGACCTCCTCGACGTGCACGTCGAGCCTGTCGAGGGTGCGGAAAGCCTCGAGATTGGTGGTGCGCTGGATGCGCACCTCACGCACGAGCGGTCCGACCACGCGGCCTCACCTCCGAGGGAAACGGGAGCGCCAGCCTTCGTGCCGGCGAATCCTCTCCTCGGAAGCTATGCAGCCGCCTGGCGCCGATGCAGGGCGAGCGTTCGTCGTCTGTGGATCGGACGTCGGGGCCCGCGGGGCCGGGCGCATTGCCATGACATTGCCATGCGCCCCTACCGGCCGATGCACACGAGCTTGGCGATCGGGTCTAGAACGGGACCTCGTCGTCGCCCGGCTCGACAGGCTCGGCCGAGACCTCGCCGTCGTCCGACCCCGGCTCGCGCAGCGGCAGCGACACCTGGCCGGACGGCCAGTCCGGAGCCATGGTCGCCTCGGCGGGCACCACGTACCACTGTCGGCCCCGTACCTGCTGGCGCTTGAGCAGGCCTTCGCGCTCCATCGCCTCGAGCATCTTCGAGAAGGTCGAGAAGCCGTGCTCGCGCTCGTCGAAGTCCGGCTCCTTGCGGACGATCGCCTCCTTGAGCAGCGACGGGTTCAAAGGCCCGGTGGCGTGGGCGAGCAAGCTCGAGACGACGTCCCGAGCGATGGGAGGCACGCTCGGCTCGCCGGTGCCCCGCCTCCTGCCTCCTCTCGGTTGCTTCGCCGGCTCTTTCGAAACCTCCTCGGCTTGCTCGGCTTGCTCGGCCGCGGCGCCGGTGGACGCGGCGGGCTTCTTGGCCGCGGCGCCGGCGGTCGCGGCGGGCTTCTTGGCCGCGGCACCGGCGGAGGCGGCGGGCTTCTTGGCCGCGGCACCGGCGGAGGCGGCGGGCTTCTTGGCCGTGGCGCCGGCGGTCGCGGCGGGCTCCTTGGCCGCGGCTCTCCTGCCGGACCCCTTGGGCTCGGCCTGCTTCTTCGCGCCCTTCTTCTCGGGCGCCGCCTCCGGCGCCGGCGCGACCGCCGCGTCCCCCCGGGCAACCGGCTCTTCGACGGGTACCGCTCGCGCGATGGCCGCCGCGCTCCTGGCGAGCCGCCGCTCCTCGGTCTCCTCGGCGTCCGCCTTGCGACCGCCGCGCCTCGGCCGGTGCGCGGCCTCCTCGCCCCGGCCAGCGCCCGCCTTCAGGTAGATGAACTCGTCGCAGGCCCTGACGAAGAGCCGCGAGGTCGCCTCGCGCACGCCGATGCCGATGACCTGGCGGTCGTTCTCGCGCAGCTTGTAGGCGAGCGGGCAAAAGTCGCTGTCGCCCGAGGCGATGACGAAGGTGTCGATGAACTCGCGCGCGTAGCAGAGCTCGAGCGCGTCGATGACCAGGCGCATATCCGCGCCGTTCTTGCCCGTGCGCGTCGAGGGCGGCACGTCGATGAGCTCGACGCCCATCTCGTGCAGGTGCGCCTTGGCCTCGCGAAAGCGCGACCAGTCGGCGTAGGCGCGCCGGTAGATGACCTTTCCCTTCTCGAGCAGGCGATCGACGGCAGGCTGGAGGTCGAAGCTCGCCGCGGTGATTCCGGTGTTGGTGACCAGGTTCTCGAAGTCGAGAAAGAGGGCGATTCGGCGCTGATTTTCTTTGGTCAAAGGTGCTCCGCGAGGCGCAAGGGCAGGCAACTGCTTGTTTGGTTGCCAACACGCTACCCGATCGGCGAGTGCCGCGCGCCTCTTCCTTTTGGATCTGTCAACCGGCGCCGCTCCCCGTTTCGTCCTGAGTCCGGCCGCCGCCCGCTCGCCGGGCGCCACCGCCGCGCTACCGGGGGCGCCCCCGGTGCCGGCGTATCCCTCGCCTCGGCGAATCCGCGCGGCAGGCCTTGAAACATCGACCTCGCGCGCCGCGCCGCGAGCGGCGCCACGTCCTTCGGGCCGGGCAGAGCGAACATCCGGGGTCCTCAGGACTTCGGCGCGGCGGCCGGCTCTCTCGGCTTCGGCCGGCCGCCGCGCTGGGCGGAGGCCCGAGGGGACCGGAACCGGCCGGTCCCGACGGCCGCCGCATATACGAAACGCCGTGCTCAAGGGCCTTCGTCCGGCGCTCTCGCCAGCCGGTCGCGCCGGAGCGCGGCTGCGCTCGCCTCTGCTGCGAGCGCGGCCGCCGTCGCGGCTCCGAATCCCTTGGCGCTTGAGCCGCCGCGGCCGTGCTGTCCGTGCTTTCACCGGACATGCCACCGCGCGCGGCCGCAGGCCGCTAACCCGGCCGAAAGCCCCGCGCCCCGGCGAGCGAGGGGAAAGCCGTTACCGTCCCGAAGAATCGAAAGGGCCCAGGGATCCCCGGAGGCCGGACAACCGGGCGGCTCGACTTCAAGCGTCGAAGTGGCGCCGCTGGGGAGGCGCCCCCGGCTCCTCGGCGCCATTTGCCCCGTCCGACTCGGCGAGCGCGCCCGGCGCCGCCCCCGGCTGTCGGTCCGTACCCTCGCCGGCGCGCATGAGGCGGGCGCTCGTGCGCGCGGCGAGATAGCTGAAGGTGGCGGCCGCAAACCTCCAGACCGCGACTCCGGAGAGGCCGACGGCCACGAGGCCAATGAGCGTGCCCTGGAAAAGATCGAAGGGCAGCGCCCGGGACAGCATCCAGCCGAATCCCAGGCCAAGCCCCACGAGGCCCCCGGCGAGCACCAGGACGCTGATCAGCCCGGCGAGGATGATGAGGGCGCCGCCGAGAATGCGCTTCATGTCCGCCTCCGCATCCCGGTGGGCCGGGTGCGCCCACACAATCAGGGGCGCGCTGATCATGTCAAGGCGCCCGTGAGAGCCGCCCCGCTGGGAAATCGCCCGGCCGGATGAGGCGCGTCAGAGGCCCGGTCCTTCACGGGCGCCGAGCGCGGGCCGACGAACGGGCGCCCGACGACGAGGATTGAGGGCCCGGTGGGCCGCCGGTGCGGCTTCCGACGCCTGCTTCCTCCACAGCCGGCCAGCGAGGCGCGTTCCCAGTTGCATCACACCGGACATTCGCGGCGGAAGGAGGCCAGATCCCGATAGGTTACAAGGATCTGCTTGATTCGAGCCATCGCTTCCCCTAGCTATGCCCGCCCCCAAGGGGCGGAGGACAGGTCGTGTACAAGGACTTCACCAGACTACGCAACATCGGCATCTCGGCGCACATCGACAGCGGAAAGACCACGCTGACTGAGCGGAGCCTGTTCTACACGAACCGCATCCACGCCATCCACGAGGTCAAGGGCAAGGACGGCGTCGGGGCCACCATGGACTCGATGGATCTCGAGCGCGAGCGCGGGATCACCATCGCCAGCGCGGCCACGCACGCCCAATGGGCGGGCTACCACCTGAACATCATCGACACCCCGGGGCACGTCGACTTCACCATCGAGGTCGAGCGCGCCCTGCGCGTGCTCGACGGCGCGGTGCTCGTGCTCTGCGCGGTCGCCGGCGTCCAGAGCCAGTCGCTGACGGTGGACCGCCAGATGCGCCGCTACAACGTCCCGCGCATCGCCTTCATCAACAAGTGCGACCGCGTCGGCGCCAACCCGCTGCGCGTCAAGGAGCAGCTCCGCGAGAAGCTCGGCCACAACCCCGTGCTGCTCCAGCTCCCCATCGGCCTGGAGGACAAGTTCGAGGGCATCGTCGACCTGGTCGAGATGAAGGCCCGGCGCTTCGAGGGCAAGAGCGGCGAGACCGTCGTCGACGGCCCTATCCCCGAGCACATGCTCGAGCAGGCGCGCGCCGCGCGCGAGGAGATGCTCGACGCGGTCTCGATGTTCAGCGACGAGCTGACCGAGGCCATCCTCGAGGACCGCGTCACCGAGGAGCTCATCCACAGCGCCATCCGCAAGGGCACCATCAGCCTGAAGCTGACCCCGGTGCTGATGGGCTCGGCCTACAAGAACAAGGGCGTCCAGAAGCTGCTCGACGCGGTGGTCGCCTACCTGCCCGACCCGACCGAGGTCGTGAACAAGGCGGTCGACCTCGACCACGACGAGGCCGAGGTGATCACCGAGACGAACATCGAAAAGCCCACCGTCGCCCTGGCCTTCAAGCTCGAGGACGGCCGCTACGGGCAGCTCACCTACCTGCGCGTCTATCAGGGCAAGCTGTCTCGCGACGCGTTCATCACCAACACGCGCACCCGCAAGCAGCACAAGGTCGGCCGCCTGGTGCGCATGCACTCCGACAAGATGGAAGACATCGACGAGGCGGGCGCGGGCGACATCGTCGCGATGTTCGGCATCGAGTGCAATTCGGGCGACACCTTCACCGACGGCACCATCAACGTGGCCATGACCTCGATGCACGTGCCCGAGCCGGTCATCTCGCTGTCGGTCAAGCCGGTCGACCAGAAGTCCGAAGCCAACATGTCCAAGGCGCTGCGCCGCTTCTCGCGCGAGGACCCGACCTTCCGCGTCGGCATCGACGAGGAGTCCGGCGAGACGATCATCCGCGGCATGGGCGAGCTGCACCTCGACATCTACATCGAGCGCATGAAGCGCGAGTACAACACCATCGTCGAGACCTCGGCCCCCGAGGTCGCCTACCGCGAGACCATCAGCCGGCGCGCGGACTTCAACTACACGCACAAGAAGCAGACCGGCGGCGCGGGCCAGTACGGCCGGGTGGCCGGCTACATCGAGCCGTGCGAGGAGCACGAGTTCGAGTTCGTCGACGAGATCGTCGGCGGCGTCATCCCTCGGCAGTTCATCCCCTCGTGCGAGAAGGGCTTCCGCTCCCAGCTCAGCAAGGGCCGCAAGCTCGGCTACCCGGTCGTCAACGTCCGGGTGGTGATCAACGACGGCGCCTTCCACGCGGTCGACAGCTCGGACATCGCCTTCCAGGAGGCCGCCCGCGGCGCCTGGCGCGAGGCGTTCGACCGGGCCCAGCCGAAGATCCTCGAGCCGATCATGCGGGTCGTCGTGGAGGGCCCCAGCGAGTTCTCGGGCGCCGTCCTCGCCACCATGATGCAGCGGCGCGGAATGATAGTGGGCACGCAGGAGGACGGCCTGCTGGCGCGCATCGAAGCCGAAGTTCCGCTCGCCGAAATGTTCGGTTACGCCACGACGCTGCGTTCGGCGACGCAGGGCAAGGCCGAGTTCACCATGGAGTTCTCCCGCTACCTGCCGGTCCCGGCGGCCATCGCCGAGGAGCTGGTCAAGAAGGCGCAGGAGAAGCAAAAGGCCCTGGCGGGCAAGAAGTAAGGAGCGCGAAATGTACCGCAAAGAAGTCAATGCGCAGAGCCCGCTACGCATCCTCGATAAGTCGATTCGCGGCGGGTTGGGCAAGGGTAACCTCGGGGTCGTGATGGCCCGCGCAGGCGTCGGCAAGACCGCCTTCCTCATCCAGAACGGCCTCGACGACCTGATGCGCGAGCGGGACGTGCTGCACGTCTCCATCGGCCAGTCGGTCGAGTACGTGAGCGCCTGGTACGACGCACTCTTCGACGACCTGGCGGCCCGCACGAACCTGCAGGACCGCGAAGGGGTTCGCAGCTCCATCGCCCGTCACCGGATCATCAAGACCTTCCCCGAGGGCGTCTTCAGCCCGAAGAAGCTCGAAGAGACGCTCGAGCTGTTCGAGAAGCACATGGGCATGAAGCCCCAGGCGATCCTCATCGACGGCTTCTCGTGGAAGGGGCCCAAGGTCGCCGAGGAGGTGGCCGCGCTCAAGGCCATCGCCCAGCGCGCCAGCGCCGAGCTGTGGCTCACCGCGATCACGCCGCGCGAGCTGGCCGGCAGCGAGCCGCCCGCCGTGCGCCCGCCGTGCGACGTGTGCCGCGAGCTCATCGACGTCGCGCTCTTCCTGCAGCCGCAGGGCAGCCACGTCGATGTCCAGCTCGTCAAGGACCACGACAACCCGACGCCCGAGGCGACCATCCTCCAGCTCCACCCGGAGACGATGCGCCTGGTGGCCGAGGGCGAGATCGCAATCCCCGCGCGCCTGCCGGCCCGCAGCTACACGCTGCTGTCGGGCGGCGCGAACGGGGCCGAGGCCGAGTTCGGCGCCTGCGCCGAGCGCTGGGGGCTGAGCGAGGTGAACTACACCTTCGCCGGCCGCGGCGCGGGGCATCGCTCCCGCGGGATGGTCGAGCTCTCCGAGGTCGAGCTGATGCTCGGCGACGTCAGCTCGGCCTACCTCAAGGCCCACATGCACCGGACCTACCCGGACACCCCGACCTTCAAGAAGGTGCTTCAGTCGATCTGGCACCAGGTCAATACCGCCGGCGAGGTCTTCCACGTCGGGCTCGTCCAGGAAGACGGCACCGCGCGCGGCGGAACCGGCTGGGCCGTCGAGCTCGCCAAGCACTGGGGCAAGCCCGTCCACGTTTTCGATCAGGAGAAGAACGCCTGGTTCACTTGGAAGGACGGCGCCTGGGCGCCCGAGGAGGCCCCGGTCATCACCCGCGAGCGCTTCACCGGGACCGGCACGCGCTTCCTGAGCGACCAGGGACGCGCCGCCATCCGCGCGCTGTTCGAGCGCTCGTTCGGGGCGCCCAGACACTAGCGACGCTTCGACAGCCGAAGGCCAAGACGGCCGCGCCTGCTCAGTCAGGCGCGGCCGTTTCTTTTTCCCTTCTCGACGCGAGGCCGCTGCCGCGGAGGCGCGGCGGGCGCGGTCCGCCGTTCGTCGAGGGGGCGGGTCGTTTCCGGAAGGGCACCTCTCCTCTGAAGGGGTCATGCCCCGGAGGAGTGCTCGCCTTACCTCGTGGCCAGACTCGACACGCTTTTCGAAAGGAGACGGACGATGAGGACCATTCTCGCCGCGGCGCTCGTCTCGGGGCTCGTCGCCGGCTGCGCCAGCACGCAGAAGAGCAGCCCGGAGGCCACCACCGGGCCGACGGTAGAGCAGACGCGCACCGGCTTCCTCACCGACGTGCGCGCCCAGGAGCTCCAAGTCTTCAGCCCGGACGTCCCCGGGGAGAAGACCATCTGGATCGCGCGAGACGACTCGACCGAGATCGTCAGGGACGGCCAGCCCATCGCCTGGAACCAGCTCACCGAGGGCGTCCCGGTGCGCGTCTCGTTCGAGCCGGCGGCGGGGCCGGAGAAGGCGTCGCGGATCGAAGTCCTCACCGGGCAGGAAGCCGAGCAGCTTCGCTCGAGCCTCGGGCAGCAGATGCAGGCGCCTGGGGCCGGGACCGAGGACAAGTCCCAACCGGCGCAAGGCGACGGCTCGCAGGGTTCGCAATCGGAGGGCAAGACCAACCAATAGCCGCGAGCGGCAGGGCCGCGGCCGTCGATGAGCGCTGCGAACCCGGGCCAGGCCTCCAGGACGGTCTCTACTCGCGCGCCGTCTCGACGGCGCGCCACGGTCTTCTCTCCATGGCATTTCGCCAAGCCGTTGAATTCGCGGCCCTCGCGGTCGAGGCGCTGGGCGTCGCCACCATCGTCCTGGGGGCGCCGGCCGCGGCGCTGTTCGTCTGGAAGCGCCACCGCCTTCGCCTCGACGAGGTCTGGTACGACGCCTTCCGAAGGTTCCTCGCCCGGGCGATCTTGCTCGGCCTCGAGTTCCTGGTCGCCGCCGACATCATCCGCACCGTCGCCCAGGAGCCGACGCTGCCCGGGGTCACCGTGCTGGCGCTCATCATCCTCATCCGTACCTTCCTCGCCTTCACGCTCGAGGTGGAGATCGAAGGTCGTTGGCCCTGGCAGAAGCCGGTCCACCCACCGATTTCGGTGCCGGACGAGAAGGAGTGAGGGCCGCGGGCGCTCGCTCGCCCACGAGCGACTGCGGTCCGGCTCGCTGCCCAGGTCCCGGAGCCGCGCGCTCCACGGCGAAGCCTCCCGATCCTGCCGAGCAAGCCACGGTGTCCGTGGAGATCGGCGCCACCTCGGCCGTCGGACCGGGCTGAGCCGCTCGAGCGGTGAGAGCCGCCCGATTGGGAAGAGCAGGTCAGCGGGTAGCCGCGCGGAGCCTGCATCCGAGCCTGTATCCGAGGGCTCTTCGGGCCAAAGAGGCCCAGGAACGTGCCTGGCTGGCCCGTGGAGCGATTCTGACCCTCCAGGCCTACTTCAATACGGCCGGCGCTCGAACGCGGCTCCTGGGGCCAACCAAGGGCCTTCCAGGGGCTCTCGCGCACGATCGATAACCACGCGTATCGACAGGAGAATTCTGTCTCCCCAGCGCTCCGTCCGGCGAAGCGGCTCGCGACGCTCCTCCAACAGCGCCGTTCGCTCCTCGCCCTTGGCTCAGGGGAAACGCGGCGCTCGCGCTGGCACCTCGGGGACGATGCGAAGCCCGGGGCGCCGCTCCCCTCCTCCCCTCTCGGGCTCGTGGTCATCGTCCTCCCTCGCCCGCCGCGCTCCTCAGTCCGTGCGCCTTCCGTCCCAGTCGCCTCCCCTCAGGCGCGCTGAGGCGGTCGCGCCAAGCACGCGCTCCGTTCAGTTGCGCTGCGTCATCCAGCCGGAGGTCCACCATCGCCCCTGCCACCCACTGCTCCACTGTCCCAAGGGAGGCTCGATAGTCCAGCGCAACGCGCCCCCAGGCCGGCCGGCCCCGGACCGAGCGCGGCGAGCGCCACCGCGCACCGGGCACTCGCGCGTCCCCCTGTTGCCGCACCTCGAGCCCTCGCGTAGGGTCCGGCTCTTCTCGCCCATCTCGACCGTTGCGGCCTCGTGGCGAACGAGGCCACGGAGTCCTCATGTCCAGCGCGATTCTCGTCTCCCTTCTTCTGGCCACGGCGCCGGCGCAGACCGTCACGCCGGGCGAAAACCTCGTCGTCGACGGCGTCCCACCGATCTCAAGAGAGCTCACCGACCGGCTCCGGCAATACCAGAGCATCCGCTACGCGCAGTTCGAGGATTGGCTCCCCGGTAACGAGGGCCTGCTCATAACGACCCGCTTCGGCGAGACCGCGCAGATCCACCACGTGCCCTCCCCCGGCGCGCGGCGCTCGCAGCTCACCTTCTTCGGCGAGCGCGTCGGCGGCGCCTGGAGCTGCCCGCGCAAGGGCTGCGACTACCTCCTGTTGCTGATGGATGCGGGCGGCAGCGAGCTCTACCAGCTCTATCGCCTCGACAAGGCGACCGGCCGGCACGTGATGCTGACCGACGGCAAGAGCCGCAACGGCCGCGTCGTCTGGAACCGCCAAGGCACGCAGATCGCCTTCTCGAGCACGCGCCGCAACGGCGAGGACTTCGACATCTACGTGATGGATCCGCAGAAGCCCGAGTCTTCGCGCCTGCTCGTCGAGCTCAAAGGCTACTGGGCGCCGCTCGACTTCTCGCCGGACGGCAAGAGCCTGCTCATCGAGCACTACGTCTCAATCAACGAGAGCCACCTCGAGGTCGTCGACGTCGCAAGCGGCCAGCGCCGACCGCTCACGCCTCCCGGCGAGAAGGGCGTCTCCTACCCGAGCGCGAAGTACTCGAACGACGGCCGACGCATCTACCTCACCACCGACCTCGGCTCCGACTTCGTGCGCCTCGCCTGGGTCGACCCCGCCAAGAGCGAGCTCGCGCCCAAGTTCCTCACCACCGACATCCGTTGGGACGTCGAGGAGCTCGACATCTCGCCCGACGGCAAGCTCATCGCCTTCACCACCAACGAGAACGGGATGAGCAGGCTCCACTTCATCAAGCCCGACGGCGGGCGCGCGGCCGCGAGCCCGAAGCTGCCGATGGGTGTGGTGCGGGACATCAAGTTCAAGCCGGACGGCCGCGCGCTCGCCTTCGCGCTCTCCGGACCGCGCTCGACCTGGGACGTTTTCAGCGTCGAGCCGCGCAGCGGCAAGGTCGAGCGCTGGACCTACAGCGAGACCGGCGGGCTCGACATCTCCAGCTTCGTCGAGCCCGAGCTCATCGAGTACGAGACCTTCGACACGGTGGACGGCAAGCCGCGCAAGATCCCCGCCTTCGTCTACCTGCCGCCCAAGCGCTTCGAGCCGCCCTACCCCGTCGTCATCACCGCGCACGGCGGCCCCGAGGCGCAGTTCCGGCCCACCTTCCTCGGCAAGTCGAACTACCAGCTCAACGAGATGGGCATCGCGCTCATCTACCCGAACATCCGCGGCTCGTCCGGCTACGGAAAGAGCTACCTGCTGCTCGACAACGGTGAAAAGCGCGAAGACGCAGTGCGCGACGTCGGGGCTCTGCTCGACTGGATCGCGACGCGCAAGGACCTCGATTCGAGCCGGGTGGCGATCACCGGCGGCTCCTACGGCGGCTTCATCAGCCTCGCCTCGATGACGCAGTACAGCGACCGGCTGCGCTGCGGCATGAGCTACGTGGGTATCTCGAGCTTCGTGACGTTCCTCGAGAACACCAAGGCGTACCGGCGCGACCTGCGCCGCGCCGAGTACGGCGACGAGCGGGTTCCCGGGATGCGCGCGCTGCTCGAGCGGATCTCGCCGCTCACCAACGCCGAGAAGATCAAGGTGCCACTACTGGTCATCCAGGGCGCGAACGATCCCCGGGTGCCACAGAGCGAGTCGGATCAGATCGTCGAGCGCGTACGAAAGCAGGGCGGCCAGGTCTGGTACCTGCTCGCCAAGGACGAGGGCCACGGCTTCGTGAAGAAAGCGAACGCCGACTTTGCCGATCTGACGACCATCCGCTTCTTCGAGGAGTTCCTGCTCCCGGCAAGAGAGGTCCGTCGCGCGGGCGGCGAGTGAAAGGAATTGACGACCAGTCGAGGAACCGACGGCCGGGAAAAGCGGCGGGGGAGAGCTATCGACGACGGGGAAGGGGGCCCTCGGTCATGTGAAGAGATGGACGGCGGGCGAGAGCAATCGACGATTGGGAAAGGGACCTTCGGCGCGTAACGGGGCGAAAGAGTGGACAGCGGACGAAGGAGTGGACGGCGGAGCTCCAGCTCCGCCTCCTCCCCGTGCTACGAGTCGGATTCCCCTGGCCCCTCACGCGCTGATCTTCAATCCCACGCCCCCCATGATGACGAGCGCCAAGCTGAGCAAGCGCACCGGAGCGTGCGACTCGCCAAAGGCGAACATCCCGATGATCGCCACGCCCATCGCCCCGATCCCGGTCCAGATCGCGTAGGCGGTCCCCAGCGGCAGCCCGCGGAGCGCGAACGATAGGAAGACGAAGCTGGCGATCATCACGACCACCGTCGCCATGCTCGGCACCAATCGAGTGAAGCCCTCGCTGTACTTGAGCAGCACCGCCCACCCGATTTCGCACAAGCCAGCGATGGCGAGATAGACCCAGGCCACGTTCTTCCTCCGGTTCACCCCTTCGAGCGGCGCGTGAGCTCGAGCTTCTCTGCGCGAGTCAACCGCTTGATCTCCAGCTCGCGGCGCAGCGCCGCGCCACGTTCGCCCACGGTCTCACAGTGGACGACCTCGACCGGCAGCCGCGTTCGCGTGTAGGCCGCGCCTCGGCCGCTCGAGTGCGCGGCGAGCCGCTTGTCGAGGTCGTTGGTCGCGCCCGTGTACAGCGTGTCGTCCGCGCAGCGCAGGATGTAGACGAGCCACGGCGTCTCTCGGGCCTGCTCGCTCGGTCGCTTCTTCTTCGCGGCTGCCATCACCTTCCCTGCAACAAATCGCCGAGGCGCACTCTACCCGGCCGCGCGTCGCGGAGGGCCCCTGCCCGCTCGTCCCGACGAAACCCACCTTCGCCCCGGCCGCGCCGGCCCCGCCCGCCGGATGCTCCTGTGGCTCGGGGTTTCCGGCGCGCTCTTCGCGGCACACGCCGTGGTCTCGCCGCACGTCGGCTGCGTCGAGCCCGCGACCGCGTTCCTCGTCGCAGGCGGCCTCTTCCTCCTGCTCGCCGCGAGCTTCTTCCTGCGCGCGGGGTTGCAGCTTCGCGCCTTCACGCTCGCCAACGCCGAGGCCACCGCGCTCGTCTACGAGGGCCACTTTCGACGAGGCCTGCGCACGCTTCGAGGCCAACGCCCGGCGTTTCCGCTCGCCGTCGCTGCATCCGATCTCCGTCTACTCGCAGACACCCTTCTACAGCGCGGCGAGCGCGAGCGCGCCCTCGCTGGTCGCGACCTGCTACGCGCTACTCGGTGACCTCGACTCCGCGAAGGCCTGGCTCCCCGAGGCGCGGCGCGCTGCCGCGCTCATCTCCTGCGAGATGGCGTTCGTCCCCGAGGTGATCGTCGCCTGCCGCGAAGGTCGCTTCGCCGAGGCCGTCCAGCGCATAGATGAACGTCGCCGGCAGATCGACGGCTCGCTCGCCGGCAATGACCTGCGCATCCTGCGCATCCTGCGCGCGATGCGCGCCTTCGCCCTCGCGCAGGATGCGACGGGCAGCACGCCGCAACAGAACCTCGCGCTCTCGCTGGCTCGGCCCACATTTCCCGGTGAACTCGACTGTCTCGCGATGAGGTGGCCTGAGCTCGGCCCGCGTTCGCCGGCGAGCTCGACTACCTCGCGACGAGGTGGCCTGAGCTCGGCACTTTCCTGAAGACGCTCGACGCGCGCGAGAGCGGCGCACCTGAGCTTGGTACGGCTTGTCCAAGCAACCCGGGCGAAACTCGGTCAACTCGAGCGTAGAGACGACGAGCGCGAGCCTCGGAGTCGAGGGCATCGCGGATTCGCATCCAAGCTTGTTCTGGACAGAAACCTCTGGCGCCTCGCCAAAGACTTCGACCCGTTGCTGGCTCGCTGACTACGCAATCTGATTCTCCTCAGACCGGCTGCTCGACCAGCACCTCGTGGCGCTTGCCCTCGACCTCGATGATGAAGGCCATCTTGCGCGTGCGCCCTGAGAACGGGCTTGCGGGCGCCGGCGTCGGAGCCGCCGCGCTCGTCGCGGGCGCGTTCGCTGCGGGCGCGGGCGCCGGCTTGGCGCTCTCGGCCGGAGCCTGCGGCGCGGTCGGATCCTTCGGGCCCTCGAAGCGCTTCTTGAAGAACTTGGGCGCCACCCGCGGGAACATCGCCGCGGTGAGGACGTCCTCGTCGCTTCCGTTGTTACCCTCGAGCGCGAGCGCCTTCTCGCAAAGCTGCTTCCACTCGGGCGCGATGAGGTCCGCGGGCCTGCTGGCGATGGGCTCCTTGCCGGTCTGCTTGCGCGCCTTCTTCACCACCTCGGCCGAAGGCTGGGCGGGCGTCGCGCCGTAGTAGCCGAGCACCAAGTCCGCGAACTCGCCGCTGAGCTGCGCGTAGCGGCCCATCAGCACGTTGAGCACCGCCTGCGTCCCGACGATCTGGCTCGAGGGCGTGACCAGCGGAGGATAGCCCGCGTCGGCGCGCACCCGCGGCACCTCCTCGAGCACCTCCTTGATCCGGTGCGCGGCCTTCTGCTGCTTCAGTTGGCTCTCGAGGTTCGAGAGCATGCCGCCCGGGATCTGGCTGCGGAACAGGTCGGTGTCCACGCCGACGGTCTGGGTGCGGAAGGCCTGGTACTTCGGCAACACCTTCGCGAAGTGGTCGCGCACGCGGACGATCGGCTCGAGGTTCAGGCCGGTCGAGTAGCCGGTCCCCTCGAGCATCTCGTGGAAGCTCTCGGTCGGGTTTTGGCCGGTGCCCAGCGACAGCGCGCTGACCGAGGTGTCGACGCCGTCGGCGCCGGCCTCGATGGCCTTCATCAGCGTGACCAGGGTGACGCCGGTCGTCGTATGGCAGTGGACATGGACTGGCAGCTTGGTCGCCTTCTTGATCGCCGTGACGAGGTCGAAGGCCGGCTGCGGCTTGAGCAGCGCCGCCATGTCCTTGATGCACAGCGAGTCGCAGCCGAGGTCCTCGAGCTGGCGCGCCACATCCACGAAGCGCTCGACGGTGTGCACCGGGCTGACGGTGTAGCAGATGGCGCCCTGCGCGTGCTTGCCGACGCGCTTGACCGCCTGGATCGAGCGGGTCAAGTTGCGCACGTCGTTGAGCGCGTCGAAGACGCGGAAGACGTCCATGCCATTCGCGGCCGCCTTCTCGACGAAGCGGTCGACGACCACGTCGCCGTAGTGCCGGTAGCCGAGCAGGTTCTGGCCGCGCAGCAGCATCTGCAGCGGCGTCTTCGGCATCAGCTTCTTGAACTGGCGCAGCCGCTCCCACGGATCTTCATTCAGGAAGCGGATGCAGGCGTCGTAGGTCGCCCCGCCCCAGCACTCGAGCGACCAGTAGCCGGCGGCGTCGAGGTCGGCGCAGGCGGGCGCGAGGTCTTCGAACGACATTCGCGTCGCCAGCAGGCTCTGGTGGGCGTCGCGAAGGATGACATCGGTCACACGGATAGCTTTCATGGGCTTTGCTTCTAGCCTCGAGGCCGCGCCAATGCAACTTTCTCCAGTGATTCTCAATCGTTAATCGCGCACCCGCGGATCGACGACGGATTCGTTCACGTGTTCACGAACCCCTGCGCGCGAATCTCCCCCGACCGTTCCGCGTCGCATTCCGGCACTCCGAATCGGTAGAAGAGGAAGGAAATCCGCCGTCTCGGCGGACCGGCGGCTGGGCGTACGGGTATTCAACCGGCTCGATTCCCCTGCGCCGAATCGGAGTGGCGGGGCGTGCCAACTGCCTCCACAGCCAGCCAAGCCGGAACCAAAGAGGAGCCGGGAGAACGGGCACCAGAGTTCGTTCCGCGCGTAATACCCGAATCTGCAAGTGGCCGGATTCACGAGCGAGTTGTGGGAGGCTCTCGTCCAAATCAGGCTTGGGAGGCGAATCCGCGAGTCCCTCGACTCCGAGGCTCCCGCTGGTCGCCTCTACGCTCCTAACTAACAGCTCCCCCTGTTAGTTCAAGGCCACAGCCGGCCAAAGGGCCGGTCTCTCGCTCGGGATGAGCGGATTTCGCCCAAGTTGCTTGGACAAGGCGGAACGAACTCAGGGGCACGGCCGGCTGGCCCAGGCGTCAGACTTCAGGCTTCAGGTTCCCCCCCGGCACGCGCCTTTCCTCGGCATTTCGGTCGGGCGTCGTATTGCCGCGCGCCAAGCCGAAAAGGCTTCTTCCTGCACGGCGCCCTCAGCACGCCGTGCAGCAGGGGGCTCTCACTCGCGGCGGCGCCTCGCTTCGAGGCAAGGATGAACGGCTGGAAGGGCAAGAGCTGGGAGGGACCGCCCGGCAGAAAAGGAACGTCGCCTCGCGCCCGCGAAGGTCGATCTGCACGTCCTGCGCAGCGCCGCTCGAGCCGATTGCTCGTTTTGTATGGGCCAGGCTCCACCGACAAAGCCCTTCGCCGCGCGCGGTGATGCTAACCTTCGGCTGGGCCGGAAGTGTGGGATTGAAGGCAGCGCCTGCTGCCTAACCACGAGGGGTAGCGATGAACCGGACGTGCAATCTTCTGGCAGCGATCTTGATTTCAGCACTCGTAGCGGCGCCGAAGGCAGCCGACGCGCGCTTTGGCAAGCGGGACGACCCGCAACCGTCGAGCTCGCGCTCGTCCTCCTCGTCGAGCGGAGGCAAGGAGCACAAGGCGGTGCCGGTCTCGGAGCCGTCAACCTCCGGCGGCTCGTCTCACGGCCACGACGGGTATAGGCCGTCTCATCCGGCGCACCACCATCATCACCATCACCACCACCACTTCTTCCACCGCTATCGCTGCGGGCGAGCCTTCGGCTACCACCCGTTCTTCTACATGGACCCCACGCCCGTCGAGAACACCGCGCCTCGGGCGCCCGACCGCATCAGCCACAGCATCGACTTCGGCAACTTCATGGTCCACGGCGAGGGCATCGCCCTGGGGCTCGGCTACGCGGTCGAGGGCCAGCGGTTCGGCTTCAACCTCGGTGCGTCGGCGATCATGGTCGAGACCGGGCGAACCCTCGACGACGGGGCCCACGAGGTCGAGCTCGGCGTCTCGCTCGTGGACGCGCACCTGACCTGGGCGCTGCTGTCGAGCTACACCGGCCGGCTGCGGATCGAGGGCGGCGTCAGCGCAGCCCTGGCGCCCGACCTGTCGGCTGTCGGCCCCGAGGTCGGTGTCTCGGGTGCCCTGGGGATAGTCGGCCCGCTCGGAATCGAAGGTTCGGCCTACTACACGCCGTGGCCGTACACGCGCGTTCAGGCGGGCCTCGGCGCGGCGCTCGGGTTCGAGATCTTCGGCCTTCGCCTGGGATGGCGGACCATCTACCTGGACGACGGAGGCGTGCTCGGCGACGAGGACACCGACGACCTCTTCACCGGGCCGTACCTCTCGATGGGGTTCCTGTTCTGAGCGGCGAGCAGGCTGTCCGGCCGATCGCACCCTGTTCAGCGACAGCGAGCGCGCTCGATCATCGCCCGACATTCGCCTGCAACGACGAAGGGAGGCCTCGGGCGCGCTCCGCGACCGAGGCTTTCTCATGACTACACAGCTTGCGCTGCTCCGGGCGGTCAACGTGGGCGGGCACGGCAAGATGCCGATGGCGCGCCTGTGCGAAGTCTTCCTCAACCTCGGCTTCGGCGGAGCGCGCACGCTTCTTCAGTCGGGCAACGTGGTCTTCGAGGCGTCTGGGCCGCGCGCGCTGCTCGAGAACAAGATCGAGAGCGCGTTGGCCGACCAGCTCGGCCTGCAGACAGAGGTCATGGTCCGCAGCGCTGCCGGGTGGGCCGCTATCGTGGCCGGCAACCCCTTCCCCGACGAAGCGAAACGAGACCCCGCGCACCTGGTGCTTGCCGTTCTCAAGGGCACGCCGCGAGCACGGGCGGTGGAGGACCTCCGCGCAGCCATTCGAGGCCCCGAGCTCTTTCACGTCGAACGCGACCACGCGTACATCGTCTATCCGAACGGCATTGGCCGCTCGAAGCTGACGAGCCAGGTCATCGAATCGCGGATCGGCACGCGGGCTACCGCTCGCAACTGGAGCACCGTGCTCAAGCTGGCCGCGCTCGCAGGGGTCTGAGCCGAGCGAGGGCTATCCGGCACCGCCGAGCCGCTCGCGCAAGCCCGACGGCAGGCGCGCGATGCACCCACCCGCCGCTTGCACCTGCCGGTCAGTACCGCGCGGAAAGCCCCGCGCCGATCTGGGCAGCAAAGCCATCGACCAGCGCTATGCCCCCGTGCGTTTCGTCCGGCCCGAATCCGAGCCGCACGTCCGCGTGGATTCCCAGGTACTGGCTGAGCCACAGGCGCCCGGTGCCGCCAACGAACCCGTTGAACGAGTTGCCTTTCAACTCCCTTGGCTCGAACGCATCCAACACCGTTCGCCTCAGAAAACCGATGCCCACGCGAGGCGTGAGCTCGACCGATTCGCTCGGGCTTAGGTGCACGGCCAAAGCTGCGTCGAGCCCCACATCAGTCATCCTCGCCACGTCAGCGCCGTGCAGGCTGCTGGTGTGTCGCCCACTACGAAAGGCGACCATCCCACTGAGAAAAGGGCCGACGATCCGGCCGAGCCGGTCGCGATCGACCTCGACCCAGCGGCCGCGCAACATCGCAAGCCCGCTCTCGCCGCGAGCAGGGCCTCGATCTCGGCCTCGGTCAACGGCGCGCCGTCGAGGCTCACGCTTCCCTGGAACTCGAGCAGCGCGTCGCTCCCGAGCTTCGAGGGCGCGCGGCCGCCTACCCCGGCGCTCACGCGCGCGGCCTGGGCGGTCGTTTGCCCTGCCAGCCGGCAGGCATCCGAACCATCACGCCCGCCGCCTCGAGCGCGGGCACCGAGCCGAGGAACTCGAAGGCCTGCCGGGGCGACCAGCGCATCGGGTGGAAGATCTCCCCGGCTTCGACCATCTTGCGCAGCCACGGCTGGCTCTCGGAGGCGCGCTGGACCGGCAGCAGCAGCGAGAGCAACCGCTCACGGTTCTTCGCCCCGGCGTACTCGCGCAGGGCCTGACCGAGCGGCAGGTGCTGGACCTTGGCCGCGTTCGACAGGCGCGAGGTGTAGGTCGCGAGGAAGGCGAACGGGAGCTGCTCGTCCTTGCGGTTCTCGGCGAGGTTGAAGCAGACGCGCCCGACGAGATTCCAGGCGGGATTGCGCGCCTTGAGGAACTCTCCGACCGACCCGCCCGCCTCGCGCAGCTCGATCCGGAAGGCCTCGTCGAGCTCGCTCCAAAGCCGTTCGAGCAGTTCGGCCGAGACGTACTCGGCGCCGAGCATCGGCGGGACGGCGAGCGCGAGCGTCTCGAGCTCGTCGTCGTCCGGCGCGGGCAGGAGCGCCTTGCGGCCCAGCTTTTCGACGTCGGGGACAGTGCAGACGGCGGTCACATAGCGGGCGGCGAGCTCGCGCCAGTAGCTCAGGGACGGGGGCAGCGCGACTCCGACCTCGGCCGCGCCGAGCTGCAGCAAGCCGTGCCCGGCACCGCGCTCGAACGCCCCGAGCAACCTGTCGCCGAGCGCTGCCTCGACGGGCGAGCCTTCCTCGGCCCGCTCGAGGCGAAGGGTTCCTTCCGGGCTGAGGCGTGGCGCGAGGCGGGTCGAATCCATGGGGCGTGCACGGGCTTCTACAGCAGTCGTCCGGGATGGAACAATCGCACGGCCGGGACCCCAGCGGATCGTCGCCGACGACGATCCCGCGGGGTCGGCACCTCGGCTCGGTGCGTCTCGCCCTTCCGCGCTTTCGGAAGGAAGCATGCTCGGCCGCTGCGAATCGCCCACCGAGCGCCCGCGACGCCCCTCCCAAACCCGCCGGGCGCCAACCCGGCCTGGGTGAAGCCGCTCCTCGCGGGCCCGAAAGGCGCCCTCCAGGTCCCCGAGCCCCTTCCTTGTGGCCACCCTGGCCGTGCGCAGCGTGGCGCATCCCCGGAGAGGCGCCTCCCTTGGCTTGCGGCACGTGGCGCGCACCTCGTGTGGTGCCTCCTTGGCTTGCGCCACGTGGCGCGAAGCTCGTGGGTCGTCTGGAAGGTCGTGGAGAGCCTGGGGACGGCGCTGGGCGGCCGATGGAAGGCCTCGGCACGTGACCGGGTGGCTTTCCCGGAGGGCAAGGCAGGCTTCGGCCACGCCTGGACGCCCGTGGCGGCGCGACGGACGCGAAGAGCGCGTCTATTCGCCAGCCAGGCGACGAGCTGGGCGAAGCGCGAAGCGGGCGAGGCCTCGGACAGGCTGCTGGCTGCCTGTGTGGCCGTGACCTAAGCCATCGTTTTCCTTCGCCTCATGCCTTCTTCGAGCGTCGCCATGGCGCAGTAACTCGGCGGTCGCCGCCTGCGCCCGCATGATTGAGGCCATGAAAGCCCTGCTCGCACTCACCTTGGCACTCTCCCTCGGCTTGCTTGGCGGCTGCGTCATGGTCCCCGCGTCCTCTTCCCGGCCCGCGCATTCGTCCAAGGAGTTGAAGGGCTGTCCGCCGGGACATCGCTGGTCGGACGGCCGTTGCCACGACCGCGGAAAGGACCACGACCCGGCCAGGCACCACGGCAAGGGCCACAACCACCACAACGGCAAGCACGACAAGTCCCGGCACTGATCCGCCAGCGCCACCTGCCTCGCCGGTTCGCCCGCGCGCGCCGTTCGACCGATCCCGTCCCCTCCCCGTCATCCCGGCCCGTGCAAAGCCTGCGACCGCTCGTGAAGCGGGCGCCCGGGCGGTTGGCGGCTTCCGCGCCAGATGCACAAGGTCGAAGAAGGCTAGGTGCATGGGGGTGGGGGCGTGGCGGCAACCGGAAGGGTCGGTGGTGGGGCATCTTCTTGGCGAGGGGTGGGCGGGGCAAAGCATTTCAGGCTGCTGGCGATCGCGGTCGGAGCCCTTCTCTCTTTCACGGCGCGCCCGTGCCTGGCGGCCGACGAACCCGGCAGTAGTGGCGGCGGCTCGTCGTGGGGCCGGAACCGGCTCGCGACTTCGGGTCTCTATCCGATCTGGGAAGACACGGGCTCGCTGCTCGAGCCGGCCGACATCCAGCTCGCGACCAACGGAATTCGCGTCCGCATCCCCGGCGGCGTGCAGCTCGGGCTTCAGCCAACCTATTACCTGCACCGCGCGCCGAACCTGGAGGCGAAGGTCTCCATCCTGAAGCGCGCGGAGTTGCAGTTGGCGCTGCGCCAGTCGGTCATCGTCCTCTTCCGCAACGCGCAGGACCGGATGATCACCCCGGTCTACGCCTCGCGGCTGTCGAACCCGAGCTCGAACGTCGTGCTTGCGCCGGCCTCGCTGCACGCGACCTGGCGCCCTTTCTCGTTCCTGCTCCTCCACGCCTCGGCGACCGTGCTGCCGATGCTCTCCAATGAGAAGGACTTCGAGAACCGCGCCGTCGGCGGCCTCTCGGCGATGGTCGAGTTGCCGGTGGTGCGGGGCCACTCGCTGCTGCTGCACGGCGGCGAGGTCGGCCTGTGGGACCACGACTTCGCCTATCTCGGCGCTTCGTACCGGCTCAACTACGCCTGGTTCATGATGCAGCTCGGCTTCGCCTATCGGC
Source organism: Myxococcales bacterium (assembly GCA_050942745.1). Classification (GTDB taxonomy): domain Bacteria; phylum Myxococcota; class Myxococcia; order Myxococcales; family UBA5297; genus UBA10939. The sequence continues at coordinate 68,795 of JBMNNX010000003.1, forward strand.
TGCGACCAGAAGGCGCGCAGGGCTCGCCGCTGCTGAGCGTGGGGGCGTACCTATGAGGTCGCGCCGAAGATTCCTTCGAGCGATGGCCGATCAGGTCGAGCGTAGGCCGTGCTTGCGAGGCCATAGTCGAGGGCGTGCCGCGTTCGCCCTGAGCGTAGCTCCCGGCGCGCCAGCGACGGGAGCGGAGTCGAAGGGCTCCTCGATTCCGGAAGCGCGGCCACCGTTCGCCCTGAGCGTAGCTCCCGACGCGCTGGCGGCGGGAGCGGAGTCGAAGGGCTCCTCGATTTCGGGCAGGCCCCTCGACTCCGGGGCGACCTCCGGTCGCCCCTACGCTCGGGGTGACCGGAAGAGGAAGAGCTCAGTCGCACGGCGCCGCGCGCTGGCCGCAGCAGCGCTGCTCGCGCTCGCTGCCTGCGATTGGGACTACTACGCGCTGACCAACAGCGTGCCGATCGAGGGCGACCCGGCCGCGAACCCCGTCGTCCACGTGATGCTCGCGGTCGATAGCCTCGCCTACTCCGCCGTGGTCGACGCGCAGAGCCGCGGCGCCTTCCCCGGCTTCAAGCTGGCGCGCCACGTGACGGGCTTTCCCGGCTCCTCGGACATCTCCTGGACGCGCATCCTGCACACCGCGCCCATCGAGTCGTACGAGCTGCAGTACTACGATCCGATCGAGCACCAGGTGGTCAACGGCGGGTATTCGGGCCTGCTGCTGCACGCGGTGCCCTTCGGCACTCGGCCCTGCTACCAGGCCTTTGACTTCAGCGCCAACGGCCTGACCAACGCGCTCTACAACTACGGGTCGCCACGCTACAGCCTGGGCACCACCCTCGACAACGTCTTCACCCTGCTCGATGGCCGGGCCCAGACCCGCAGCACCGAGGCCTTCCTCGCCTTCATCAACGAGATCGACGCCATCGGGCACATGGATCCCTACGGGGACTACCTCGAGGCGGTGCTGGTGCTCGACCGGCGCATCGAGGCCTTCAAGGCTGCCCACCCCGAGCGCACCTGGCTCTTCACCCTCGTCTCGGATCACGGCCACAACTTCATCCCCTCGCCCGACGACAAGATGATTCGCTTCCACGACGAGCTGCCGCGGATGGGCATCGAGGCGGTCGAAAGCCTCGCTGGCCGCGACGCCGACGGGCCGCTTGCGGCGGTCCCCATCGTCCACGCCCGCGTCACCTACGTCGCGCTCCACACGGTGCAGGAGCAGGCCCCCGAGATTGCCCGGCGCGTCTCCGGCGCTCGGTTCACTGACCTGGCGATCGCCAAGCTGCCCGCGCCCGAGGGCCGCGCCGAGCCCTGGTACGGCATCTGGCGCGACGGCGAGCTGGCGCTGTGGTTTGGCCACGACGCGCAGACCGACAGCTACTTCGTGGACCTCAGCGGCAAGCTCGATCCGCTCGGCCTCGGCTGGATGGGCTCGGGAAACCGAATCGCCGCATTCACCGATCAGGAGCTCTTCGAACGCACCCGCTACTCCGACTTCCCTGACCTGCTCTACCGCACCCGGACGGCGCTCGAACCGATCGGGCTCGAGCACGCGGCGCAGGTCCTCGTCTCGTTTCGCCATCCGTACGCCTCGGTCGGCTTCGAGGTACCGGGAGGAGGCAACTCCATCGCCATCGCGAGCTTCCACGGGGGAATGCACCGCCTCGACACGAACGGCGTCGTGCTTACCGAGGCGCGGGATCTGCCGCCGGCCATCCGCTCGGACACCTTCCTCGAGCTGTTCCCCATCTTCGCCAAGCGCATCGCCGAGCGCGGGATGCTGCGGGCGAAGGCCGACGCGAACGAGAGCCTCGACTACTCGTCGATGCCATGAGCGCAGCCCGTCTCGGCCCAATCGCCGCGCCGACCATGGCCGTGTGGCTGGCCGCCGGCGGGTGCGCCTCTCTCGGCGAGCGGGTCGTGCTCGTCGAGGGCCCCGCTTCGCCGCCGCGCGCTTCCGGCGCCATCAAGCTCGCCACCTTCAACCTCTACAACCGCCCTTGGGATCGAGAGGTGCGCCTCGCGCGCGCTCGCGAGGAGCTGCTCGCGCTCGACGCAGACGTCGTCGCCCTCCAAGAGGTCTCCGAAGGCTGGTTCGCCGGGCGCGACGCCAAGCCGATGCTCGCGAGCCTGCCGTATCCGTACCAGGCCTACTTCATGCTCGAGCGGCGCGGGCCGCTCCGGGAGAACGGGCTCTATCTGCTGTCGCGCTGGCCCATCGAGAAGGCCGAGGGAAAGGTCTACGAGATCAACCGCGCCTTTCGCCGTAAAGGCTTGATGGCCGCGACAGTGCGCGCGCCCGAAGTGACGCTGCGGCTGGTCAACCTGCACCAGGCCTCGACGCGCGATTCCTCGATCACGCTGCCGCAGGCCGACGCGGTCTGCGCCACGCTGGGCGAGCGGCGGCCCGGCGAGCTCGTCGTCGTGCTCGGCGACTTCAACGCGCAGCTCGACGAGGCGCCGGTCGAGCGCATCATCGAGCGCGCCGGCCTCGTCGCGGCTCAAGACGGTGAGGAGTCGCCGCCGATGTCGTGGGCGCCCTACGGCCGCGGCTGCGCGGGCGAGGCCGGCGAGAGGATTGACCACATCCTCGTCTCGCGTCCGGGTCCCGACCAGCCGTGGCGGGTCCTCTCGCAAGGCGTCGTGAGCGCGGCAGAGCCGTTCCCCTCGGACCACTGCATCGTCTGGGCTCTCGTCGGGAGGCAGGACTGACGAGGGTGCCGGGCCGCAACCCAGGGCGCGCCGGAGCGCTCGCGCGAGGGGCGGAGCGCTTCGGAGGCGGATCGATCGGCAGACGCGACGCTCCTACTCAGCGCACAGCGGGCGCAGCTCGCAGGTCGTGCTCTGCTCGTTGCATCTCAGGCCGCTCATGCATGGGTCCTCGGCGCACGACTGCCCCAGGCCAACCCCGGTCTTGAGGAAGAGGAAGACGTCTGGGAGCTCGCACCCGTCGTTCTCGCTGCAGGCGGCGTGGAGCTCGCACTCATCCGGCGACTCGCACGCCTCGCCCCGCGCCTTCCACTTCTGGCACGACCCGTTGACGCAGCCGTAGCCGGGCGCGCACTCGTCCCACCAGGAGCACGAACCGGAGGTCTTGCGCGCCTCGCACTTGCCGCTGTCCGCGCAGTAGCTGCCGCCCTCGCAGACGGTCGTGAAAGGGTCACAGGGGTCGTTCTGCGAGACCATGCGCCGACGCGAGCACTTGCCCTCGAGGCAAGTCAGGCCCTCGCTGCACACGGCGTCGTGCGCCCCTTCGACACAAGCATCGCCTTCGCGCAGCCGCGTCACACAACGCGAGCACCAGGGCTCGCTCGACATGCTGATCCGGCAGGCAGCGCCCCGCTCGCAGCCCGGGTTGCAGGCCTCGCCGACCTTCGCGGTGCCATAGAAGACCTCAACACACTCGGGCGGAAGCGAGTTGCGCAGCGTGCAGTCGAGTAGCTCGTGACAGGGGAGCGACTTGACGGCGTCGATGCACTTGCCGGCAGCGACCGAGTCGAAGAGCAGGCCACCCGGACCCGCCTTGTTCGCCTGGTTCTCGTAGTAGGCCGTCCAGTAGGCCGTCGCGAGCTCGAGGTCGGCCTTCTCGCACTCGGCCTCCTTCTTGGCCCAGGCCTCTGCCACCTGCTCGCCGAAAGCGAGGACCTCGGCCGCCGGGCCTCCGGCGTCCGGTGTGTCCTTGGCGGTCTCGGACTCGCTACAAGCCACCGCCAGCACTGCCACCGCCGTAATCAGCACACACGAAAGCTTCATTGTTCGTCTCCTTGGGGGCTCAGACGCATGTCATGTGCGCCAACTCGCAGCCCCTTGTCGAGAGCCCCCCACGCGATGCGTCGCCTCCAGCGCCTGGCGCCGATGCACGCCGGGAGCGAAGATGCCCTCAACACCCGAGCTCCCGGGCCGAGGGCGCTCGACTCACCGCGCGGTCTCTCCGCGCAAGGGAGGCGACCGATGCCGAAGACGTTCGCGCCATTCGCCGCCGCGCTCTTGACTCTCGCTTGCTACGGAATCGAAACCGAGCCCGCCGACGCCGGCGCCCAGCTCCCGTGCGAGCGCCCGGTCTACCCCGACGACTGCAGCGAGGTGCCGCGATTCCAGTGCGGGTTCTCAGGGCGCTGCGAGGCCGGCGTCCTCAAAGCCGAGTGGCACGAGCACGTGCTGTGCGACTCGGCGAAGGAGGAGATCTTCGAGCTGTCGTGCGAGACGGCCTGCCCCTGGGGCTGCGCCGAAGGGCAGATCCAAGACTGGCCATCGACCGGCCAGTCCTTCGTCGCCGACTACTGCGCGCCGGCGCCCGACGGCGGCATCGACGGCGGCATCGACGGCGGCGCGGACGGAGGGAGCGCGTGCGTCTTCGGCCACGACCACACCTGCAACGACGACCCCGCGGTCTCCTCGCTCGAGGGCACCTGCCAGGCCGACGGCACCTGTGCCTGCAACACGGGCTTCGAGCTCAACCCGGCGACGGGCAAGTGCCGCTACGCGGGCGACGCCGGAGAGTGCTCGCCCCCGCAGCACCCCGAGGACTGCTGCGAGGTCACGCACTTCCAGTGCGGGTTCATGGCGACGTGCGAGGCCGGCCAGCTCAAGGTGCTCTGGCACGAGCACGTCTTCTGCGGGCCGCCGCCCGAGCAGATCGTCGAGTACCGCTGCGCCACGACCTGCCCAAACGGCTGCGCCGAGGGCGACATCATGGACTGGCCCGAGAGCGGCCAGGCCTTGTGCGCGAGCTACTGCCTGTAGGCGGGCGGGCGCGTCGCCATCGCGCCCCGCCCACATCTCAAGCGCGCGCCGGCTACTTCTTCAAGTCCTCGAGCCGCTCCTCGACCGCCTGGACCTCGGCCTGCAGCTCCTCGAGGTAGGCCTCGAGCTCGGCGATCTGCTCGGCCTTGGTCTGGAAGCGCCGGTTGAACATGAAGCTCATCCAGCCTCCGTCGCTCTGGCAGGCCTCGGTGTCGTGAGAGTGGTGATCGCAGCAGCATCGGTGCCCATGGTTTCCGCAGCTCATGTCGCCTCCTTGCATCGGCGCCTGACCTGGCGCGCGAGGCCCCATCGTTAACACGGGCGTGCGGATGGTTCACGCGCCGGGCGCGCGAAGCTCAGGCTACCGGCGGGAGGCCGGCCTCGGGGACGAGCGGCTCCGCGCGGGCGAGCGCACCCTGAAGATCGACCATCGCCCTGGCGACCTGCGCCCGGCCGATCTTCGAGCCCGGGCCGAGCCGCTCGACCGCGTCGAGAGTCGCGAAGGCGAGCTTCACCGGCAGCGCGGTGAACGCGAGAAAGCCTTCGGGCGCCTTCGCCCGCTGGAGCGTGGCGACGTACCGGGCCGCCTCCACCAGGTCGGCGCGCGCGAGCTCAAAGACCTCGTTGCGCGGCACGTCGGGCGGCAGGAAGACCCTGCCCTCGCCAGCGTCGGCCTCGCTGTCCTTGAGGATGTTGGTGAGCTGCAGCCCTTCGCCGAACACCCGCGCAGACTGGCGCAGCGACGGGGCGGCCGGCGCGAGGATCGGCGCGTCGAGCAGCATCAGCTCGGTGAGCATCTCGCCGACGAGGCCGGCGACGACGTAGCAGTAGCGCCGCAAGTCCTCGAGGGTGCGTAGCGCCAGCCGGCCCTCTTCATCGGAGGCGACGACCTCGGCCATCCCCTCGACCGTCTCGAGCGTGAAGCGAACGACCTGCTCGCGCTGCGCTTCACAGAGGGCGTCGAGCTCGGCGAAGACGGCGGGCGTCTCGCGCAGCAGGTCGAGATAGCCCGGGTGGCGTGTCGGCGGCTCGGCGTCGAGGCGCCGCAGCATCGCCTCGATGCCTTCGCGGCTGCGGTGCCGCAGCAGCGCGCCGAACCGCAGCAGCTCGTCGCGCTTGTGCTCGCCGCTCCAGCCCTCGGCGTCCTCGAGCGTGTCGGCGATGCGCAGCAGCAGATAGGCGACGGTCACCTCGCGGCGCGTCGGCTCCGGAAGCAACGGGATGGTGAGCGCGAAGGTGCGCGAGGACTCTTCGAGCAGCTTGTCCAGGTCGGCCATGCGCCGATGATCCGGTCGGCCTGAAGAGGCTGTCAAAGGCCGTCCAGACGACACCCGGCCTTCCGTCGGCGACATTGCAAGGGCCGCCAGCCGGGCTTTCGCCCGGCGCCCAAGCGATGGCTCGCGAGCTGGTAGGGACGCATGGCAATGCGCCCGGCCTGAAATCGAGCACAAGCTCCGTCTGCAGAGCGGGTTCCCAGGCTCGTCCGGCTGCTCCAGTGGGGGGCACATGCCAATGAACTGCTGTGCGTCCCTGCCCACGAGCGCCGTGTCCTCTCGGCGGTACGTCGACGGGCGCATGGCCATGCATGGGGAGGATCTTTAGACGGCAGCACAGGTTGGCTCGAGATAGGCGGACAGGCGAGCAAGGGAGTCCTCCCTATCTCTCGATGGGTTCCTTGCTTCTTGCTCTATCGTGTCAGCGAGCT
>JBMNNX010000443.1:0-3694 GCA_050942745.1 Myxococcales bacterium
AATTAACTCTCGCGCGCGCGGTCCGGTGGCTCGGCGACCTTGGTGGGTTTACAGCCACAGGTGCGTCCACCAAAATGCCCGGCACGACCGTAATTGCCCGAGGACTCGAACGAGTCCTAGATGCCGCAAATCATTGAAGCGCTGCGCGCGTCCGGGAAAATGCGATGAATGGCAAGCCGGGGCGGGGAGGGGGCTTCGTCGGGGCTCGCGCGCGCTCAATCGGGGAGGCGCGGGGGAGCTGTTAGTTAGGAGCTTGGTACCGGTGCCTGGGCCGGTTGCGGCCGTGAACCAACACCGGTCAGCCCGAGCATAGGCCGAGCTTGCGAGGCCGAGGTCGAGGGCCTGTCGTGGCCGCCCCGGGTTCCTCGCCGGTTCCGTAGCCGGGTATGACCACGCGTCGATGGGCAGTTGGTTAGGAGCGTAGCCTCCCGCGGAACGCGGGAGGCGAAGTCGAGGGACCGCAACCGAATCGACCGGGGCCTTCGGCTGCGCTGCCGACGCAGCGTCAGCAGCTACGCTCAGGCTGAGCGGGCATCGGCCTCGCCCCAAGCCGAGGGGCGCGCCCGAAACCAAGGAGCGTTTCGACTCCTCTCCACGCCACCGACGACCGGGTGTGCAACCGCGAGCGCTCGTCCCCAGGGTCTTGCTCCGGCCAGCCGGCACGACAAGCTTTGAGCCTTCTCGGGAGACGCAATGCTGGCGCTCATCATCGACGCCTACTCGCTAATCATCTTCGTGTCGGTCATCACCTCGTGGATGCAGCTTCCGCCCGATCACCCCGTGGCGTGCTATTCGCACAAGCTGACCGCGCCGCTCCTCAACCCTCTGCGGCAGATTCTGCCGAGCGTGGGCGGCATGGACTTCTCGCCGATGCTGCTGCTCATCGGGCTACAGATGCTCAAGCGTGCGTTGATGGGCCTGGGCTCCTGAGCCTCGAATCGGCCCTCTTTCTGCCCGAATAGAGTAGTCGCCCGCTCCGCCACCATCGCGCGTCGTCCGCCCGTCACCCCGGTCTCGTCGAGGCGATCTGCGACGCCTGGAGTTCAAGTCTGAGCCGCGTCGCGCTCCCGCGAACCGCCCGGCCAACCGTTGCGGCGCCTCACTCGGACGACCGCGCCGGAAACCACCTCCTCGAACTGACGACGCGAGCACGCGGATCGCTTGAAAGACCGGCCGTGCGAGCTGGCCTCCGATCACCGGAATGAAAGTCGGGAGAGCGCCCAGTCGCGATCGGCGGCCGGGCCGCTCGAGCGCAATGGAGCCTCATCGATCGGGCGACGCCCGCGAGCCGGCCGGGAGCGAACCCCTCCCCGCTCGACCGCATTCGCCACGCCGCGCGGACCCGAGTTAGCTTCAGCGCCTGCGATGCGAACGAGGAACTCGACACGCACCTGGCTTCGACGGCGAGCCTCTCGGCTCCGCCGGAACCCTATAGCAGCGGCCCTTCTCGCTTCGCTCCTCGCCCACGGCGTGCTGCTCGCGTTCCTCGCGTCTCGGCCTGCGCCCTCGCCGCAGCCCAAGGCTCAGCGCGCCGTCGACATCGAGCTCGTGGGGCAGCCACCCGCTCCGCCGCCCGCCGCCGCGCCGCCGACGCCCGAGACGCGGCCGTCCCAACGACCGGCCACCGCCTCGACCGATCGCCCGCCGAAGAAGCGCTCCCGCCCGATCGACCGACAGCAGGAGAAGCTTGCGCCCGCGCCTTCGGCTCCCAGCGTCGCTGCGGCCGAGCCGGCGCCCGAGGCGAGCGCGCCGAGCGGCCTTTCCCCCGCCGCCGGATCCGATGTCCCGCGGCGCGCCGCGCTGGAGGGCCCGCGCGGCAGCACGCTCGGCAACATCGTCTTCGGCGAGGCGGGCGGCGACGCAGCCTCGGGAGCCCCCGGCCCCGGCATCCCCGCCCCTTCGTCCGCCAAGGCGCGCAGGCAGGAGGCCGAAGAGATCGAAAAGCGCGTAGACGGCATGCTCGCCGAAGCCCAGCGCGCCCACCGACTCGCGACTCTCGGCAACGATGGCGCGGTCAGCGCGCTCGGGCGCGCCTTCGAGGAGGCTGCGGTCTCGTCGCGCGGCTTCGACCCGGCAGAGCGCACCTGGATCCAGAAGGCCATCGCGGGCTGGCTTGAGGAGGTGCGCGCGCAGCACGCGGCGCGGCGCGTCCCGCCCTCCGCAGCGAGCCGCGACACGGTCTGGGAGCAGATCAAGCAGCAGGCGCGCGCCGCGGTCGGCCGCGCCGATGGCTACGTCGCGCTCGTCGAGGTGCGCCAGGGCTCGGACGGCAGGCTCGTAGACCTGAAGCTGCTCGCGTCCTCGGGCGCGAGGGACTTCGATGCGCGCGCGCTCGGCTCAGTCGTGCGCGGCCTCGAATCGGCGCCCGCTGCGCCCGATGCCGGCGCGCTCGGCCCGGGCGCGCTCTCGCTCTGGCAGTTCGAAGGCGAGGAGCTGCCCTCCTCCGAAGTGGTCCGCGCTGCGAAGAAGGCCTACCGCATCGCGCTGCTCGACGTCGTCCCGCTCAAGGAGACCGTCATCGAGCTTGGCAGCAAGCGGTTGAAGTATTCGGCGAGGCTGCTCGCCATCTACTGAGGTCGGCACGGGCGCGTGGCACTGCGCTCGTCCCAGCCCGGCAGGACGGCATGGCAAACGCGCGCGTCCGAGGTCGGTAGCGGCGCACGGGGCGCCCGTCGCGGAACCACGCGATCCGCGGCGAGCGCGACAGTCCCCGACGGCGTGTGGGAATCGCGCGCCATCCTCGTGCACCCGCGCTTCCCCGGCTTGGCATTTCTTTCTTCTCATCGGGTCCGAGACCTTCTCCCACGCCCGGAGATCCCCAGCCATCGTGGGTGCCTGACTAGCGACCGCCCAAGCGCCTGCACAACTCCTTGCATGGCTCCCGAGCGTCGGGAGCGGAGTGCGGGCGACGGGGAGGGCGCATGGTGCCGAGCGGAAGAGGGACTGCGTGGCGAGTGCTGGCGATCTGGGCAGTGGCGCTCGCCTTGGGCGGCTGTAGCTGCGAAGACGAGCTCATCCTCGTCAAAAGGCCTCGGGCAGAAGGCGTCACCGACACCCACGCGAAGCTCGCGCCCTGCGAGGACGCGGACGGCGACGGCTTCGGCGAAGGGCTCGGATGCGCCGGCGCGGACTGTGACGACGCAGATCCTGCAATCGGCTCGAGCGGCGAGCGCTCTTGTTACACGGGCCCGGAGGGAACCGAGGGAATCGGCGCCTGCCATGCCGGCCGGCAGACGTGCTCGGACGGCGCGTGGCAGCCCTGCACCGGTCAGACGCTGCCCTCGGCGGAGGCGTGCGACGGGATCGACAACGACTGCGACGGCCAGCTCGACGAAGGGCTCACCCGCGCCTGCTACACCGGACCCGAAGGCACCGAAGGGGTCGCCGCGTGCGCGCCCGGCGTGCAGACCTGCGTCGCCGGCACCTGGAGCGACTGCGTCGGCGAGGTGCATCCGACCGACGAGGAGTGCGACGGCCAGGACAACGACTGCGACGGCCGGGCCGACGAAGACCTCCTGCAGAGCTGCTACGACGGGCCTCCGGGCACCGAGGGCGTCGGCCTGTGCGCGCGCGGCTCGCAAGTCTGCGACCTCGGCGCCTGGCGACCTTGCGTCGGCCAGATCCTTCCGGCGACCGAGCTGTGCGACGGGCTCGACAACGACTGCGACGGCCAGGTCGATGAGGGGCTCAGCCG
>JBMNNX010000107.1:0-20130 GCA_050942745.1 Myxococcales bacterium
GGCGGGAGAAGCAGTCGCTGGTCCAACGTGTAGGGTCGAAATGTCCGTGCCATGGCACACGCCAAGCTAACCATCGGACACTCGGCGTCCAGGCGCGTGCTGCGCTTTTTCCCGACACTCTCCTAGCGACGCTGAAGTAGGTCGAGGCGCCACGGCGATCGAGGGCGAGGAACAGGTCCGAGCCGTCGAAGGCAAGGCCGTAGACGTTCGAGCCGGTGCCCATGTCGAGCCGCCTGGCCCAGGCGACCGTCGGGGTCGCGCCGTCGGTGCCGGTCAGTTTGAGCAGCAGGCCGCTCGCGTTGGTCAGGCCGCCGACCCAGACGTTGGCGCCCGCCGAGTCGGCGACCACCGCGTAGCCGCGAGCGTTGTAGCCCGCGGCGACGTCTACGGCCTGGGCGAACCCGAGGCTGCCGTCGCTCTTTTCGAGCCCGAGGACGAAGACCGAGGAGTTGGAGCCAAGCGTGCCGTGCGCGCCGCCGTCGCCGCAGGTGCCGGTGACGAAGACCCGCTCGCCGCCGACCGCGACCGCGTAGCCGGTGGCGCTCATCCGGTCCAGCGGCGAGCCGCTCGGCCACTCGGGCCGCCACAGCTTGCTCCAGACCAGGCTGCCGTCGGCGGTCGCGATCTTCAGGACCAGGGCGGCGTTGTTGTTGGTGGTGTTGCCGGCGCTGGCCGACCCCGCGACGTACAGGTGGTCGCCGTCGAGGACGATGGCGTTGGGGCTGCCGCCGGTCTCGTCGTTCTGCCCGGGATCGGCGCTCCACTCCCAGGCCGTGCTGCGGCTGAAGATCTTCGCCCAGCCGAGCGCGCCGTCGGCGCCGATCTTCCCGACGACGAGGTCGTAGTAGTAGCCGTCGTAGCCGGGGACCTCCTTGGTCTGCAGCAGGAAGTACGCGTTGCCGGCGGCGTCGGCGACCATGCCGGTGACCTGCTCGTCGGTGCCGGTGCTGCCGAAGAGCTTGTGGGCCTTGAGGGTGGCGCCGGAGAACGGGTGGGCGTTGTCGCTGGGCCGGCCCGTGCCGGTGAGCTTCAGGTTGAACGTGCCGCTGCTCGCGCCCTCGTAGTCGATGGAGAGGGTGGCGCCGCGCTCGCCGGAGAAGACAGAGTAGAAGCGGACGTAGAAGTCGAAGGTCGCCTCCGGCGCGAGCGTGCGGCTCGTGTTCTCGAGCGGCGGGGAGCTCATCGACTCGGCGTCTCGCAGGGTGAGCTCTTCGGCCTCGGTGCCGTCGGCGAGCGTGAGCGTGATCGACTTGATGGTCAGCTCCGCCCCGCTGTCGTTGCGGATGGTGAAGAGGTCTTTCTGCTCGCTGAAGAGCGCGACGTTGCTGCTCGCCGCAGGCTTGTTGTCCGGGATGTTGTAGGTGCTGCCCGCGGGGATCTCGACCTTCGCGTGCAGGAGCGCGAACGGAGCCTCCGTCGTTCCGCTGGCGTCCGGAGTCGTTCCCTCGTCATCCGGGGACGAGCACCCGGTCATCACGCACGCGAACACCGCGGCCGCGACTGCACAGAGCTTTCGATTCATGAAGCCCTTCCCCTGTGCCTCGAGACCCGGCACGCGCTGGAATGGTCGGAGCCGCGGCGGGAGATGGCGCCGCGAATCCGTCGTCTCGAACAAGCGAAAAGGCTCATACGCCTGCAGCGCCGCGGGCACAAGCCGCGGGGGCCATGGCTAAAGGCCTCTCACGGCCGAGTCGATGTCGAGCGAGAGGCTCAGGTAGACGTCGGCATAGCGCTCCACGACCTTCTTCGTGCCGAGCTGGACGTCGCGGTCCCACAGACAGACCCCGAGGGCGATGCTGACAGGATCAGCCTCCCGGGTCTGGAGCTCGCCCGCGAGCCACCGCGAGCGGAGGACCGAGGCGCTTGGGCCAGCTTCCACCTCGACCGGCTGGCCTGTGCCATCGGTGACTGTGGTCGCGCCGTAGGGTTCGAGCCACTGAGTCTGAAAGCCGAGGGCGAGCGATAGGGACAACGCGTCCGAAAAGGCCAGGAAGAGGCTCGGTCCGTGCTGGAGGACGTGCTGCGTGTTGCGGGCGCCGCTCTCCACGAAGGGTTGGCAACCGGGATCGTGTGGGTCGCCGCAGCCCACCTGAGGCGGCGGCAAGAATCGGCCGTCGCTCGCTTGCTTCCAACGGTTGAACTGATAGGTCCAGCGGCCGCGGTAGGCGAGGGTCAGGCCGTCGAGCACCGGGAAGGTTCGCGAGAGCTCTGCGCTCGGGCCCGCCGAGAGGCGCATCGAGCGCCTTCGCGAGGCCTCGGAGAGAGGCAGGTTCACGCGGACGCCGCCGGTGATCCGAAGCCCGCTGAACAGCTCGGTGACGCGGTCGCCGGTGCCCACGTCGAGGCTCAGGTCCGACCAAGTCCAGTCGAATCGCTCGAGATCCCCGAAGTCCCGCATCCCCTGATCCAGGTCGAGGCGCGCCGCGACTCGAAGCAGCTCAAGAGGTGTCCAGCGCGGCTGTAGCGAGAGGACGTGGGCGGCGTAGACCGACCACTCTTGCTCCTTCGACGAGACCTCGGAGGCGGCAGCAAGCCCGGGCTTGTAGGTGAGCGCGGTGCCTGCCCAGGGGCTCTCGGGCTTCCCGTCAGTGGCGCTCGCGGGGTCCGCGAGGAGCAGGAGGATGACGACTGCGCCCGCGACTGACTGGCTGGAGCGCATCCACACCTCTGGTCTGTTTGCGGTTGGTTCGCTGGTGATAGCGCCGCTCCCGAGTTGCAACCGTATGCGCCGCGCCGCCGGGGATTTCGGGCGAGCGGGAGGAGGTGATGCCGGCACTCGAGAACGCAGCGGGCATGAGCAGCAAGTGTGCGTGGCCTCGAGCCGCGTGCCGGCAGCCGGCGCGCTCGAGGCCGCGTCGATCGTCGATACAGACGCCGAGCTCGTTGGTCTTCCCGTGAGCTGAGCGCCCGCGCGCGCGAGGCGGAGCGCCGAAGTGGGCGCGTCGCCCGTAGCTCTCCTCAGGCCGGCGCGCTCGCGCGCCGACGGAACGCGCTGCGCGCGAACCGATACATCTCGCCGAGCCTGAGCGCGCCGACGGCGATCGCCAGGCCGAAGTAGACCGCCGCGTCGATGGCGACCCGCATCGCGCCTAGGTCGCCGAATACGCGGTCCACGAGGACCACGACCGCGCAGACCCCGGCCGTCTTCCCGAGCATCGCCAGGCTTCGCCGGTCGAAGGCGCGGCCGCGGATGGTCCAGAGCATCAGCCCGGTGACCGTGGCCTCGGTCAGGATGAGCGAGGCCGCGCAGCCCGCCCCGCCGCCGGCCGGGCCGAGGTGCTTCAGGCCGAGCGGAATGAGCAGCAGGTTGAGGCAGACGCTGACGATCAGCCCGACGATGGAGATGAGCGTGAGCGTCCAGCCGCGCCCGAGCAGTACCAGCGAGGAGGCGGTGATGGTCGCCACGTAGGTGAGGATGAAGACCGGCGCGAGGATGCTCAGGTCGAGCGCGGCCGGCGCGTACTCCGGGCCGAACATCAGCGCGATCCAGACGTCGGCGCCCAGGGCCATCAGCAGCGAAGTGGGGATGGCGACCGAGAGCACCAGCTCGATCGAGCGGCGAATCGCGTGGTCGAGCTCGGCCTGCGAGCGGGCCGCGGCGCGCGCGAAGTGCGGCAGCAGCACCCAACTGATGAGCGGGGTGACGAGCAGCGTCAGCCCGGCGAGGTTCGAGGCTGCGCCATACCAGCCGACCTCGCGGTCGTTGTTGCTCAGGATGGAGAGCAGGCTCACGTCGAGCCGGGCGTAGGCGGTCTGCGAGACGGTGTGCAGGTAGAACGGCAGGCTCGCGGCGATGACCGACAGCGCCGGCGCCAGCCGCGGCCGCAGCTTCAGCCCGAGGTGCTTGCGCGCGAGCAGCCCGAGCGCGAGCGCCTTGACCGCCTCGGCGGCGACGTAGCAGCTCGCGATGACGGCGAGCCCGCTGCGGAGAAGCAGCGCGGCGAGGATGCCCGCGCCCCACATCAGCTTGGAGGCGATGTTCATCACCGACAGCCCGTCTACGTTGCCCTTGGCCTGCAAGAGCGCGGCGAGGCTGTTGTTGAGCGTGAAGAGGAACTGCCAGCCCGCGAAGATGTAGACGATCTGGCGCACCGCGGGCGGGCGCCCGGTCAGCCCCATCACTGCCGACATGGCGAGCACGACCAGCCCGGCCATCGCCAGCCGCAGCACCAGCACGCCGCCGAAGAAGTCGCTCGCGTGCGCGGGGCGCACCGGGATCTCCTTGCGGATGTAGGTGTCTACGCCCAGGCCCAGCGAGACGAAGAAGAGCGTGGCGAAGGCGTCGGCGAAGTTGAGCGGGCCGTACTGCTCGGGGCCGAGCAGGCGCGGCAGCAGGATGCGCACGACGAGCGCGATGCCCCAGGTCGCCAGCAGCGAGCCGGTGAGCTTGAAGGCGTTGCGCACCGCGAGCAGCGCGTCGCTCGCGCTCGAGCCTGCGGCCGCGCCCTCGGCCGCGGCGCGGTTGCCGGCCTGGTTCACGGGGGCGCGGGCCGGCAGCCCGGCCGGCGGACGTACGACGAGGTCCTTGGTGCTCATTTGGCGCCTCGCCCCGTGAACACGACCGGGAAGGTCTTCAGGATGAGGTTCAGGTCCTTCCTGAAGCTCCAGTGATCGATGTAGCGCATGTCGAGGTACATCCAGTCCTCGAACGGAATCTGGTTGCGGCCGCTGACCTGCCAGATGCAGGTGAGGCCCGGGCTGACCGACAGGCGCCTGCGCTGCCAGCTCTTGTAGGCGGCGACCTCGGCGGGCAGCGGCGGGCGCGGGCCGACGATGCTCATCTCGCCGCGCAGCACGTTGATGAGCTGCGGCAGCTCGTCGATGGAGAACTTGCGCAGCACGCGGCCGAGCGGGGTGATGCGCGGGTCGCGCGACATCTTGAAGACCGGCCCGCTCTGCTCGTTGTGGGCCGCGAGCCGCGCGCGCAGCGCCTCGGCGTCGGCGACCATCGAGCGGAACTTGAGCATGTGGAACGGCCGGCCGTGGCGGCCGATGCGCACCTGCTTAAAGAGCACCGGGCCCTTCGAGGTGAGCTTGATGAGCAGCGCGACGAGCGCGAACAGCGGCAGCAGGCACCAGATGGCGGCCGCCGAGACCACGATGTCGAACAGGCGCTTGAGCGCCATCTGCGAGGGCTTGGACTCGACGTTGACGTAGTGCACGTAGCCGTCGCGGATCGCCCGGGGGTCGAGCGGCTTGGCGCGGCTGAGGCGGAAGCCGTAGACCGGCAGGGCGAACGGGATGCCGAGCGTCTCGCAGGCGGTGATCACCCGCTGCATCGGCTCGCGGTCGGTCGTCGGGTTGCCGGCGATGTAGACCTCGTTGACCGGGTGCGCGGCGAGCAGCTCGTCGATATTGGTGCTGTCGCCGAGCAGCCGGTCGCGCAGCGAGTCGGGCACCTTGTCGAAAGGAAGGCCGATGAACCCGGCGACGCGGCGGCGGCCGCGGCCGCGCTCGAGGTAGTCGGCGGTGGCGCGGGCGAGCGGCCCGGTGCCGACGATGAGCACCTCGTCGAGCCGCTCCTCGCGCGCCGAGAGCCTGCGCACGAGCAGCAGGCGCAGCGCGAGCGCGACCGGCAGGAAGACGACGAGGAAGTAGCCGACCTGCAGCAAGGCCGCGCCGCTGGGGAGGACCAGGCCGAGCACCGCGAGCACGGTCGCCACAGCGAGCGAGAGCACGGTGACGAGCGCGGCGTCGTCGAGCACCTCGCGGTAGGCCCACAGGTCGTAGTGGCGCAGCGCCGTGCTGGTGATGGCCCAGGTCGCCACGGCCGCGGCGAGCATCGAGAGCAGCGGGGAGCCGAGCGCCAGCGCGCCGCCCGAGAGCAGCGTCGCCGCGCCGATGCCGAGCACGAGCGCTGAGAGGTCGAGGAGCAGGTTCAGCTTGGAGATCCGGCCTGGTGCGACTCTGCCGAGCACGGAAGTCATGACTCTGCCCATCCCTTCCTGTCCGAGTGCCTGTTCCCTTGCCCTCGGTTTCGACCTGCCCTTGGCCTCCTTTCGTGCCCTTTTGGGGAGTCACGGGGACGATGGGGGCCCGAATTGGGATGCGCAAGGGCTTCGGGCGGCCGTCTTGGGAGTTGGGAGTTGGGAGTTGTGAGTTATGAGTTGGGAGTTTGGAGTGCGGGGGGGCGAGCTTGGTGTCGGCCGCCTGAGGAGCGTCCTTCGCGTCGGCGCGGCGGAGGACCGGCTTTCGGTTGCCGGACTGCCGACCTTTGCGTCGAGCGCCGGAAGGCCGACCTACTGCCGGCCTTGCCCGACTGCGGGCCTTCGTGTCCGCCCGGCGCACCGACCATCGTCCGCCTTGCCTGACTGCCGACCTTCGTGTTGACCGCCGGAGGGCCGACCTTCGTGTCGGCCCCACCGGACAGCCGACCTTCGTGTTGACCGCCGGAGGGCCGACCTTCGTGTGGCCCGGCCGGACTGCCGGCCTTCGCGTTGACCGCCGGAGGGCCGACCTTCATGTCGGCCCCGCCGGACTGCCGGCCTTCGCCTTGACCGCCGGAGGGCCGACCTTCGTGTCGGCCCCGCCGGACTGCCGGCCTTCGCCTTGACCGCCGGAGGGCCGACCTTCGTGTCGGCCCCACCGGACTGCCGACCTTCGGGTTGACCGCCGGAGGGCCGACCTTCGTGTCGGCCCCACCGGACTGCCGACCTTCGTGTTGACCGCCGGAGGGCCGACCTTCGTGTGGCCCGGCCGGACTGCCGACCTTTGCGTCGGCCGAGCCCGCGCTCGGCTCCCCGGGCTTGCGCGCAGCGTCGCCCCTGCCGGGAAAAACACTGCGGCCCTCGTGCTGTTCGGTCGCCTGTCGGCGAAGCACGAGGGCCGCGGTAGGTCGGCTATGTCGCAGCGGAGCGCGGCAGGGCGGCGGTCGGAGCAGCCGCCCGAGCGATCAGCGCTCGAGCACGATGGTCGAGACGCTCATCGCCGGCAGGGAGAGGCTGAAGGCGTTGGTGCGCTCGATCTCGACGTCGGCGTCGCGCACCGGCGCGGGCGTGCTCTCGGTGAGCCGGTAGACTTCCGCGCGGCGATACGCGTCCGGCGCGGCGACGCGGAAGCCGGCGGTCAGCGGCTCGGTCGATTTGTTGATCGCCACGAGCACCATGCGGCCGGGCTTGGTGGTGTCGGCGCTCGCGTAGATGGAGGTGCGCTCGACGTCGGGCGTCTCTGCGCGGACCGAGATGTTGCCGAAGGCCGCGCCGTTGCCGTCATAGCTGCGGAACATGTCGAAGCCCGCGTAGATGAAGCGCTGGTCCTCGGCGAGCTCCCACAGCGCGGCGGCGAAGACGCCCTCGCGCCCGAAGATGCCGAGCACGTCGGCCTGGGCGACGCCGCCGGAGATGTGGCCGCCGCCGCCGTAGTTGTACTCGGTGACCGCGAGGCGGGTGCCCGGGTAGTGGGCGTCGATCTTCTCCTTCAGCCACGGCAACAGGCGGATGGGGCCGAGGGTAGAGAAGTCGGTTATCCAGCTCGACTCGACGTAGCTCGCATCCCAGAGCGAGCGCGGCGCCTGGACGCGCGCCGCGGCGACCTCCGGGCTCGCCTCCTGGCCGGTGATGCGCACGCCGCCGCCGGTCGCCTCGGGGTACCAGTGGACGTCGAGGACGTCGAGCAGCCGGCGCCCGTGCGTCTGCTCGGCCCGCCGCATCTCCTGGAGGTAGAAGTCGAGGAAGTCGCGGCTGTTGCCATCGGGCGCGTCCTGCAGCGTCTTGAAGCCGTGCCAGCCGTAGCTCGCCGGGCCGAACACGAGCGCTTCGGGCGCCACGTCCTTGATGGCGGAGGCGAGCTCTATCGACTTGCGCGACAGCTCGTCGTAGGTCGCCGGCTCCGGGTGGACGCGCGGGTGCGTGCCCGCCCAAAGGTCGGGCTCGTTGTCGAGCGAGTAGAAGATGGTCCGAGCACGGTCGGTGCGCGCGTACGGGAACTCGCTCTCGAGCCAGGCGACGAACTCGTCCTGGTAGACGACGCGATCGGTGGTGTCGGGAGGGAAGGCGAACGCGCCGTCCTTGCGCGCCACCGAGGCGTGGAAGCGGGTGTCGAGATAGTTGGGGCTCTGGTTGACGTCACCCTCGGGCGACTTGTCGGCCGCGACGCGGCCTAACATCGGGACGGTCATCAGCATCGAGGCGCCCGCGGCGTGCGCAGCCTCGGTCCAGGCGCGCGGCGAGTCGCCCGGCGAGTCGGAGCTGCCGAGGTAGGCGTCGTTCTGGTTCATCCAGTCGGTGCCGGCGTTGGAGGCGTTGTTCTCCCAGTTGAAGGCGCTGAATCGGTTGCCGCCAGAGCGGGCGAAGGGCAGGTAGCGGGACTTGCCTGTCCAGTCCGGCTGGTTGGTGCCGTAGATGTAGGGCGAGAGCGCCTTGGCGTCGCGGGTCGCGTCGATCTCGAAGGTGAGGTCGGCCGGCCCGGGATCGTCCGGCTGCAGGGCGGGGCCGGGCTGATAGTCGGCCGCGGGGTCGTCGGGTGGCGCCGGCCAGCCCTCGGCTCCCGGCTCGCAGGCCCCGAGCGCGATCACCGCGCAGGGCAGCGCGAGGGCAGGCAGCAAGTGGATTCTCATCTTCAGGTACCTCGTCGCGGGGCCGAGGAGGCGGCCCTCTCGAACCCGCCCGGCCAATCGCCTGGCGGCGCATCTCGAAGCGCTCGTAACCAAGAGGCCTGCGTGGCTATTCGCGCGCGGTGAGCCGCAGCCCGGGGTCGCTTGGGGAATGGGCGGGCAGCCTTGCGAGGCGATGGCCGGCGGGGCCGTCGCAAAGGCGGGCGGCGTGGGCGAAGGAGAGGGCGCCCGGTTCGATTGATCGCGCCGTCGCCGGTGCCGACCTTACCCGAAGGGAGGATTCGGCCATGGCGAGCGTGATCACCAACGTCCTGACGCGGGTGGCGGGCGGAGTCTCGCGAGAGAAGCACTTCGCCATCTTCCTGCGCGACCACATGGTCGTCTCCACGACCGCGGTCGAGCTGGCGCGTCGGACGCTCGCCGAGAACTCGGAGGGCGAGCTCGGAGCCTTCCTGAAGCAGCTCGTGACCAAGCTGGAGAGCGAGCGCGACACGTTGCGCGAGGTTGCCCGCAAGGCCGAGGTCAAGCGCACCATGCTCGGCGAAGCGGGCGGGTGGCTGGCCGAGAAGGCCGGCCGGCTCAAATTCAACGGGCGCCTCATCGGTTACTCACCGCTCAGCCGCGTCTTCGAGCTCGAGGCCCTGCTCCTGGTGGCGCAGCAGCGCCTGGCGTTCTGGAAGATCCTCGACCGCAAGGCACGGGTTGACGAGCGGCTGCGCGGCCTGGCGCCCGCGGCGCACATCGAGTCGGCCGAAGAGGACCTGAGGCTGCTCGAGAGGTACTTGATGGAGGCGGCCGACCGGACGGTGTAGGCGATGGTCGAGAGTCGAGGGTCGAGAGTCGAGAGTCGGCTCGCCCTTGGACTGGCGGGCTGGCTGATGCCGCCGCCCTTGGTTTACTGCCGACCGGCGCGCTGGGCGCGCGTCGGCTCGCAATGCAACGTGTCTGATCAGAACACGAGCAACGCTCGGCGCCGCCGCGGGGCCGCCAGGCGCTAGCTCTTCCGGTTTCGCCTGACCCGAGGCTCCGTTTGTCTTGTCGAAGAGGGCCTCGCAAGGCGCGTTCGAAGCAAGTGCGGCACGGCGGGCGAAGCGAGGGCTCTCCGGGGCTCAGGCCGCAGGCGGTGCCCTTTGCCTCTTATCTTGCAGATGCTCCGACGCGTTTTCCGGGCGGGCTGATAGTCTCCCGGCGAATCGTTGTGCCAACGTTCGGCCACCGTCCGCCTGGAAACAAGGAGCTGCTTGCCGATGGAAACGCTCACCCTCGTCCTCTTCCTCCTCGGGTTCGGGTTGCTTCTGCTCGGGGCTGAGGTGCTTGTGCGCGGCGCTTCCCACCTCGCTTCGGTCATGCGCATCTCGCCGCTCGTCATCGGCCTCACCGTCGTCGCCTACGGCACCAGCGCTCCCGAGCTCGCGGTCAGCGTCTCGTCGGCATGGTCGGGGACGGCTGACATCGCGTTGGGCAATGTGATCGGCAGCAACATCTGCAACATCCTGCTCATCCTCGGGGCGTCGGCCCTGGTCGCTCCGCTGGTCGTACAGCAGCGGCTGGTCCGCGTGGACGTGCCGTTGATGATTGTGCTCTCGGTGGTGGTGCTGCTAATCGGCCTGGACGGGACGGTCGGGCGAATCGATGGCCTCATCCTCGCCGTGGGCGCGGTCTCCTATACGGTTCTTCTCGTCCGCGCAGGACGGCGCTCGCAGTCTCAGGGCGCCAAGGAGGAAGCGCCGGTCGTCAAGCCGCGGCACTGGAGCATCGATCTCCTCCTCATCGGCGCAGGCCTGGGGATGCTGGTCGTCGGGTCGGACTGGCTCGTTGACGGAGCGGTGGCGATCGCGCGCTCTCTCGGCGTCAGCGAGCTCATCATCGGCCTCACCATCGTGGCGGTGGGCACATCGCTGCCGGAGCTGGCGACCTCGGTCGTCGCCGCCGTCCGCGGCGAGCGGGACATCGCCGTGGGCAACATCGTCGGCAGCAACATCTTCAACATCCTCGCCGTGCTCGGGTTCAGCGCGACGTTCGCTCCCGACGGAATCGCGGTGTCGCCGGTGGCGCTCGGCTTCGACATCCCAGTGATGATCGCGGTCGCCGTCGCCTGTCTGCCCATCTTCTTCACCGGCCTGCGCATCGAACGATGGGAGGGCGCGGTGTTCGTCGGCTACTACGTCGCCTACACGGCCTACCTCATCCTCGCTGCCTCGAAGCACGCGGCGTTGCCGGTCTTCACCAAGGTCATGGGCATGTTCGTCCTGCCGGTGACCGCCCTCGCGCTGCTCCTCGTCGCGCTGAGGCAGTGGAAGCTTAGTCGCGACGCGGCGCGGTCCTCGAATCCGTCTGCGCTCGTCTAGGCCGACTCAGGCGCCGCGGCCAGTCCTCCGAGCTTCATCGTCCGCTGGCGCCGGCTCGCTGCAGAGCGATCGCGGTTCGCCGGCACGACGGCGCGCTGCCTCGCCCCGCAAACAGCAAGCCCCGACCTCTCGTAGAGGCCGGGGCCGGCTCATCTCAGCAGAACCGTCAGAGGATCAGGAGATCGGGCGGACGTTCGCCGCCTGCAGGCCCTTGGGGCCCTTGGAGATCTCGAACTCGACCTGCTGCCCCTCGGCCAGGGTGCGGAAGCCCTCAACCTGGATTGCGGTGTGGTGGCAGAAAACGTCGGGACCACCGTTGTCCTGCGTGATGAAGCCAAAGCCCTTCGCGTCGTTGAACCACTTCACGGTACCAGTCGCCATGTTCCGGTCTTTCTGTTTCGGCCCGTTCAGGATCGAGCGGGCGATCGATCCTCTCGGAGCGAACCCGGGCACCCTAGACGGGCCGGACGAACAAAGTCAAACCCGATCGCCGAGTGTGTGATCGGTGCCAAAGCCTGTGCGGTCTGCCGTTGGCCGCTATTGGCCAGCTCCGCTCGCGGGTCCGGCGCGAGGACTCTGGCGCGGCGACTCGCGGCCTAAAGTCGGAGCGCGGTTCTGCTCGGTCTGCTCGGGCGAGAGCGTCCCGATAGCTCGGGCGATTCTTCGGGCTGGGCGCGGCGCCTGGGCGGCGGGACGAGCCGCCTCCGAGCGAGTCTCGGGCTCGACGAGGCTCGGCCCCGCTCCTCATCGAGGCGGCCGGAAGCGGCGCCGCCGCTTCGCCCACCACCACAAGCCGCCCGTGAGCAGGCCCGCGAAGAGCACGAGGCCGAAAGGCGTTCCGCTCACCGCCCGCGCAAGCGCGCCGATCAAGCGAAGCAGCGGACGGAAGAGCACCAGGGCGAGGACGGCGGCGATGACGACCGTCGAGAGGGACAGCCGTCTGCGCTTCGAGCCCGCAAACCCCCAGAGCCAGCCGCGCGAGCGCGCCGCGTCGAGCGAGGCGTCGTAGGCTGTCCTGCGCTGCGGATCGGAGAGCACCTCGTAGGCCTCGTTGATGCGCGCGAGCTTCTCGGCCGCGAGCTCTTGAAGAGGATTTCCTTGGTGCTTGTCCGGATGATAGCGGGCGGCCAGCGCACGGTACGAGAAGCGGATCTGCTCCTGCGTCGCCGTGCGCGGCACGCCGAGGACGTCGTAGTAGCTCTCGTCCGAGGGCCCGTTCATCGCTTCGAGGCGCTCTTCAGGTAGCGGAAGAAGTCCGAATCGGTCCCGAGGAAGAGCGAGGTCGAGCCGTCGACCGCGGCGGGGTAGGCGTCGAGCGTCTGCATGAACTGGTAGAACTCGGCGTCGCGGCCGAAGGCGTCGGCGTAGATCTTGGTCGCCTCGGCGTCGGCCTTGCCCCGAACCTCCTGCGCGCGGCGATAGGCCTCGGACTGGATCGACTTGAGCTCGCGCTCCTTCTGGCCGCGGATCTCGGCGGCCTTGCCCAGGCCTTCGGACCTCGAGCGCTCGGCGATGCGCTTGCGCTCGGAGATCATGCGCTCGAAGACCTTCACCTGGACCTCGTCCACGTAGTTGATGCGCCTGATTTGCACGTCTACCAGCTCGACCCCGAACTCGGAGACGACCGCCTTGGCGCGTTCGAGGACCTGCCGGGTGAGGTGCTCGCGCCCCATTTCGATCTTGCCGAGCTCCTCGCTGCGCTCGGTCTCGACGTACTCCTCGTCCTCGAAGGCGCGGTTGGTCGAACGGACGGCCTCGATGAGGTTGTAGCTGGCGATGGCGTTGCGGGTCTCGCCGTCGATGATGTCGTTGAGGCGCGACTGCGCGGTGCGCTCGTCGTGCATGCGCTGGAAGAAGCGCAGCGGATCGGAGATGCGCCAGCGGCCGAAGGTGTCGACCCAGATGTACTTCTTGTCCTTGGTGGGAATCTGGTTCGGGTCGCCGTTCCACTCGAGCCAGCGCTTCTCGAAGCGGTTGACCTTGTCGGCCAACGGCACCTTGAAGTGCAGGCCGGGCTCGGTGACCGGCTTGCCCACCGGCTCGCCGAAGCGCGTGATGACCGCCTGCTCGGTCTCGTCGAGCGTGTAGACGAAGCAGCCGCTGAGCGCGAGGCTCGCCGCGGCCAGGAGCGCGAACTTGATCGTCCTCATCGGTCACCTCCCGCCACCGCCGCGGTGCGCCCGACGTTCATCGGCGCCCGGTCCATCTGAAGGATGGGAGTAAGGCCCTTCGCAGCGTCGTCGACGACCACCTTGGTGCCGACCCGCGGCATCAGCTTGGTCATGGTCTCGAGGTACATGCGCCGGCGCGTGATATCGGGGGCCTTCTGGTACTCCTGGTAGACGGCGACGAACCGTTCGGCCTCGCCGCGGGCGCGGTTGACGCGCTCGATGGCGTAACCCTCGGCCGCGCGCACGAGCTGCTCGGCCTCACCGCGGGCGCGCGGCAGCTCCTTGTTCATCTCGGCCTGCGCCTCGTTGATCGCCCGCTCTTTCTCCTGGATGGCCTCGTTCACCTCGTTGAAGGACGGCTTCACAGGGTCGGGCGGGTTGACGTCTTGGAGCACCACCTGCTGGATGTCCACGCCGCACTCGTAGCGGTCGGCGAGCTGCTGCAGCAGCACCTTCGCCTTGTCGGCTACCTTCTGGCGCCCGGTCGTGAGCACCTCGTTGACCGAGTGATCGCCCACCACGTAGCGCATCGCGGCCTCGGACAGCGTCGCCAGGGTCTCGTTCACGTTTCGGACCTTGAACAGGTACTGGTACGGATCCTTGATTTTGTACTGAACGATCCACTCGACGACCGCGACGTTGAGGTCGCCGGTGAGCATCAGCGACTCGCGCAGGTGCTCGTCCTTGCCGAAGGAGTACGAGGTGCGCGTGCCCGCGGCGGCCGTGCGGAAGCCGAACTCCAGCTTCATCTGCCGCTGCACCGGCACCTTGGTCACCGCCTCGATGAGTGGAATCTTGAAGTGCGGGCCGGGCTCGGTGACCCGCGCGTAGCGACCGAGGCGGCGGATGACGCCGACCTCGTCGGGCTCGACCTGGTAGTAGGCGCTTATCGCGGCCCAGAGGCCGAAGACCGCCAGCCCGATGGACAGGCCCTTCTTCCTCCAGGCGCTGCCGTAGCGGGTGCGCACCATCCGGATGACCTCGGCCGGATCCGGTACGTCGTATTCAGGAGAGCTGCCCTTCCAAGCCATGTGAGGCCTCCTCTCGAACCTTGGGGAAGTCGAGCCGTTATGCGCTGGGCGCCGCAACCCTGCAAGGCGAATCACACCTGGCGGGCTGGCGGGAGAGCGGCGGCGCCGCCGCAGCGCGGAGGGGCGTGGGCGCGTTTCGTCGCCTGGCACCGGGCGCTGCCTGCTGCCTTCAAGATCGCCCGAGGGCCTAGAGGAGGTTGTGTATCCAGGTCCAGACAAAGCCGACCGAAGCGGGGACCCGGAACAGCAGCCCCGTCGTCGCCGACCAGCCCGCTGTCTCAGACATCCGGAAGCCTGCTGCCTCGATGTAGAACCCGACGCCACCTTCGCCGAACGAGTACCCGAAGGCCCCGCCCTCATCGTCCGTGGAATCGAACGGGCCCTCGACGAAGCCGCCGTATTCGCCGGTGAGCTGCAAGGCGATTCCCTGGCCGATCCGCTGGTCCTGGTCGAACAGCAGGCGCCCCTGGAGCCGGGCGCTCAGCCGGCCCCAACCGTCGCCCATCGGGCCGGCCACGCAGACGCCGGCGGCCTCGAGATAGGCGCCGTGCGTGCGCCCGGCGCTTCCGGTGTCGAGCAGGTAGCCGACACCAAAGTCGGCTCCTCGATCCAGCAGCCCGGGCGCGAGTCCGAGCGGGTGGACTGCGGCGCGCACCTGCACCGGGACATCGACGACCGCCTCTGCTCCGGGCGCGGCGCTCGACCGCGCGCCAGCGCCCAGCGCGACCTGCAGCGGCGGCGAAACGAAGGGGACGCCGACGCAGCCGGTAGCGAGCGCGAGGAGGAGGGGACCGACGGCGAAAGGGAGAGAGGCGAAGCGCGTGGCCGCTCATTCTCACAAACGGCGGGCGGGCGTCCAGGCAGTGTTCGGCTCGCAATCCTTCCAACCGCCCGACAGAACGGCGAGGATGCGGCCCATGGCCGGGGCGCTGCGCTATCAAGTCGAGCAGTTGGAGTCGGGACTGCTCGTGCGCGTCGAAGGCGCGCTCGATCGCAGCGTGGCCGGCGAGCTCTCGGAGGTGCTGCGGCGGCTCGCGTCGCAGCCTGCGCCCCGGATAACGCTCGACCTCTCTGCCGTTGACGAAGTGGATAGCGCCGCGGTCGCCGCCCTCGTCCAGGCGGCGCGGCTCGCCGCGAAGGCGGGCGGCCAGCTCCGAATGGCGGCGGCGAGCGAGCGCGCCCGTCGCGCGCTGGCGATGTTCAAGCCCCGCGAGGCTCCCGCCGGGCAAGCGAGGCCCGCGGGCGCACTCGAGTCGCTGTGCGGCTCGGTGATCGACGCGGCGGCGGCCTTTCGCGACTTCCTGCAGACGGCCGCCGACGCGAGCGCTGCGGTGCTCTGGGGCTTCGCGCGGCCGAGGACAGTGCGCTGGTCCGCGCTCTCGGAGCAGTCGGTCTACATCGGCTCGCAGGCGCTGCCGATCATCGGGCTGATCTCGTTCCTGGTCGGGTTGACGCTCGCCTTCCAGTCGGCACACCAGCTCGCGCAGTTCGGCGCGGCCATCTTCGTCGCCAACCTCACCGGCGTGGCGATGATCCGCGAGATGGGCCCGCTGATGACCGCCATCCTCGTCGCGGGCCGCTCCGGCTCGTCGATAGCGGCGGAGATCTCCACGATGAAGGTCTCGGAGGAGATCGACGCGCTGCAGGTGATGGGGATGGACCCCATCCGCTTCCTCGCGGTGCCCCGGCTGCTGGCCATCACGCTCACGCTGCCGCTGCTCACCGTGTTCTCCGACCTGCTCGGCATCCTCGGCGGCTTCGTCGTCGGCATCTTCTACCTGGACATCGCGCCGGTGGCGTTCCTCAACCAGATGCTCGAGGCGCTCGGGCCGCAGGACCTGCTGACCGGCTTGGTGAAGAGCGTCGCCTTCGCCTGGGGAATCGGGCTCATCGGGCTGTTCTACGGGTTTCGGGTCCAGGGAGGCGCGGCCGAGGTCGGCAGGACCACTACCTCCTCGGTCGTCGCGTCGATCTTCTACATCATCGTCGCCGACTGCTTTTTCAGCGTCGTCTTCTACATCCTGCTCTGACTGGAGAGCCGGGCACCGGTCATGCCGAGCGCAGCGGCGACCAGCGGGGGCCTTGGAGTCGAGGCACGCGCGGACATCGTGTGAGCCTCCTCTGATCGGCTGAGGCTCGGCACCGGTCATGCCGAGCGCAGAGGCGACCAGCGGGAGCCTTGGAGTCGAGGCACGCGCGGACATCGTGTGAGCCTCCTCTGATCGGCTGAGGCTCGGCACCGGTGATGCCGAGCGCAGAGGCGACCAGCGGGGGCCTTGGAGTCGAGGCACGCGCGGACATCGTGTGAGCCTCCTCTGATCGGCTGAGGCTCGGCACCGGTGATGCCGAGCGTAGAGGCGACCAGCGGGAGCCTCGGAGTCGAGGCGTGCGGGCGAGGTCGCGCCGTGACCCGGGCTCGGTCCGACGCAGAGCGGATAGAATCGCGGCTCACCTTTCGGAGGAGAAATGACCGAGCTTCTCGTCCTCACCCCCGACGCCGAAGAGTACGCGCCATGCTCCGCGCCGAGGCGCCGCAGTTGACGCTCCACTTGGCCGCCGACGCCGACTCGGCGCGCCAGTTCCTCGGCTCAGTCGAGATCGTCCTCGGGACGCCGGCGCTCGTCGCGCGGATCGTCGCCGAGGCGCCGCGCCTGCGCTGGGTGCAGTCCACCTTCGCGGGCGTTGACGCCCTGACTCGCCCGGGTTTGCGGCGCGACTACCAGCTCACCGGCGTCAAGGGGGTCTTCGGCCCGCTGATGAGCGAGTACGTCTTCGCCTGGATCCTCGCGCTCGAGCGGGGCCTCTTCACTATCCACGACCAGCCGCGGCGCCGCGAGTGGCGAGGCGTGCCCTACCGCAGCCTCGCCGGCCTGACGCTCGGCGTGATGGGGCTGGGCTCCATCGGTTCGCACATCGCCGCGACGGCGCGCGCCTTCGGGATAACGACCATCGGCTACAAGCGCGTCGCGGCCGAGTCGCCGGGCGTCGACAAGGTCTACAGCGGCAGCGAGCTGCACGAGTTCCTGTCGGGCGCCGACTACGTCGCCGTCACGCTGCCCGCGCCCCCCGCGACTCGGCACCTGCTCGACAAAGAAGCCTCGCGCACCTGCGCGCGGACGCCGTCCTCATCAACGTCGGCCGCGGCTCCATTGTCGACACGGCCGCGCTCGTCGATGCGCTCGGCGGCGCGCCATCCGCGGCGCGGTGCTCGACGTCTTCGAGGAGGAGCCTCTACCGCCCGAGCATCCGCTCTGGACGCTGCCGGGCTGCCACATCACGCCGCACAACGCCGCGACGAGCTTCCCGGCCGACATCGCCCGCCTGTTCCTCGACAACCTGAAGCGCTTCGAGGCGGGCGAGCCGCTCGCGCACCGCGTGGACTTCGACCGCGGCTACTGACGAGGCTTCGGCGTCCCCGCCGGCTGCGACTTCGCCTTCTTGAAGACGACGTTCTTCGAGGCGAGCTTGCCGTTCTCGAAGCGCAGCTCGGCCTGCGGCGATCCGTCGGCGTGGAACGAGCGCCAGATGCCGTGCTTGGCGCCCTGGCGCCACGAGGTCACTTCCCTGGGCGCCGCCGGCGGGTCGCCCGCGCCCTTCGACGGCTTGGCCCAGCGCACGAAGGTGCCGTCCCACGGCGAGCCGTTCTTGAGGGTGCCGCAGCCGAGCTCCTCGCCTTGGGGCGAGAAGAAGCACTGTTCCTCGTGCGCCACCTCGCCCTCGGTCCACTTACGCGAAAGGAGCCGCGGCGCGCCGTTGGCCCAGGTCTCGGTCGCGGTAAAGCCCTTGCGCTTCACCGTCTTCGCGCTCGCCTCGGGTGCCGAGGCCTTGCTCGCGGGCTTTGCTGCGTCCTTGCCGTCGCTCTTGCTATCGCCCTTGCCATCGCTCTTCTTCACAGCCGCGGGCGCGGGCTTCTTCGCCGCGTCCGCGGCGGCGGCCGGCTCGGGATGAAGGACGAGGAGGAGCGCCGCGAGCGTCGCGACGGCTCGAATCGCGAGCCGGGCGCTGGCGAATCGGATCTTCGGGTCGGCTGCGGTTCCCATGGCTTCTCTCCTGTGCTGTCGGCAGCGAGACCTCGCTCGAAAGAGCGCTGGTCTTACCACCCTGCGGCGGCAAAGATGTCGGAAAAACGACGGCTTGGGGAGCGTGCGCCGGGCTGGCGCCGGGGCGCCTTCCCGCCCAGGGCGCGAGCTGCGAGGCCTGGCTGGGCGACCGCCGGGGCCGACCGCTGTGGCCACCAGCTCGAGCCGCTCGGCCGGCCGGCCGAGCCTCATCTCGCCGGCGCCGCGCCCCGGTCCGCGCGCGGGTTGGCGATGATCTTGCGGACCTTCGGCAGGACCGACTCGATGACCTCGAGGTAGAGCCGCCGGGCGGTTACCGACTTGGCCTTACGATACTCGTTCCACGCGGCGAGGAAGCGGTCTGCGTCGCCGCGGGCGAAGGCCACCGCTTCGCTCGCCTGGGCCTCGGCCTCGCTGCGCATCCGGTCGGCCTGGGCGCGCGCCTCGGGCAGCCGCCGGTTGCTGTCGCCGCGCGCCTCCTCGACCAGCTTGTGCCGGTCCTCGCGCGCCGAGCCGACGTCCTTGAAGGCGCTGGCGACCGGCCCGGGCGGATCGAGCCGCTGGATCTGGACGGTGTTGATGCGCACGCCCAACCCCAGCTCGTCGGCCGCCCGCTGCACGTCGTCGCGCAGGGCGAGCTGCAGCGACTGGCGCCCGGTGGTCAGCACCTCGTCCACCCCGATGCCGGCAAAGCGCACGATGGCCGCGTCGCGCGCGGCCAACTCGAGGAGCGCCTCGGGGGCGCGGCTGCGCAGGATGAAGTCCGCCGGCGCCTTGATGGTGTACTGCAGCGACAGCGTGGCGAGCACGAGGTTCTCGTCGCCGGTCAGCAGCGCCTCGGTGCTGCCCTCGAGCGTGCCCTTGGGCTCCTCGAAGGCGATGGTCAGGGTGCGCACCTCGGTCGTCCGCGGCTTCTCTATCCGCTCGAAGGGCCAGGGCAGGTGGTAGTGGATCCCGGGCTGCACGTCGGTCTCGACGGCCTTGCCAAAGCGCAGCACGACCCCGCGCTGCTCGGGGGCGATGGCGTAGATGCCGCTCGCCAGGTAGAGCACGGCGCCGAGGCACACGAGGCCGAGCGCCAGGGCGCGCGCGTGCTGGAAGGTGCGTCGAAGGTCGTTGCGGGCGTCCATCACCGGTCCGTGGGCGGCGACTCGAGGTAGCGGAACAGCGGCGAGTCGGCCGAGAGGATGAGGGTCGTCTCCTCGTCGAGGAAGCGCCGGTAGGCCTCCAGCGTCCGAGTCAGCTTGTAGTAGTCGGGGTCCTTGGCGAAGGCCTCGGCGTAGATGCGGGTGGAGTCGGCGTCGCCGCGGCCGCGCACGATCTGGGCGTCGCGGTAGGCCTCGGCGAGCATCTCGCGCACGCTGCGGTCGGTCTGGGCGCGGATCTTCGAGGCTTCCTCCTCCCCCTCGGCGCGGTACTTCTTGGCGATGCGCTCGCGCTCGGCGCGCATGCGGCTGTAGACCGACTGCAGGTTCTGCTCGGGGAAGCCAAAGCGCCGGATGCGCATGGAGTGGACCTCGATGCCGAACTCGGCGAGCGCGTGCTTGCGGCAGGCCTCGGTCACCCGGTCGGCCATCTCCCTCAGGCGCGTGCCCTGCTCGCCGACCGAGAGGAACGCCGAGAGCGCGTAGCTGCCGACCGCCGAGCCGAGCTCGGAGGCGACGAGATCCGAGAGCCGCTCTTCGGCCGCGGCCGGGGAGCGCACGCTCTGGATGAAGCGCCGGGGCTCCTTGACCCGCCAGATGACGAAGCCGCTGAGCACGACGTTCTTCTTGTCCTGCGTCAGGTATTCGCGCTGCGTCGTGTCGAAGGCCTGCAGCCGCCCGTCGATGCGAAGGGCGGTCTGGATGGGATCGGGCAGCTTGAGGGCGAGCCCGGCCTTCTCGATGACCCGCACCGGGCGCCCGAACTGCGTGACGACGACCAGCTCGGCCTCGCGCACCGCGACGAACGAGGTGCTCGCCACGAAGG
>JBMNNX010000445.1:0-3663 GCA_050942745.1 Myxococcales bacterium
CGCGACCTTCTCGATGAGCCGGCGCAGCTCCACGATGCCCGCGCTCTTGCCGACGATCTCCCCGGCGCGCGCCGGCGGCGCGGTCTCGCCGGGCTCCGCCTCGGCGCCCGCGGCGCGCAGCGGCCGCAGCACCGCCTCCTGCGGCGCCAGCGCGTCGAGCTGCGCGAGCAGCGCGCTCGTCAGCTCTGGCTGGTTGCCGCGCACGGTCAGGTCGAGCGCGCGCTGCAACGCGGCGCCAGCCTGCTCGCGCCGGCCCGCCCGCGCCAGCGCGGCCCCGAACCTCAGCCCGGCCTGGGCTGCCCGCGCGACGTTCTCCTCCGAGGCCCAAGTGTCTGCCGCCCGGTCGAACAGCGCGACCGCCGCGTCCACCTCGCCGCGCGCGAGCCTGCCGTGTGCCTCGGCCATATCCGCCAGGGGCGAGAGGTGGCTGCGGCGCGCGTCCTCGAGCCGGGCGCGGCCCCGCTGCGCCAGCTCGAGCGCCGAGAGCGCCGCGGACCCCGGCGAGGAGGAGCGCGCCACGGCCTGGTCGAGCAGCGCCAGCGCGTGGTTCACCCGGTCGCCCACCGACTCGAAGATCTCCGCGCTCTCCTCGAGCAGGGCGAGCGCCTCATCGACCCGGCCCACCGCGTCGAGCGCGCGGCCGACGTTGCGCAAGGCGTAGGCGAGCGCCCGCGGCGACTCGCAGCGCCGGGAGATGGCGAGGTCGCGCTCGTAATGCCGCAGGGCTTGCTCGGGCTTGCCGCGCGCCATCGAGAGCGTCCCGAGGCGGCTGAGCGCCAGCGAGCGCAGCGTCTCCTCGTCGCAGCTCTCGGCCACCGCGAGGCCCTTGCGCATGTAGAGGTCGGCGAGCTCGGACTCGCCCATGTCGAGGTAGTGGAGCGCCAGGCTCAGGTACTCGCGGCCGAGCGCGAGCGGGTCGGAGAGGGCGCGGAACAGGCCGATGGCGCAGCGGTGCTGCTCGAGCGCCTCGGTGTAGCGGCGCTGGACGCCGTAGACGACGGCGAGGTGGCGGTGCGCGCGGGCGAGCGCGTCGCACGGCTGGCCGGCGAGCAGCCTCAGGACAGTGCGGCCCGCCTCTTCGGCCGAGGCGAGGTCGCCCGCGCGGAAGCCGACGAGCACCAGCCAGGCCGTGGCCTCGGCCTCGGCGAGCCTGTCGCCGGCGGCGCGCGCCTCGGCGGCCGCGGTTTGCAGCAGGCGCCGGGGCTCGTCCTGCGCCCCGACGGCCGAGAGGACGGCCGCTCGCAGGATCTCGAGCTGGCGCGCGACGGCGATCGGCGCCCCGTCGGCGGCGAGCTCGATCGACTGGAGCGCCGAGCGGTAGCGCGAGCTCCGGTAGAGCAGACGCGCGCGGGCCAGGCACAGCTCGGCGAAGTCGGGCTCGCGGCTCGAACGCGAGGGCTCGAGCCCTTCGGTCAGCCGCAGCGCTTCCGAGCTCCTGCCTTCGCGCTCGAGCGCGCGCAGCCGGAGCAGCAGGTCGGCCGGGCGGCAGGCCGGACGCTTGGAGGTCTGGGGACGGGCTTTGCGGACCATGGCTCATCGTAGTGCGGCCAACGGACACGGCTGCACCCGCTGCCCACGAAGAGGGCAGCTCCGCGCGAGCGCCTCGGCGGCGCTGGGGCGCAGCGGCTTTCGCTGGTCTCGGGGGGGGCGAGCGCGCGGGCGGGCGAGGTCGCTCCCGCGCAGGTTTCTCCGCTCCCTCGGCGCGCGCGCCCGCTCGAGCGACGGCCTTGCGGCTCCGGAGATGCCGCGGAGGCGGGCGCGGCCGAGGCTCTCGAAGCGCTGCACAGCATCGGTGCAGACGCGCCGCTCTGGCGCGCGCCGCGCTCCGAGTGAAGCTCGCCCGGGCACGTCGCTTGAAACCTCTCAGCCCAGAAACCGCCCAACATCCCAGGAGGCTGAGATGAAAGCGCTCTGGTACCAGCAGGACGAGACTCGCGGGGCAACCCGGCAACCGCCGGCCCTCTCGTTCAAGGAGGGCAAGGGCCACCTGTCGGTCAACCCGGTCTACGGCTGCAGCCTCGGCTGCCCGTACTGCATCAACCAGGCGGACGGCGTCGGCGCCGGCCGCTACACGCTCGCGTCGATCCCCGAGCTGCTCGACGCCCTCGAGCGCAACGCCGCGCTCGTGCGGCGGCTGCGGCTGTCGGTGCTCGACTTCTGCGACCCCTTCGACCCAACCGTCGCCCCGGTGCTCGGCGAGCTGCTCGAGGGGATCGCCGCGCGGTTTCCGCAGCAGGTCGTGCTGCTGACCACGCGGCTGCACCCCGGCCCCGCGCGCCTCGACTGGCTCGCGATGCTGCCGCTGCGCACCTCGGTCTTCGTCAGCCTCGGCGACGCCACCGGCCGCGTGCCCGCCATCACCTCGGTCGAGCGCCGGCTCGACCTGCTCGCCGACTGCCGAGTGCGGGGGCTCCACGCGGTGGCGCTGCTGCGCCCGCTGGCGCGCGAGTGGACCGATTCGAAGGTGCTGCGCCGCCTGCTCGCGAGCGCGGTGGCCGACGAGGTGGTCGTCTCCGGCCTCGTCCGCTCGCCGGAGATCGATGCCGGGCTCGAGGCGCGCGGCTGGCCGATCCCGGCCGTCTCGGGCGGGGACCTCGAGCCGTCGCTGCAGCGCGAAGTGCTCGAGCTCGCCGGCGAGCTGCAGCCGGGCGTGC
The DNA here is from genome assembly GCA_050942745.1 of Myxococcales bacterium. GTDB lineage: Bacteria > Myxococcota > Myxococcia > Myxococcales > UBA5297 > UBA10939. The sequence continues at coordinate 2,655 of JBMNNX010000445.1, forward strand.
CGGTCTCGGCTCACCGAAGCTGCGCCATCAACCGCCGCTGGGGCTTGCCGTGCCTCGTCCTGCGCAGCCCGGCCATCGCCGAGTGGTCCGCGGACTCCGCGGACGTGGGCGACGTGCCTCCGCCGGTGCCCTTTGCTTGCTGCTGGCTTGACGTGCGCATGGAGGCGAGCGACGAGCTTCCGTCGCCCCGCCTCGCCAGGTGCTTTGGCGACGTGGAGTTGGACGTGGCGGGCAATCCGCGCCGCGGCTACTGCCAGCTCAAGGTGGCGGCATGAGCGCGGTCGAGCCGCTCGAGCTGAGCAACATGGGGCTCGAGGACGCTCAGCGGGTCGGGGCCAAGGCCGCGGTGCTCGGAGCCCTGCTTCGCCGCGGCCTCCCGGTGCCGCCCGGCTTCGCGCTGGCCGACCCGGCGGGCTGGGCGGACGAGGTCGAGGCGAACGCGGCGCTTCGTTCGATCCACGGGCGCCCGTTCGCCGAGCCTTCGCGCGAGCCGAGCGAAGGCTGGAGGTGGATCGTCCGCTCCTCGGCGACGGTGGAGGACGGGACATCGGCCTCGTTCGCCGGGCAGCTCGAGAGCATTGGCGGACTGGCCACCCTCGCGGACGTGGTCGCGGCGGTGCGCCGGGTCGGCGAGCCCGGTGAGCGCGCCCGAGCCTACGCGCTCTCGCGCGGCCTCGAGCTGGGCGCGCGCATCCCCGTGATCGTTCAGCGCCAGATCGCCGCGGTGCGCTCGGGCGTGCTCTTCACCATCGATCCGCAGGGCGGCCGCCGGCTCTGCTTCGCGCTCGACTGGGGCGCGGCGGAGGAGGTGACCGAAGGGTGCGCCGAGTCGCGCCTGCTCACCTTCGATCCCCTCGACCAAGTATCCCCGCGCTGTGGCGATCCGCTCGTCGCGCGGTGCCTGCCGCGGTTGGTGGAGCTCGCCTTTGCCGCCATCGCGGCGCTCGGCGCCGAGCGGCCGCGCGACATCGAGTAGCTCATCGACGCCGACGAGCGCCGCGGGCGCGTC
>JBMNNX010000446.1:0-3662 GCA_050942745.1 Myxococcales bacterium
TCAGGGCGAACGGTGATGCGGAGCTGCGAGGCGCGCCGGGGTGCACGGGTGGCTCGCCCCCGCTTCCTACTTCCGACTTGTCGCCATCCGCTCGCTTCGCCGCCGACCTCCGATCGAACAGCGGCAACCCGGCCGGAGCGGGCGCCTTGCCTGCGCCGCCCGACGCCGCGCGCGCGGCCACGGAGGCCGGGTCGGTGCGCTTCACCTGACCCACGATCTCGATCACGTAGCGCTCGATCTCGCACATGAAGGCGTCGAACGAGCCCTCGCCGTGCTCCATCTGCTTGAGCTTCAGCTCCCACTCGCCGGTGAGCGAGGGGCTCTTGACCGAGTCGTGCACCACGTCGATGAGCGCAATGCCCTTGGCGGTCGCGCGCAGAGACTTGCCCTGCCGCTCGACGTAGCCGCGCTGCAGCAGCGTCTCGAGGATCGCCGCGCGGGTCGCCGGCGTGCCCAGCCCGCGCTCGCGCATCGCCTCTTCGAGCTCGCGGTTGTCGAGCGCGCGGCCGGCGCTCTCCATCGCCGTCAGCAGCGTCGCGTCGGTGAAGCGGCGCGGCGGCGAGGTCTTCTTGCGCTCGACCTCGACCGCGGTGACCGGCGGCCGCTGGCCCACGTCGAGCCCGTCGGGCAGCCGGGCATCGGCGGCCTCGTCGTCCTGCTTGCCCTTCGACTTCTTCTTCGGCGGCTCGATATCGAGCGCCTTCCAGCCGACCTGCGTCACCACTGTGCCGCTCGAGCGGAAGCGATCCTCGGCGGATTCGGAGCGCACCAGCGTCACCGCGCGCGTGACGCGGGTGCGGTGCTCCTTGTGCCAGGCCATCAGCAGGCGGCGGCAGACGAGGTCGTAGAGGCGCTCCTCGTCGCGGCCCAGATCCTTGCCGGTTGCCGAGACGCCGGTCGGGATGATGGCGTGGTGGTCGGTGACCTTCGAGTCATCGACATAGCGCTTCGAGAGCGGCCGCGCGCCGGTGCCCGGGGCGACCGCGTCGCCGTACTTCGCGGCGATCGACTCGACGATCGGCCCGAGGGTGCCGGCGACCGAGGACGAGAGGTGGCGGCTGTCGGTGCGCGGGTAGCTGAGGAGCTTGTGCTTCTCGTAGAGCGCCTGGGCCGCGGCGAGCGTGTCCTTGGCGGTCATGCCGAAGAGCCGGTTGGCGTGCCGCTGCAGCTCGGTCAGGTCGTAGAGCAGGGGAGGCGGCATCGAGCGCTCCTCGCCCTCGACGGAGACGACCTCGCCGAGCTTTCCCGCGCATCGGTCGCGGATCGCCGAGGCGAGCTCGGCATCCGGAGGCAGCCGCTGCGCGAGCCGCGCCTCGCCCTCGTCCTTGGCCTTCTTCGGATCGAACCAGACGCCGGTGTACAGGCCGCCGGGCGCCTCGAAGGTGGCGACGACCTCGCAGTACTCCTCGGGCACGAACGCCTCGATGGTCTTCTCGCGCTCGACGAGCATCGCCAGCGTCGGCGTTTGCACGCGGCCGACCGAGAGCAGGTCCGGCTGGAAGCGCAGCGTGTAGGCGCGCGAGAAGTTCATGCCGACGAGCCAGTCGGCGCGCGAGCGGGCCTCGGCCGCGGCGCCCAGGCCGTCGAAGTCGCGCGCGGGGCGCAGCGCCTGGAAGCCCTTGCGGATGGCGTCGGGCGTCAGCGAGCTGATCCAGAGCCTATCGACCGGCTTGTTGCAGCCGGACGCTTTGTAGATGTGGCGGAAGATGAGCTCGCCCTCGCGGCCGGCGTCGGTGGCGCAGACGACCCGCTCGACCTTGGGCGAGTTGAGCACCGCCTCGAGCGCGTGGAACTGGTCGCGGCCGTCCTTGAGGACCTTGAGCGGCCAGTCGCGCGGGAGCATCGGCAGCCGGTCGAGGCGCCAGGGCTTCCAGCTCGAGTCGATCTCGTCGGGCTCGCACAGGCCGACAAGGTGGCCGACCGCCCAGGTGACGATGTAGCCGTTGCCTTCGAGGAAACCCTTGCCGCGGGTCTTCGCCCCGAGGACCGAAGCGATGTCCCGGGCGACGGAAGGCTTTTCGGCGACGACGGCGATGGCCAACGCTCAGGCTCCCGGCGATGAGTGGGCCGCGAGCTTAGCGCATGGGGCTGACATCGGGGTTGCGGGGGATGCGAGGGTGCGCCCAGGGGCGAAGGTCGGAGCTGGTTGCTCGGTGCAGGGGGCCCGGGGGTTACTGAACCTGCGCCCGTGACGTGCCGGTGTAGCGTGCCTTGACGCCTGAGGCGGGAGCATGACCCCAACGATCCGTTCGCGAGCAGGCCACCATGGCACCCGTGCATCTCGACCGAGCGCATCGCCTCCCGGGGAAGGCATCCGGACCCCGCCCGCCGGAAAGGAGAGACAACCTCTGAAAGCGAGACGTCGCATTGGTATCAGGGCGCGACGACCGCAGGACTTGGCACCGACCCGGACCTACGTTCGCGACTTGAGCAGCTCAGGCCGATGTTGCTTCAACCAATCGAAGAGGCTCTTCCTCAGGGCCTCCGCAATCGAAACGAGCTCGGACACTTCGGCCTCCGATGGCTCGAATGAGCCGTCATACAGGCCCTGTGCCCGTTGACGTCGGAACTGGTCGATGACGCGGACCTTTGCCTTTGAAAAGCCGATCGTCTTCCCGAGCGTCTGCAGGGCGAGTACGTGGTGGCCGCCCCTCGAGTCGGGTCGCAGGTCATGTGCACGAAGCGCGACGAGGCCTATTTGCAGTACCGCCTCGTAGGCGATGTCGAACCGACTATCGAGGGCTCACTCCTGAAGCGCGTGCGTCCTTCAGCTTCTTGTCAATCTTCGCCAGGAAGCGGGCGATCTCGTCGGCGTCCGTCGGCTCGCGCTGCAGGCCCTTGCCAACCAAGCTATCCAAGGTCATCGGCACTCCCGATCACGGCGAGGGTCGGCCCAGCCAAGACGCTTCTGAGAAAGCGGTCACCCGCTGCGCGCCGCTTATTGAACTCCGATTCCTTGAAGAGGCGAACGCTGACCTCTCGGCCGAGCAGGCGTTCCGTCGGTTCGAGCTTCGCCAGGAGCTCTTCGAGCTTGAGCGAGCCAACGACGAGAAGGTCCACGTCGCTCCCGGCATGGCTCGTCCCCTTGGCGACAGAGCCGTATACGAGCGCCAGCGAGATCCGCTCGCTGAGCGGCGCGAGAGCAGTTCGAAGCTGCTCTGGGATTCCGCAGGTCTTGAGAACCAGACCGCGCAGCTCGTGAAACACCGGGTGCCGGGTGTTTGCCTGGTAGAGGACGCGATTGCCGTCCTTGGTGCGACTGACCAGGTCCGCAGCGACCAGGCGCGACAGCTCGTGTTGCAACGGGCCTGGACCGATTCCAGTCCGGCGGGAGAGCTCTCGCAGATGGACGCGCTCGTCCACAACCTGGAAGAGCACGGCGAGTACGGCCTGGCGGGTCTTGCCGAAAAGGACGGAGGCAGCCGATTCCATGTTCTCGTTCTTGGAACGAACGTTATGGGTCATTGAACGCCCTTAGGGTGATCGATCAATCCCATAGCCGGTCACTTGAGACCCTCGCGCCCGAGGGAGGCGTTGGGAAGCTGCGCTGGTTGCGGGCGCACTCGAGGTCTCGATCGTGTACGGCGGTGACCTGCCAACGCCCGCGCAGCTCGGGTTCCGAGGTGGCGGCCGGCTGACAGCGACACCCCGAGTCCCCGAGT
>JBMNNX010000109.1:0-19952 GCA_050942745.1 Myxococcales bacterium
GCACCTCTGGCAAGACGCTCGGCATTCTTTCGCAGCGATTCTGGGCGCGTGGGCCGAAGCCGGCAAAGGGTTACCGCCCGCTTCGCGACCGGGAGAGCTACCGCTGGCATGAGGCCTTCGATGCTCAGGCTGACCGGGGGTGGTTCAACGTCACATCCGGCCAAGGAAGCCGGTAACGAGCTCAGGCTGACCGGGGTAGGCCTCGCCACCGCGGAGAGCCCCTGCCCTACCGCCGCGCCACCTGCTTCTCGAGATCGGCGAGGGTCAGCTCGGCGGCGACCGGGCGGCCGTGGGGACAGCGCGTGTTGAAGTCGATGGCGTCGAGCGCGTCGAGCAGCGCCCTGCTCTCCTCGGCCGACAACGCCTGATGGGCGCGCACCGCGGCGTGACAGGCCATCGTGGCGAGCACCTCGTCCATCGCCTGCTCGAAGGCCCTGCCGCGCTCGACCTGCATCAGCTCGCCCGCCAGATCGGTGAGCAGCCTGCGGTAGTCGCAGCCGAGCAGCGGCGCGGGGACCGCCTTGAGCGCGAACGAGGTGCCGCCGAAGGGCTCGGCCTCGAAGCCTATCGCCCGCACCTCGTCGAGGTGGTCGGCGAGCACGCGCGCCTCGGCCAGCGGCAGCTCGACCGCAGCGGGAAACAGAAACGGTTGGCCGGCCGGCCGGCGCGCGCGGTAGGCCTCGCGAAGCTGGTGGAACTTGAGCCGCTCGTGCGCGGCGTGCTGGTCGATGATCACCAGCTTCGGCCCAGGCGCCTCGCAGACGAGGTAGGTCGCGGCGAACTGGCCGATGACCCGGAGCGAAGCGAAGAAGCCCTTTGGCGGCCTGTCGGGAGCGACCTCGGGCGGCGGCGCGCCCTCGACGACGCTCCAGCCCGACTCCGCCGACTCGGAGGCCGCCGGAGCCGCCGCGGGCCCCGAGAAGAAGGCCGGCCCCAGGCCTGGCCGAGGCGAAAACGGCAGCGGCGCGGGAGCGGGCGAGAGGTACGGCGGGCTCTCCTCGGCCGCCGACCGTTCGGCATCGCGCCGCTGGAGCCAGGGCGAGGTGCGCAGCGCCTCCTGCACGGCGCGATAGACCACGCCGAAGACCCGCTGAGAGTCGGCGAAGCGCACCTCGAGCTTCTGCGGGTGCACGTTGACGTCGACCTCCTCGAGCGGGACCTCGAGGAAGAGCACCGCAGCCGGCTGGCGGCCCGGCATGGTCACGTCGGCGAAGGCGCGCTGGATGACCGCGTTCAGCCCGCGGTCGCGCACGTAGCGGCCGTTGACGAAGGTGTAGAGGCCGCGCGAGGTCGCCAGCGTGTAGTCTGGCGAGGCGATCTGCCCGGCGACGCGCACCTCGCCGCGGCCGTAGTCGACCGGCACGAGGTGCTCGAAGACTTCGGAGCCCAGCGCGGCGGCGATGCGCTCGCGAGGGTCCTTCTGCCCTGCGGGGAGCGAGAAGCTCTCGCGGCCGCCGCTCCAGAGCGCGAAGGCGACGTCGGGGCGCGCGAGCGCGAGGCGGAGCAGCGCCTCGGAAGCATGGGCCGACTCGGTCCCCGGGCGCTTGAGGAACTTGCGGCGGGCCGGGGTGTTGAAGAACAGGTCCTCGACGAGGATGCGCGTGCCGGCCGGGGCGCCGACGTCCTCGACGCTGACCAGCCGGCCGCCGTCGACGACGACGCGGGTGCCGACGTCCGAGCCCGGCTCGCGGGTGGTCAGCGTAAAGCGCGAGACCGAGGCGATGGCCGGCAGCGCCTCGCCGCGAAAGCCCAGGGTGCCGATGCGCTTGAGGCCCTCGGCGTCGGCCAGCTTGCTCGTCGCGTGGCGCTCCAGGCAGGCCCGCGCGTCCTCGGGCGACATGCCGCAGCCGTCGTCCTCGACCAGGATCTGGCGGATGCCGCCCTCGAGCAGCTCGACGCGGATGGAGGTCGCGCCCGCGTCGAGCGAGTTCTCGCACAGCTCCTTGACCACCGAGGCGGGCCGCTCGACGACCTCGCCCGCGGCGATCTGGTTGACGAGGTTCTCCGAGAGCAGGTGGACCTTGCCCATGACGTTTGCGCCCGCCGCCAAAAGCCCCCGCGGAGCCCGATTACTTCTGCGCCTTGCGCTGCTTGTCCTTGGGCACCACGCAGGTGCCGCTCGCGCGGCAGACGACGACGGGCTTCTCGAGCACGTCGGCGGCCGAGTCGCTGCCGGGCACCGGGGCGATGACCTTGCGCGCCTCGAAGCGCATCTTGCGCGAGGTGTTGCCCACCTCGACGATCTCGCCCTCGGCCTCGATGAACTCGCCCGCGTAGACCGGGGCCAGGAACTCGACCGAGTCGTAGGCGCGGAAGAGCCCCTCGTCGCCGTCGTGCTTGATGAGCAGCTCGGTCGCGACGTCGCCGAAGAGGTTGAGCATCCGGGCCCCGTCGACCAGGTTGCCGCCGTAGTGGGCGTCGTGGGAGCTCATGCGCACGCGGATAAGGGACTTGACGGTCATGGTTCGCCTCGCTTGCGGTGAGGGGTCGAAAAGCCGGGTCAATCTACGCGGGGCGCCAAGGACCGGCAACCGCACTGTGCCCGGCGCACGACACTCCGAGGGGTCGCGACGGCACGGCTCGGGCGCGGGAGGGCTTCCGTTGGCTCGCCAACAAACCGACCTGGATGAACAAACTTGCCCGTTAAACGCTGGCGCGCAACGCGGTAGGTCGGCAGGCATCCAACCAGCCAAGGAGGCAGGGATGCCGGGGACAGCACAGCAGCAAGTGGTCGAGTCGTCGCAGTTGTCGCAGGAGGCCGTCGAGGCCATCGCCGCGGAGATCGAGAGAATCGAGCGCGCCAGCGTGCTCGACCTGTACGTCGGCGTCGGCAAGACGATCCTCGAGCGCGGCTACGAGGGCAGCTTCGAGCTGTGGAACGCAAGGAACGTGGGCGATGAGTCGCTCAAGCGCATCTCCAAGGCGCTCGCGCAGAAGGAGGTCGACTGGAGCGAGTGGAAGCTCTACCGCGCGGTGCGCACCTACGAGCAGCAGGTCTCGCTGGGCGGCTTCGAGCGATGGCCGAGCTTGAAGGCGAGCCACTTCCACGCGGTCCAGGGGTTGCCCTACGACAAGCAGCGCGAGCTGCTCGACACCGCCCAGGGCCAGCGCCAGAGCGTGCGCGACCTCCAGAGGGCGGCCAACCAGGCGCGCGGGCTGTCCGAGTCGGCTCCAGCCGCGCCGAGCCCCTTCAAGGAGGCCTCGCGCGTGCTGCGGCGCTTCGACAAGCTGCTCGAGGAACGCGAGGAGCTCGCCGTTGACCTCGCCGAGGCCGGCATCCCGGAGGAGTGGGTCGCGCGTTTCAGCGAGCTCCTCGAGGCGCTCCACGCCGAGGTCGAGACCCTGAGCTCCGCGATGCAGGAGGCCAAGTAGCGCCCGCCGTCGAGCCGGCCTGGTTGCCCTGCGCCAGGCCGGCTCGGGCCCCGAACCTTACGACGTCGTAAAGATGATTTCGGCCCGCCACGCACTCCCGAAACCGGACTTTACGACGCCGTAAAGATATTTCGGCCCCCGCCCGCACTCCCGAAACCGAACTTTACGACGTCGTGAAGACGATTTCGGGCCCGCCACGCACTCCCGAAGCCGAATCTTACGACGTCGTAAAGATGATTTCGGCCTCCCACACTCCCGAAACCGAAGCTTACGACGTCGTAAAGATGATTCGGCACCCCGCCCCCCCCCGAGGCCGAACTTTACGACGTCGTAAAGATGATTTCCCGCCGCCGAACCTTACGACGGTCGTAAGGCGCTCCCCTCCCTCGTGGCCGCCGGGACGCCATCAACAGCCTCCACGCCTCCCGGCTGGCCGCCGGCGACATGCCGCCTGTCGAGACGCTTGCAGAATTCTGGTTTTCGGGCGAATCTGCCGCCGCGGCTCTCAGGCGGCTCAAATCTCAGGATTTTGCAACCATGCTCGGAAAGCTCACGCGGCTGCTCGTCATCGTCCTCGCCTCGGTCTTGCTCGCCGCGGCCTACAACATCTTCCTGCTGCCCTTTCATCTGCTCAGCGGCGGGATCACCGGCATCGCGATGATCGTCGCGGTCCTCACCGAGCTGAACACGGGCTGGCTCATCTTCGCCCTCAACGTCCCGATCTTCCTCCTCGGCTTCTTCCGGCTGGGCAAGCGCTTTGTCTTCAAGAGCGTGGTCTCGGTCGCCGTCACGTCGCTGGCGATGCAGTGGATTCCCCAGCACCCGGTCACTGGCGACCCCATCCTCGCCTCGGTCTTCGGCGGCGTGCTCGTCGGCATCGCCATCGGGGTCATCTTCCGCGCCGGAGGCTCGACCGGCGGCTTCGACATCATCGGGATGGTGCTCACGCAGAAAAAGGAGTTCCCGCTGGGCGAGCTCATCTTCTTCATGAACGTCCTGGTGGTCAGCGTCGCCGGCTTCCTCTTCACCTGGGAGCGGGCGCTCTACACGCTCGTGACCATGTTCGCGACCGGCAAGGTCGTGGACGTCGTCCACACCCGCCACATCAAGCTGACCCTGATGATCGTGACCAAGCGCGGCGAGGAGCTGCGCAAGCGGCTCGTCGAGGCGTTCTACCGCGGCGCCACGGTGCTCGACGTCGAGGGCGCCTACTCGCGCAAGAAGCGCAAGATGCTGGTCATGGTCATCACCCGCGTCGAGCTCGAGGACGTCAAGCAGCTCATTCGCACGGTCGACCCGAGCGCCTTCGTCAACATCACCGAGACGGTCGAGATCATGGGCCGCTTCCACAAGCAGGCCGCGCGCAAGCCGCACCCGTTGCCCCACGACGACCTGCCGGCGATGGACGTGGACATCGACGACGCCGTCGCCTCGGCCCAGCCTTCCGAATAGCCCGCCTCGAGTCGTCCTGCCGGCGCGCTCGCGCCCGCCCAACCCGCGCGCTCCACGTCAGACGGCGAGCAGCCGCCCGAGCCACGGTGTCGCGCTCTTGTGGAGCGCGCCCTCGGGACAGACCTCGGCGCAGCAGTAGCAGCGGATGCAGGTTTCGAGGGCGAACCTCGGCATGGGCTTCTCGCCCACCATCGAGATCGCCTTGACCGGACAGATCTCCTCGCACTTGCGGCAGGAGATGCACCGCGAGGCGTCGAGCTCCGGGTGCTCGACGAGCCGGTTGCGCCCCCAGGTCGAGCGCGCGAGGCGCTGGCCAAGGCCGGTCAGCCCGCTCGCCCCGGCCGGCGGGGCGAAGGTGGTCCCGGCCCAACGCTCGACCGACTCTCCGACAGTGGCGATGCGCGACCGCTTCCCCTCGCCGAGCCCGCGCCTGGCCGCCTCCTTCACGGTGAGCAGCCGCTCCGGGTCGAGCCCGGCGAGCGCGCAGGCGATCCGATCGAGCGCGACCGCGTCCTCGGAGGCGAGCAGTGCCCCGAGCTTTCGCGGGGTCCCGCCGCGCCCCGGGCCTTCACCCTCCATCGCGAGGACCCCGTCGCACAGGTGGAGAATCCGCCGGGCGCCGGAGAAGTGCCGGCGCACGCCAGCGTAGAGATCGGCCACCATCGAAGCAAAGGCTTGCGCGTCCGGCGAGCGCGCGTGCCAGCGCGCCTTCTCGGTCCCGGGGACGAAGCCGAAGAGGTTCTTCATCGCCACGGTCATGTACGCCAGCGAGTGCGTCTTGAGCTTCGGGAGGTTGATGAGGACGTCGGCCTCGAGGATGGCTCGCGAGACCTGGAAGTGGCGAAAGGCGTGGCCTTCGGGGCTCTCGAGCGTGGCGACCGGGGCGAGATCCGGGACGTCGATCCCCAGCTCGTCGACCACCGCCTGGATGCCGCACTTGCGCATCGCCGTCGCCGGCCTGGCCATGGCCGGGTTGTCGCCGACCATTGGCCGGGCGCCAAGCCGCTTCACCTCGCGCGCGACCGCGCGGACTATCTCCGGGTGCGTGCTGATCGCCTGCTCGGGCGCCGACGGGGTCAGCATGTTCACCTTGAGGAAGACGCGATCGCCCTCGTGGACGAACTTGCCGAGCCCGCCGAGGGCGTCGAAGCAGCCGCGCACCGCGGCCTCGACGGCTCCCGGCTCATACTCGGGACACGCTTGAAGGGCGACGACAGGGTCCATGGTGCTCTCTCTCCTGGTGAAGCTCGTCCGCCGGGCCGAAGGGTAGCCCATCGGCCACGCGCATTGCGACGTTCCATCGGTCGCGGACGCTGCGCTTCCCTCGCCGAACGCCCCGCCGAGCCGCGCGCTTCCGGGCCCCGAACGGCGAAGTCGGTCCTGGGCCTGCTCGGCGCCGGGCCCTCCCCGAAGCCCGTCACTCCCAATGCGCCCTTGCTCTCGCCCGCCCGCGAGCTAGCTTCCGGGGCAAATGGAAGCTTCGCGCCGCAGACTGCACGCGCTCGTCCTGTCGCTGGCCTTGCACGCAGGGCTCGCCCTCCTCCTCGTCCTGCCGCCAACGCGCGACGCGTCACTCCTGCCGCCAGCGGCTCGCGACGCCGCGGTCGAGGTCGAGATCGTGGACGACGCGCCGCCCCGGGCGCCGGCCGCCGTGGCGCAGGCGCCCGAGCCCGTCGCGTCGGACGCCGCCTCGGCCCCGGCAGCCCGCGTTCGTCATCCGAGCCCCAAGGCGTCCCCCGCGCCTCGGCCCGCCGCCCCTGCGGCCGGTGATCAACCGGCTGGCCCTGCCGATGCGGCCGGCGCGGCGGGCGAGGCGGACGGCGTGGCCGCATCCGGCGGCGACCGCGGCGCGACGACTTCGTGATGGCCTCGGTGCCCCAGGCGCTCGCGTCTCTGCCGCCGCCCGACGGGCGCGGAGGCGGCGTGAGCCCCGAAGGCATCCACTCGCTGTGGGCCTTCGAGGGGCGGATCAAGTACTCGACCCCGCTGCAAGGCGAGACGGACCGCGAGACGGCGAAGAATGCCCTCTACCTCGTGCTCGGCGGCTCGTTCGAGGAGACCACCGGTGACGTCTACGTCAACCGGCTCGACAAGCCGCGCTACGTCTGCACGCCGCGCCTGCTCGCGGTCTACTGAGGCGCCGCGACGCTCGCCCGAGGGCTCTGCGCGCCGAGGCGGGCAAACAACCTCTCCATCGACCTGTCGTGCGCGCGGCCCAGCGCCGCCAGGGCGAGACCCGCGCCGACGAGGGCGAGGAACATGTCCCACTGCTGATGCGCATCGTGCCGATGGTCACGTCGACGATGCGCCCGAAGAAGAGCAGCACGGGCACGCCAAAGAGCCCGAACCACTCGCTGCGAACCAGATCGGAGAAGGACACTCTCGGTCTCCGGGCGAGCTCCTTGCCGGCGCCCGCGGGCGCGCGACTCTAGGCGATGCGAACGCCGGCACAAAGCGCCGGCCTGGCGCCCGGCCGAGCCCGGCTCAGCCGAGCGAAGCCGCGGTAGGTGCTCCTGATAGCGGCGACATCGCTCGGGCGCCAGCGCGAGGCCACGGTGAACGAGCCCGCCCTCAAAGGCCGCGTGCACGACCGGCTACGCGCCGGGCCGGGGTGCGCTCGCAGGGGCGCCCAAGGCGGCAGCCGAGCGGCCTTGAAGACGCCCTTCGGAAAGCGGCCTGGCGCTCGCTGCCGGATCCGGAAAGCTGGCTAGGCTGCGCGGGGACGGCGGACCTTGATCCGCTCGGACTTGCCCGAGGGCTGCGACAGGCTCGGGGCGAGCACCGAGCTCAGCTCGGGCGCCGGATCGACGAAGCGGATTCCAACCCGGCTCAGGCTGCGCCGCTTCAAATCACCGGGCCGCGCCCAGGCCACCTCGCCGAGGAAGGGGATGCGCTTCCGGCCGACCACGACGCTGCCGTGTACCTTGGCGCCGGGAACGAAGATGCTCGCCATCTGCACGCAAAGGCCGCCGGGGCCCACGTCGGCACACAGCGCCGGGAGACGGTCGGCGAGCAGGACGGTCAGATTTCTCGGGCTTCGCGGTTCGCTGCGCTGGTCCATGTGCGACAGGGTTGCACAGAGCTGTAGCAACGCCAGTTTTTTGCCGCGCGGCGGCGGGCCGAAGGGCGCCCGCCGATTCTTCGGATCGGCAGGCGCCTGTCGGGCCGGCGCGCGCGCTAGAGCAGGCTCTTGGCGGCGGCGAAACGCGCGCTGCGCTCCTGCGAGGCCACCCCGGGCGCCTCGAGCTCTTTCTCCAGCCGCTTGATTCGAGCGGCGGGCTCGGGGTGGCCCTGGCTCTTGACCTGTGGCGTCTTGTGAGCCGTTCGCAGGTACTCGACCATCGCGTAGGGGTCGTAGCCCGCTGCCGCCGCGGCCTGTGCGCCGAGCAGGTCGGCCTCGAATTCGGTGTCCTTCGCGTAGCCCTTCGAAAACGCTTTGGTCACGTCTCCGATGGCGCCGTGGAAAGCCTGCGCAAGCTGCTCGAGCTCGGCGGGAGTCAGCGTGGAGGTCGCCTTCATCAACAACTCGGCGACCGCGCCGCTCGTTCTCGAGTCTTTGACGGCCTTGATGCCGTGCCCGTGGACAACGTGAGCCACTTCGTGGGCCAGCAAGCACGCGAGCTCGTCCTCTGTCTTGGCGGCCTTCACCGCGCCGGTGGTCACGAAGACGAAGCCCGCCGGCGCGGCGTAGGCGGCGATCTTCGGGTCGTCGAGCACGACGAAATGCCAGCCTGAGTAGGGGACCCGCGGCTCGGCGGCCTGCTCGATGGCGGCCGCGGCGACGAGCATGCCGACCTTGCTGACGTAGGCCGTGATGCCCTCGAGTCGCCCCTTCTCGATCGCCTCCTTGTCTCGATACCCGGCCTCGTGCTGCACGAGGATCCGCGCAGACACCGCCCGGCCGAGGAAGTGCTCCTGCTCCGGCGTGAGGTCTTTCCGAAGGTCATAGAGCGCCTTGCCGAGCCGAATACCGCGCTTGATGTTTCCCGGAGAGGGCGCGAGGAGCTCGTCGGCCGAAACGAGCACCGAGTCGCCCGCCTGGCGCAGTATCTCGGCGCACCCGAGGCCGGCGGCGCAGGCGATCGCAATCAACACAAGTCGCTTTCTCATTGGTCCCCTCCTGCCTGCGCGATCAGCCTGCCCTCGGCTGCGAACTTGAGCGCCTCCTCGGGATCGACCGTGACCGCCTGAATCCTGTCCACCTCCTGGAGCCTGGCGGCCAGCGCCTCGTCGTCGGCGGCGAGCTTCTCTTCGACGGCCTTGTTGAAGCCGCGCGCCGCGTGCGCGTACTCCTCGGGCGCGACGTACTCGCTCTCGCCGCCCTCGAGGCTGGTGAGCCGGACCCGCCCCGCAACCAGATACTTCGCCTGCACCCAGCCGCGGGTGTCGTTGGGGCCGCTCACCTGCCAGAAGCCCCTCTCCTCTTCCCCCTCGTACTTGACGACCGCCCCGCGATCGAGCGTCGCGACGGATTTGGAGAGGAAGCTCGGCTTCGAGAAGAGCTTCACGTTGAGGCCGTTGACGGTCAGCTCGTCACCCTGCTTTTCCCCCGCGCCGCCTGCTGGCAACAGCAACACGGCCAGGCCTACCGCAATGAATGCTCGCCGCATCATTTCTCCTTCATCCTCCAGACCCCGTCCCAGTCGGCCGACGGGGGCTGCTCCAAAAAGTGCCTACAGCGTTCCACGAAAGTCTTCGAGGGGCCGTCGTCCGGGGCGATGGCCAGCGCCCCTTCGAAGGCCCGAAGCGCCTCTTCGAACCGCGCCTCGCGGTAGAGCCCCAGCCCCTTCTCGAAGGCGCGCGCGCACTCGAGCGCCTTCGGCTCCGCCTTGCCCTTCTCAGCGAGCACCTCGTAGACCTTCACCGGCTCCTGCTTGCCCTTCACCGCCAGCAGATCGAGCTCGCGCGCCTCGACGCAGTCCCTCACGTGCGCCCAGCAGCTCTCGCTGATCATCAGGTCGGTGCCGTACGGCTTGTTCGCGCCCTCGAGCCGGGAGGCGAGGTTCACGGTGTCGCCCATCACCGTGTAGTTGAACTTGTGGCGCGAGCCCATGTTGCCGCTGACCGCCGGGCCGCTGTTGATACCCGCGCGCACGCGGACGAGCGGGCCAAACTCGGCCTGCCACCTGCCCTGCAGCTCGCGGCAGCGCCGGCGCATCGCCAGCGCCGCGAGGACGGCCTTCTTCGCGTGCTCGGGCTCGGGCAGCGGCGCGCCCCAGAAGGCCATGATCGCGTCGCCGATGTACTTGTCGACCACCCCGCCGTGCTCGAGCACGATCTCGGTCATGTTGGTCAGGTAGTCGTTGAGCAGGGCGACGAGCCGCTCGGGCTTGAGCTGCTCGCTGAAGTTGGTGAACCCGGCGATGTCCGAGAAGAAGACGCTGATCTCGCGCACCTCGCCCCACTCGAGCGAGAGGTACTCGGGGTGCGAGAGCAGCTCGCGCACCAGCAGCGGCGAGGTGTAGCGGCCGAGCGCCTCCTGGACGAAGCGCCGGTCGCGCTGCTCGAGGCTGCTGGCGGCAAGCAGGGAGCCGAGCGAGGCGGTGAGCGCGCCGAAGCCCGGGACGGTGAGCGCGAGCCAGTAGTCGTGCGCGGCGAGCAGCCAGGTGCAGAGCACGACCGCGCCGCCCACCGCAGCGGCGAGCGCTGCGACGGCGCCCACGAGCGCGCCCCACAGCGTACGGGTCGCGCCCCACAGGCCAGCGACGGCGACGGTGGCGAGCAGCGCCAGCAGGAACGCGAAGGCCGCGTCGACCACGGGCGCGGCACGCCGAACCGCCCTGCCGGCGACGAGGTTTCCGAGCACGGTCGCGTTGATCTCGGCGCCCGGCTGGATGTCGGAGACCGGCGTCGAGCGCACGTCGAGCAGCGCGTAGGCGCTGGGGGCGACGACGATGTACTTGTCCTTGAACCGCCGCGGCGGCAGCACCGGGGCCTCGCCCTCGCTGATCTGCGCGAGCGAGCGCAACACGTCGTACGCCCTGACATGGGTGAAGTCGCGGCGGTTGAAGCGCACGGCCAGGTTGGCTTCAGAATCGATCGGTACGCGCCTGTCGCCCAGGACGAGCGCCCCCGGCTCGAGCCGCGGCGAGATCTCTGGATTGGCGACGAGGAACCCGGCGAGCGCCAGGGACGGGAAGAAGAGCCCGTCGTGCTCGACGACGAGCTGGTGCCTGCGGAAGATGCCGTCGGTCTCGGCCTCTTGCAGGATGTTGCCCAGCCGCGCGACCCGGGCGCCGAGCACCGGCACGGGCGCGACCAGGGCGCGGCGCGAGATCTCGAGCCCCGTCGGCTCGAGCGGCAGCGCGTGCCGCTCGCGCAGGATGAGGCGGCTCGCCTCCCCGGCCAGTTGCGCCTCGCCGAGCTCGACCGGGCGGGCAGCGGCAAGATCGAGGCCCGGCAAGACCGGTCGCTTGCCGAGATACTCGAGGACGGACTGCACCTCCTCGGCGCTCTGCTTGCCGCCGATCCACAGGCGCGCGCCGCCAGCGGGCTCGGCGACCAGGTAGGCATTCCACCCGTGCGACATCAGCGCGATGGCAGCCTCGAGCCCCTCATCGCGGTCGCCAAAGGCGCCCAGCGCGGCTCCCCAGCGCCCCTCCTCGATGCGAGCGCGGTCGAGCGTCGCCGGCATCGCGACGCCGAAGACGGCCTTCCCGCTCGCCCTCAGCGCGTCGGCGAGCTCCATCAGGTCGTCGGCCTCCCGCGCGTCCTGGAACACGAAGTCGAGGATGACCGCCCGCGCCCCCGCCTCGGAGAAGTAGGAGACGAGGTGGCCGAACAACGCGCGCGGCCAGGGCCAGCTCTCGCCGAGGTTCCTGGCGACGTTCTCGATGTCGCTCTCGCCGACGTCGACGAGCACCACGTCGCTCGGGGCCGGCTCGCGCGCCGCCGCGTAGCGCGCGCGCGCGTCGTAGCTCCAGAACTCCGCCGTCTCCAGCGCTTCGGGCCGCAGCCCGGCTGCGGCCGCACCCGCCAGGCCGACGCAGGCGCCGGCCACCAGGGCGGCCAGCGCCTTCTGCATGCGAGGGGAGAGATGTCTGAGCATCGCTGCGATGATCGGCCGTCAGTATTGGTCCTTTTACACTGTTTCGGCTCCGGGGGTAAGCCGCGGGCGCGCGCGGGCACCTACAGCCCTTGCACCTCCACCGGAACGAGGGCGTTCTGCGCGTTGTCCGCGTCGCCCACCTGCCAGAATTCGTTGTAGCCCCAGCACAGCAGACGCCCGTCACTGGTGACCGCGCAGGCGTGGGCGTAGCCTGCGGAGAGGTGCACGACGCCCGCGTCGAGCCCGGAGACCTGCTGCGGCGTCCCCGAGTCTTGCGTCGTGTTGTTGCCAAGCTGCCCGAAGTTGTTGCAGCCCCAGCAGTAGACGGCGCCGGACTCGAGCAGCGCACAGGTGAACTGGGCCCCACCCACTACCGAGAAGACGGGCCCGGGCAGTCCCTCGACATCGGTCGGAACCCGCTTGACGTTGGTCGACCCGTTACCAAGAAAGCCGCACTGGTTGTCAAAGCCCCAGCACTTCACGCCGCCCGTCTCGAGCACGGCGCAGACGTGGAGCTCGCCGAACGCGACCTGCCGGACGCCGGAGGTGAGCGACGGGACGTCGATCGGCACGTAGCTCGCCGTATAGCTGTTGTTGCCGAGCTGTCCCGCAGCATTGGTGCCCCAGCACATGAGCCCACCGGTCTGCTTCAAGGCGCAGCAGTTGCGCGCGCCGCAGGCGACCTGGATCACCCCGCTGCCCGGTGGCAGTGCCTCCGACGGCCTGTAGCTCGGACTGGGCTGGTTGCCGTTTCCGAGCTGCCCGAACTCGTTCTTGCCCCAGCACAGGACCCCGCCCGCTGCGGTGACCGCGCAGGTGTGCGTGGCGCCCAGGTCGAGGGCGACGACGCTTGAGATGTTGACCTAGACCGGCTCATACCTGTCGGTGTTCGAATCGTCGCCCACACCGCCGAAGAGGTTGTCGCCCCAGCACCAGACCTCTCCGGTCAAGCTCAAGGCGCAGGCGTGCGAGTCGTAGCCCACTTCGACGCGCACGATCGAGCCGGTGAGATTGTTCACCGTCACCGGCGACGGGCTGCCCGCATTCGAGCCGTGGGTGCCGATTCCCAGGCCTCCAACGCGGTTCGCGCCCCAGCAGCGCACGCCGCCCTCTCCGACCGCGACGCAGGTGGTGTCCCCGCCCGGACCAGGCCAAAGGCCCGATCTGCAGCCCGAAGGCGTGAGGTACGAGGGGAAGGCGCATACAGCGCCGCACTCGCCCTCGACGCAGGTCGCGCTCATCCCTTCGGGCGCCGGGCAGGGCTCGCAGCGCCCTCCACAGGTCAAAGGGCTCGCGCTGTCGGCGCAGCGGCCATCGCATAGGTGATGGCTCTCCGGACAGCGGCAGGTGTGATCGGGCTCGCACGTCCCGCCGTTGCAGTCGGAGGAGTTCCCGCATCCCGGCAGGCAGGCCCCGGAGGCCGGCTCGCACCAGGTGAACCCGGTGCAGGGGACTTCGGTGCAACGGGCGCCCGGGTCGGGCTCCGGCTCTCCCGCGTCCTCACCCTCGCCCGCTCGCGAGCCGGCGTCCTCACCGCCACCGGCGTCCCGCTCGCCGCCATCGACCTCGTCGCCGCCGTCCTCCACATCCGGCTCGCCAGCGTCCGTTACGATCCCCGCGTCGGAAGTCTCGCGGATGCGCTGGGGGCAAGCTCCCAGGACGAGGACGGCGATCAGGCCAAGGCCGATGCCCAGGCACCGGCCGCGCAACGTGTCTCCCATGAGCTCCTCTCGAAGAAGAGCTGCAGGATACCGAACAAGCGCCCGGTTGCTGGGGCGACGATCACACGAACGGCCGGCCTTCCTGCCGGGCGCCCGGCCCCTTCCCACGCTCCGGTGGCGCCGGCTCACCTCGGCCTTCGCGGCAGGCCGCGGTGGCGCGCCCCTTCCGCGCGGGCGCGTCGCGAGGCGTCGCCGCGTGCCCCTGCCACCCCGCGGCGCCTTCGCGGAGCGCTCGGCCCCGGCTAGAAGAAGTTCCCGATGGTGAACTCGAACTGGTAGCTCTCGTCCTCGGGGCGCCGGTTGAGCGGGATGCCCCACTCGAAGCGCAGCGGACCAATCGGCGAGAACCATCGGAAGCCGACGCCCACCGAGTGCCTCATGCCCAGCGGCAGCTTCTCGCTGCGCGGCGAGAAGAAGCGCTCGTTGTCGGCGTAGACGTTGCCCATGTCGTAGAAGGCCACGCCGCGGATGCCGACCTTCTCGAAGATCGGGAACTCGAGCTCGAAGTTGAAGTAGGCCTGCTTGTTGCCGCCCACCGCGAACCGCCTGGTCGTCGCGTCGGGCGAGGCCTCGGAGCCGACGTTCACCGTCGGCGAGACCGAGCGCAGCATGTAGCCGCGCACGCTGTTGATGCCGCCCAGGAAGAACAGCTCGCTGATCGGGATGTCGTCGCCCTGGATGTAGCCGAGCGTGCCCTGGGCCTTGAACACCAGGCCGCCGTAGATCGGCTGGTAGAAGCGGGCGTTGGCCAGGTAGCGCGTGTACTGGAAGGTGGCTCCCAGCCACGACGGCGAGTGCTCGACGGTGAAGCTCTCGTAGTGCCCCTTGGTCGGGAAGAGCCGGTTGTTGCGCTTGTCGTAGTTGAGCGTCAGGCGCAGCGCGCTGCTGAAGCCGTCGCGGAAGCGGTTGGCGAGCAGGATGTCCGAAGTGCCGCCGCTCGCCTCGACCGAGACCTGCTCGGCCGCGTAGCCCAGGTGCAGCATCAGGTCCGGGGTCAGGTGGTAGCCCCAGGTGATGTCGCCGCCGGTCGAGCCGCGCACGAAGCCGAAGTAGTCGAGCTCCTGGCGGAAGAAGTTGAAGGAGAAGATCCAGTTCGAATCGAAGAAGTACGGGTCGAGAAAGGAGAGCTGGATCAGGTTGCGCAGCGAGCTTATCTGCGCGGCGAGCGAGGCGGTCTGGCCCCAGCCGAAGAGGTTGTTCTGGCTGATCTGCGCGGTCAGCAGGAAGCTCTCGAAGGAGCTGAAGCCCAGGCCCACCTGGAAGGTGCCGGTCGGCTTCTCCTTGACCTCCACGTTGACGACGAGGGTGTTCTCGGCGCTGCCCTTCTTGTAGGTGACGTCGACGTTCTCGAAGAAGCCGAGCGCGGTGACCCGCTGGCGCGACTGGCGCAGGCCGCTGCCGCTGAACAGCTCGCCCTCGTAGATGCGCAGCTCGCGCCGGATGACCTTGTCACGGGTCTTGTGGTTGCCCGAGATCTCGATGCGCTCGATGTAGATCTGCTCGCCCTTCTGCACGTCGAAGGTCAGGTCCACGATGCGCTTGTCGGGGTCGACCGAGGTCAGCGGCGAGATGTTGGCGTAGGCGTAGCCCTCGTCGTAGTAGACCTCGGTCAGCGCCATGATGTCCTGCTGCAGCTTGGAGCGGTTGAACAGCTTGCCCGACTCGACGCTCATGCGCTTGCGCAGCTCGGCCTTGTCGCGCAGCAGATCGCCCGAGAAGTCGATCTTGCCGATGGTGTACTGCTCGCCCTCGGTGATGGGCACGTCGATGTAGATGAAGCGCCTGTCGGCCGACAGCGAGACCTTGGGCTGGCCGATGCGCACGTGGATGAAGCCGCGGTCGTAGTAGAGCGCCTGCAGGGCCGCCAGATCGCGCTGGAAGACCTCTTCGCGGAAGGTGCCCGCGCTGGTCAGGAACGAGAGGAAGCCTCCCTCGCTCGTCTGCATCACGCCCTTGAGATCGTCGGAGGAGACCTTCTTGTTGCCGGTGAAGCCGATGCGCTTCACCTCGACCTTGGCGTGCTCGTTGGCGTCGAAGTAGACGTTGACCTCGTTGTTGAGCAGCTCCTCGACCTTCGGCTTGACCTCGGCGAGGAAGTAGCCCTTCTCGACGTACTTCTCCTGCAGCTTCTTGGCGTTGCGGCGCACCGCGGCCATGTTGAGGATGCTGAAGGGCTTGATGTCGACGATCTCCTTCAGATCGTCGTCCGACAGCTCCTTGTTGCCGCGCACCTTCACCTCGCGCACCGCGGGCTTCTCCTGGACGCGCACGATGAGCACGCGCTCGTCCTCGTCGGAGAGCACCTGGACGTCGGAGAAGAAGCCAAGCTGCCAGAGCCGGCGCAGGTCCTCCTGAACGCGCGAGAGGCTCAGCCGGTCGCCCACCTTGGTGACGAGCGCGTTCTGGATGGCCGCGGCCTCGACCCGGCGGTTGCCCTCGACGCGGATGGTCTGGATTCCCTTCGGGGCCTCGCCGGAAGAGGCGGGCTCCTCGGTGGGCCGCTCGTCCTCCTGCGCGAGCAGGGGGAGCGGAAAAGCGAGCAAACAGGCGAGGATGGCGGCTTGGATTCGGGTCATGCCCTGGACCGGCTCGAGAGGCGGCGAAGATTATGAAATGGACCGTGGAGCCACAATCAAAAATCGCTCTAACGGCAAAGCCAGCCGCCTGCGAAACGACTCGCTAACGCCCGGGCGTCGATTCTCTTCCCGGGCAGGGGACGCGCAGCTCAGGAAGCAGGCTTCGGGGCGCTCTTCGCGCCGGTGAGCTCGACGACCCGGCCGTCGACGAGCTGCAGCTTGCGCGGCATCGCCTGCGCGAGCCGGTCGTTGTGGGTGACCACCACCGCGGCGATGCCCAGCCGCTGGTTCAGGTCCTTGAGCACCTGGTGGATGCCCTCGCCGGTGCCCGGGTCGAGGTTGCCGGTCGGCTCGTCGGCCAGCAGCAGCTTCGGGTGCAGCACGAGCGCGCGGGCGAGCGCGACGCGCTGCTGCTCGCCGCCCGACAGCTCGCCCGGCTTGTGGTCGGCCCGCTCGCTCAGCCCCACAGCCTCCAGCAGCTCGCGGGCGCGCCTGGCCGCCTCGCCGCGGGGCAGGCGCTGGATGAGCGCGGGCATCATCACGTTCTCGAGCGCCGAGAACTCGGGCAGCAGGTGGTGGAACTGGAAGACGAAGCCGATGGTGCGGTTGCGAAACTCGGCGAGCTGCCCCTCGTCCATCGCGGTGACGTCCACGCCGTCGAAGCGGATGGAGCCCGCGGTCGGGTTGTCGAGCGTGCCAAGCACGTGCAGGAAGGTGCTCTTGCCGGTGCCCGAGGCCCCGGTCAGCGAGAGCATCTCGCCCTCGCGGATGACGAGGTCGAGCCCGCGCAGCACGTCGATGCGCTTGCCGTCCATGTCGTAGGACTTGTGGAGGTTGCGTATCTCGCAGAAGGCCAAGGCTTCGCTCCGTCTGTGCTCGCCGCGCGCGCCGGCGCGGCCCCTACTACTCGTTTCTCAGGCCGTCGACCGGCGGCAGGCGGCTGGCGCGGGTGGCCGGGTAGATGGTCGCCAGGTACGACAGGAGCACCGCGAGCAGCGCCACCGCGGCGAACTGCAGCGGGTCGATCTGCACCGGCAGCTTGTCGATGTAGTAGACCTCGGCGTCGAGCCGGATGCCGAACACCTCGATGAACATGCAGGTGAGGTAGCCGAGCACCAGGCCGACCAGCGTGCCGATGACCCCGATGATGAGGCCCTCGAGCACGAAGATCTTCATCACGCTCGTGTCGGTCGAGCCCATCGACTTGAGGATGGCGATGTCCTTGCCCTTCTCGAGCACCATCATGATGAGCGTCGAGACGATGTTGAAGCAGGCCACCAGCACGATGAACCCGAGGATCACCGCCATCACCAGCTTCTCGAGCCGCAGGGCCGAGAAGAGGTTCTTGTTCATCTCGCCCCAGTCCTTGGTGCGGTACGGATAGCCGTCGAGCTCGCGCAGCACCGAGCGGGTGATCTGGCGGGTGTTGTCGATGTCGCTCGTCTTCAGCTCGAGCCCGGTCACCGAGCTCCCCAGGCCGAAGAAGCGCTGGGCTTCGGAGAGCGAGATGTAGGCGAACTTCGCGTCGTACTCGTACATCCCCGAGAAGAAAATGCCGGCGACGCGGAAGGGCCGGCTCTTGGGCATCGGGCCGGTGGGCCCGAGCTCGCCGCCGAGCGGGCTGACGACGTTGATGCGGTCGCCGACCATCACCTTGAGCGAGTGCGCCAGCTCCTTGCCGATGACGATGCCCGGCAGGCTCTTCTCCTCGCCCTTGGCCGGGGCCTTGGGCTTGAGGATGTCGTCCTCGCTGAGCACCTGCGCCGGCTCCTCGCCCTGCCCCTTCTCCTCTTCGCCCGGCAGCTGCGCGGGCTCGCGGGCGCCCGAGGCGGGATCGCCGATGCGGGTCGGGGAGATGCGAAAGCGGCTGCCGGGCGTGGAGACCGGGATCTTCTCCGGCTCCTCGAGCCACGCGAGGTCGCCCTCCTGCAGGTTGGCCCGAAGGTTCGTCACCTGATCGACCGTCGCGGGCTCGATGCCTTTGATGAGCGCCCCGCCGATGTTCTGGTCGGAGCTGACCATCACCTCGTTGAGGATGAACGGGGTGACGCCGGTGACACCCTTGACCTTGCGCACCTGCTCGGCGGTCTCGGGCCACTCGGAGAAGTCGGTGCCGTACTTGAGCACCACCGCGTGGGCGTTGGTGCCGACGATCTTGTTCTTCAGGTCGAGCTCGAAGCCGCTCATCACCGAGAGCACCACGGTCAGCGCGAGCACGCCGACCGCGACCCCGAGCACCGAGATGACCGTCATGATCATCGTCGGGGAGCGCTTGCGCAGCCGCAGGTGGCTTCGGGCGACGAAGGCCTCGTAGTTGAAGCGCAGGTCGAGCCGGCCGCTGCCGGCCATCAAGAAGCCGAGCGAGCCGCCGATGAAGGTGCCGGCCCACACCCCTATCGCCGCGAGGACGACGCCGCCGATGGGGTTGCCGAGCAGGTTGGCGAGGTAGGCGATGTCGGCCAGGCCCGGGCGCATGAACAGCCCGTAGGGCGACATCAGGGTGCGGCCGAGGATGAGGCTCGAGCCGACGACGAAGACGAGGCCGGTCGCGCTGGTCTCCCAGAAGCAGATCTTCCGGGCCTTCGCCGCGACGACGAACCCGGAGAAGAGCGCGACGAGCAGCCCGAGCGTGCCGGCGACCGCCAGCGCGCGCTCCGGGGCCATCGACAGGCGCGAAGAGAGCAGCACCGTGCCCCCGCCGACGATGGCGCCGGCGATGATCTGACCGAAGAGCGCGGCGAGCGCGGCGAGCGGCCGAAAAGGTCGGCGCCGCCCCTTCGGCGGCCGGTCGAGCACGACGAGGCCGGGTTCGCGCTGGGCCGCGGCGGCCGGTGTCACGGGAACGTCTTTGGCCAGTGACTCGCGCTTGGGGTTGGTGTCCAAAGTAGGGATCCTTCCTGCACCGGCCCTGCCGGACTCTACTCAGCCTGCTTGTCGTCTTCGGCCTTTCGGACGCCTTTGGGCACCGGGCGCAGCAATGGGAAGAGGATGACGTCGCGGATGGAGGCCGAGTCGGTGAGGACCATCGCCAGGCGGTCGATGCCGATGCCCTCGCCCGCCGTCGGCGGCATGCCGTGCTCGAGGGCGCGCACGAAGTCCTCGTCGTAGGGCATCGCCTCCTCGTCGCCAGTGCGCGCGAGCTCGACCTGGCGCTCGAAGCGCTGGCGCTGGTCCACGGGGTCGTTGAGCTCGGAGAAAGCGTTGGCCAGCTCCATGCCCGCGCAGAACAGCTCGAAGCGGTCGGTCACCCGCGGGTCGCTGTCGCGCTTGCGCGCCAGGGGCGAGACCTCGATGGGGAAGTCGGTGACGAAGGCGGGCTTGTCCTTGGGCAGCTTCGGCTCGCCGACCGCCTCGAACGCCCGGGCGATCATCTCGCCCGCGGTCGCCTTGGTCGCCGCGTGGCTGAGGATGGCGGCCAGCTCGCGGTCGGTCTCGGCCGCCGCGGCCTTCTCGATGGCCTCCTTCAGCCCCTTGCCGGCGAGCGTGTCCTCGCGCGACAGGCCCAGCTCCTTGGCCACCTGATCGACCATCGAGATGCGCGGGTACGGCGCGGCGAAGTCGATGGCCTGGCCCTGGAAGGTGACCGCCGTCGAGCCGGTCACGTCGCGCGCGAGCGTCTCGAGCATCTGCTCGGTCAGCCGCATCAGGTCCTCGTAGGTCGCGTAGGCCCAGTAGAACTCGATGGTCGTGAACTCGGGGTTGTGGCGCCGGTCGATGCCCTCGTTGCGCCAGATGCGGCCGATCTCGTAGACGCGGTCGATGCCGCCGACGACGAGGCGCTTC
>JBMNNX010000110.1:0-19897 GCA_050942745.1 Myxococcales bacterium
CTCTCCATGACCACCGTGGCGACCGAGCTGCCCACGCTCCGCCCGGTCACCAAGGCGACGTCGGCCTGCTCGAGCGCGTCGGCCGGCTCGCCCGCGCCGGCGGCCAGGGCGACGAGCCGCCCGCGCTTCTGAAGCTGCGCGAGCAGCGCGGCGCGCCGGTCCGGGGCCGCCACCCGCACCTCGTCCACCCCGAGCCGCCTCGCCCTCGCCCGACTGCTCTCCGACCGCTCGCGAGTCAGCAGCACGACCCGGAGGCCCGCCGCGCGCAGCTCGGCGAGCGCGCGGCGGCTGCTCGCCGACAGCCTGCCCGAGAGCGCGAGCACACCGGCGAGCCGCTCGTTGACGAGCACGAAGGTCGGCGCGCCCCCGGCCCGCCGGCAATCCTCGGCGATCGCGCCGAGGGCGCCGGGCTTGATGCCCAGCCGCTTGAGCCGCTCGAGGCCCGCGAACCTCACCGAGCGGCCCTGAACGAGCGCGCGCCCGCCGCGCCGCCGCGCCGCCGGCAAGACGCTCCCCACCTCGATGCCTCGCTCCCGCGCGCCCTCGACGAGCGGCGCCTCGACGTCGCTGCCGAGCGCGCGCGCTGCGGCGATGGCAAGCTGCACGATCTCGCGCTCGTCGAAGCCGGGCGCGGCGGCGACCGCGATCAGCCGCGGGTTGCGATCGACGAGCACGCTCTCGCCCCCGAGCACGAGCACCTGTGCCCGGCCGAGCGCCTCGAGCGCCTCGGCCCGCTCGATGCGCAGCCCGCTTCGGGCCGCCCGCTGCGTGCCGAGCGCGAGCGAGGCAGGCGCCGAGAGCACGAACGCCCAGGGAGAGGCGACGATGAGCACCGCGAGCGCGCACTCGAAGGCCGGCGCGCCGCCGCCCGCGGCCCACCGGGTGAAGCTGCCCGCGGCCGCCCCCAGCCCGGCGACGACGATGAGCGAGGCGACTCGCCGCGAGGTGATCTCCAGCGCGGCCTGCCGCTCGAGCTTTCGCGAGGCGCCCCGCGCGAAGCGGGGACGGGCGCGCCGCGGCTTTGCGAGCCGGTTCTGACCGATGACGCGCAGCTCGAGCAGCTCGCTCAGCAGCGCCACGGTGACCACCAGCGCCGCCGCCCGAAAGTGCAGCCCCGCCTCCACGGCGCCGGCCAGCGCCCACGGGGGCACGACATGCGGGGCGAGCGTCGCCAGCGCGCTCGAGGCCCAGGCGATGCCGGCCGCGAGCGCGAGCAGCAGGAAGCGATCGGGCCGGCCCACGCGCACTCCCTGCCAAGCACGCTCGAAGAGGCGCCGGCCGCACAAGAGCACCACGGGGGTCGCGAGCATCAGCTCGAACCAGTTGACGACGCGACGAGGGATGAGCAGCGCGAGCGGCCTGCCGGCGAGCGAGTCGAGCAGCGCCACGAGCAAGAGCGGCCCGGTGAGCGCGACGCTCGACCAGAAGCGGGTGCGCAGATCGGCCAACGTCCTCTTCCGCTCGGCCTCCTCCTCGCTCGCCAGCGGCTCAAGGATGAGGCCGCAGATCGGGCAGGTGCCGGAGGTGCGCGAGAGCCTGCGCGGGTGCATCGGGCAGGCGAAGCCCACCGGGCCGCTCGCCTCCCTCGAACGCACGAAGTCCTGCGGCCTGGCGACGAAAGCCCGCTGGCAGCGCGAGCTGCAAAAGAAGAAGGTTCTGCCCTGATGCAGGTGAGAGCGCAGCTCCGGCCCCGGAGCGAGCAGCGCGCCGCACACCGGATCGACTTCGACAGGGGCGGCGCCCGCCTCGCGAAC
Source organism: Myxococcales bacterium (assembly GCA_050942745.1). Lineage (GTDB taxonomy): Bacteria > Myxococcota > Myxococcia > Myxococcales > UBA5297 > UBA10939. The sequence goes on from JBMNNX010000110.1 coordinate 1,755, forward strand.
CGGCCGCACCGGCGGGCCGACCTGCCTACCGCCCATGAATGCTCCTTGAAGACCCGCCCGCGCTCCGGTCCCTAGTGGGACCGCAGGCAACCCGAAGCAAATCTGCGATCGGAGCGCTTGCCGAGCAGCGCCGCGGCCCGGCGCGCGGGCCCGGCCGGGGTGGGGCCCGCGCGCGCCGGCGGGGCGGGCGCGCCCGACTCTTATGGGTCGTCTTGGCCGGGCTCTAACCGCGTCCCGTTCACCGGTTCTCTCGGTGCACGAGTTGACAGCCGGTTGCCTGGCCAGATACAGCCTTGCGTCAAGTTTTCGTCCGAACTTGCTGGAAACCCGTCGCAATCATGGGAGGTATTGGATGTCTCGTCCGTGGAGGCTGATTCCCTTGTTGGCCGCTCTCGCGCTGGCGGCATGTGGTGATGATCCCCCGGAGGTCAAGGACCCTGTCTGCGGCAACGGCGCCGTGGAGTCGGGGGAGGTGTGTGACGATGGCAACACCGCTGACGGCGACGGCTGCCGCGCCGACTGCAAGGGCACCGAGACCTGCGGCGACGGCATCAAGGACGTCGGCGAGGTCTGCGACGACGGCAACACCAACAGCGGCGACGGCTGCCGCGCCGACTGCAAGGGCGCCGAGATCTGCGGCGACAGCCTCAAGGACCCGGGCGAAGAGTGCGACCAGGGCGCCGGGAACAGCGACACCAAGCCCGATGCCTGCCGCACCGACTGTAAGCTGCCGCGCTGCGGCGACGGCGTGAAGGACACCGGCGAGGGCTGCGACGAGGGCGAGAACAACAACGACACCGCGCCGAGCGCCTGCCGCACCAACTGCGTGCTGTCCACCTGCGGCGACGGGGTCAAGGACCAGGGCGAGCAGTGCGACAACGGCCCCGACAACAACGACGACGTGCCCAACGCCTGCCGCACCAGCTGCCTGCTGGCCTTCTGCGGCGACGGCGTCCTCGACGACGGCGAGGCCTGTGACAACGGTGTCAACAACAGCGACACCGAGCCGAACGCCTGCCGCACCAACTGCAAGCCTGCCTCCTGCGGCGACGGGGTCGTCGACACCGGCGAGGCCTGTGACGACGGCGCGAACAACAGCGACTCGCGGCCCGACGCCTGCCGCACCAACTGCACCGAGCCCACCTGTGGCGACGGCACGGTGGACACCGGCGAGCAGTGCGACGACGGGGACGACAACAGCGACACCGCGCCCAACGCCTGCCGCGAGGACTGCGTCAATCCGACCTGCGGCGACTCGGTCCGCGACAACGGCGAAGACTGCGACGACGGCCTGGCCAACAGCGACACCGCGCCGAACGCCTGCCGCACCAACTGCAAGGCAGCCGGCTGTGGCGACGGCGTGATCGACAGCGGCGAGGCCTGTGACAACGGCCAGAACAACAGCGACTCGCAGCCCGACGCCTGCCGGACGAGCTGCGCCGCGGCCGCCTGCGGCGACGGCGTGGTGGACTCGAACGAGGCCTGCGACGACGGCCAGAACAACAGCGACACCACGCCGAACGCCTGCCGTTCGACCTGCACCCTGCCGATCTGCGGCGACGGCGTCACCGACGACGGCGAGGACTGCGACGACGCGAACGCGGAGATCAACGACGGGTGCACTCCGACCTGCAAGGCCGAGATCCCTGGCGAGTCCTGCGCCTACTACTTCGATCTGAATGCCAGCGGCGCCCAGTCGGACGGCACCTTTGCGTGGAGCGCTGACACCAGCGTCATGGGCTCCAACCTCGACGCAAGCTGCTCCTCCAGCGGCGGCAGCCCCGAAGGCATCGCGCGCTTCGTCGCCCCGGCCGACGGCGTCTACGCGGTGTCCGCGATTACGTCCTTCGACGGCGTCCTCTGGGCCTGGAAGGACACCTGCCCGAGCGTCCCCTTCTACGAGCTCGGCTGCGCCGACGAGGCGTACGCCGGCGAGGAATTGCTGACTTTCACGCTGACCCAGGGCCAGGCCATCTTCCTCGTTGTCGACGGCTACGGCACCGACAGCGCCGGTGAGTTCACGCTCACGCTCGCCCCGCTCGCGTGCGGCGACGGCATCGTCGCTCCGACCGAAGAGTGTGACGACAACAACGACGTCGCCGACGACGGCTGCACCGCCTGCGAGATCGATGACGGCTGGGCCTGCCCGGCCGGTGAGGCGTGCCGCCCCATCCAGTGCGGCGACGGCCACATCGATCCTCCCGAGACCTGCGACGACAACAACGATGTCGGCGGCGACGGCTGCAGCGCGACCTGCCAGGTCGAGATCGAAGGCGACGACTGCACGATGCCCGCAGACCTGAACGCGCTGGGCGCCGCCCCCTGGACCTGGAGCGGCGACACGAGCGCCCTCAACGCCAACTACGATGCGGACGCGGTCGACAGCGCCTGCGCGTACTCGGGGGCTCAGCGCGATGCCATCGGCGCATTCACGGCGCCAGCCGCGGGCGACTACATCTTCGCGCTCGAGGCGGGCTTCGACAGCGTCCTGTTCGTCTGGGACGTTTGTGACACTGCGGCCGCAACCTCGCTTGGCTGCGCGGACGTCGGCGGCAACGGCGGCGAGCGCATCACGCTCACCCTAGGCGATGGGCAGACCGTCTTCGTCGGCGTCGACGGCTACGGCAGCGGTACGCCCGGCAGCGGCAACAGGCATGGTCCGTTCACCCTTGTCGTCACGCCGGTTGTCTGCGGCGACGGCCTTGTCGCCGGCCCGGAAGCCTGCGACGACAACAACACGACCTCCGGCGACGGCTGCTCCGAGACCTGCCAGGTCGAGGACGGATACGCCTGCCCGCCCACCGGCGGCGAGTGCTACCTCCCTGTCTGCGGTGACGGCACCCTGGACGGCACCGAGACCTGCGACGACGGCAACAACGCCGACAACGACGGCTGCTCGGCCACCTGCCAGGCCGAGATCGCCGCCCCCGGCTCGACTCTCCAGTTCTCGGGCTCGCTCGACTCGACCGACCGGACCTGGGTGCGTCGAAGCGCGACCTGCGGCGCGCCGTATACGGCGACCAACACGTTCTTCGACGCTTACGCGATCGTCAACAACACGGGTGCAGAGCAGCAGATCACCATCACTGCCAACTGGTCGGCCGACGGCTTCCTGCACCTGTTCCGCGGCTCGTTCGATCCAGCCGACCCCGCAACCAACTGCGTCCTCGGCAATGACGACTTTGGCGACCGGTTCGCCAGCCGAATCGCCAACCAGACGATCGCCGCGGGCGAGACGCTCGTGGTCGTCGCCTCCACCTACAGTGACTCGGCGACCGGCGCCTACACGCTCGACATCCTGACCATCCGCGAGCAGGAGTGCGGCGACGGCTACGTCGACTCTCCCGAGACCTGCGACGACAACAACCAGGTCGGCGGCGACGGCTGCAGCGAGACCTGCGCGGTCGAGGCCGGCTACATCTGCCCGGCCACCGGTGGTGCTTGCCACCAGCCTTCTTGCGGCGACGGAACCGTGGAGGGCGACGAGACCTGCGACGACAACAACCAGGTCGGCGGCGACGGCTGCAGCGAAGCCTGCGCGGTCGAGGCCGGATACATCTGCCCGCCCGCCGGTGGCGCGTGCCACATGCCTGTCTGCGGTGACGGAACCCTGGAGGGCGACGAGACCTGCGACGACGGCAACACGAACGACAACGACGGCTGCACGGCCGGCTGCCTCGCTGAGATCGCCGCGCAGGGCTCGTCTATCCAGCTTGCCGGCTCGCTCGATGCGACCGATCGCACCTGGTCGCGGCCGGGCGAAGGGTGCACCGGCTCGAACTCGGGCCGCTACTTCGATTCCTTCGAAATCGTCAACAACACCGGTACCGACCAGCAGATCACCATCACGGCACAGTGGTCGGGAGACGGCTTCCTCCACCTGTTCAGGGCGCCGTTTGACGCCACCGATCCTGAGACCAACTGCGTCATCGGCGACGACGACTTCAACGGGACGAGCGGCAGCCAGATCCCCAGCCAGACGATCGCCGCGGGCGAGGTGCTCGTGGTCGTCGCCTCGACCTACGGCACCACCGCTACTGGCGCCTACACCCTCGACGTACTGACGTTGCGCGCGCCGGTGTGCGGCGATGGCCAGGTGGACCCGCCCGAGACCTGCGACGACGGCAACCAGGTCGGCGGCGACGGCTGCAGCGCGACCTGTGCGCTCGAGGGCGACGACTGCTCGGCGCCCTTCGTCCTCAACTCCCAGTCCCAGAACGGGCCGTGGACCTGGAGTGGCGACACCAGCGCTTTCACCGCCGACTTCGACGCCGATGCCGTCAACAGCGCCTGCGCTCCCACGGACACCGAACCCGACGGCATCGCCTCGTTCACCGCGCCGGCCGACGGCGACTACCTCATCGAGCTCGACGCGAACTTCGACAGCGTCCTGTTCGTCTGGGATGCCTGTGACCCGGCGACCGCTACTTCGCTCGGCTGCCACGACACCTACGGGGATGGTGGCGAGCACCTCACCTTGACGCTGACGGCGGGTCAGACCGTCTTCATCGGCGTCGATGGCTACGCCGGCTGGTACGCCGAGGAAGGCCCCTTCACGCTCACCGTCACCCCGCTCATTTGCGGCGACGGCGCACTCGTCGAGGGCGAAGCCTGCGACGACGGCAATGCTGTTGACGGCGACGGCTGCACCGCGTGCCAGATCGACGAGGGTTGGGTCTGCCCCGCCGGCGAGCCCTGCCATGAGCTCTCGTGCGGCGACGGCATCGTCGACGCGCCCGAGAAGTGCGACGACGGCAACGCAACTGATGGCGACGGGTGCACCGGCTGCGTCGTCGATGCGGGATGGATCTGCGAGGTCGCGGGCCAGGCCTGCCGCCAGCTCGTCTGCGGCGACGGCGTCATCGAGACCGGCGAGTCGTGCGAGGACGGCAACCAGGCCGACGGCGACGGCTGCTCGGCCAGCTGCATCCTCGAAATCCCCGACCGCGGCCAGTCGATGCTGCAATGGGGCTCGCTCGATACCACAGACCGGGCCTGGAACCGGCCGGGCGCCAACTGCGCAACGGGCTCGAGCTTCCCCAACCGCTTCTTCGACGAGATCCCGCTTTACAACGGCACCGGCGTCGATCAGCAAATCAACGTGCGCGTGCACTGGAGCGACGCGGGCTTCCTCTTCGTCTTCCCCTATCCGTTCGATCCAAACGACCGCGAGGCTTGCGTCCACGGCGTTTCCTCGTCTGGCTTCAACAGCGAGCTGCTCGAGGTGAGCATCCCGGCCGGCGAGGCGATCACGCTCATCCTCTCGGGCTCGTCCGAGTCCGCAGCCCAGGGGCTCTACGCGCTCGAGGTCGAGACCATCCGGCCGCCGGAGTGCGGCGACGGCCTCGTCGAGGGCGACGAGACCTGCGACGACGGCCAGACGCCCCCAGCGTCCGGGGACGGCTGCAGCGAGACCTGCCAGATCGAGCAGGGCTGGGTCTGCGAGACCCCGGGAAGCGCCTGTGAGCGCACCTGCGGCAACGGCGTCCTCGACGGCAATGAGTCTTGCGACGACGGCGGGCTAGTGGACGGCGACGGCTGCTCGGCGGCCTGCGTGATCGAGATCGCAGCGCGCGGCTCGACGATCCAGATCGCCGGATCGCTCGATGCCACCGACCCGACCTGGTCTCGCGCGAACGCAAGCTGCAACACCTCGACCTACACGCCGTATTTCGACGCCTACGAGATCGTTAACAACACCGGCGTCGACCAGAAGATCACCATCTCGGCGCAGTGGACGGGCGATGGCTTCCTCCACCTGTTCCGCGCTCCGTTCAACCCCTCGACGCCGACGGTGAACTGCATCATCGGTCACGATGGCTACGGCACGACGAGCGAGATAGCCAATCAGACCATCGCTGCGGGCGAGACCTTGGTGGTGATCGCGACGAGCTACTACAGCCGGGCCGCGTTGGGCGCCTACACCATCGATATCCTGACCATCCGCCCACAGGAGTGCGGCGACGGCTTCGTCGATGCTCCGGAAGTCTGCGACGACGGAAACGCCGATCCGGACGACGGCTGCTCGGCGGACTGCCGCGCTATCGAGCCTGGCTTCGTCTGCGAGACCGCCGGCGCCGCCTGCCGACAGATCGTGTGCGGTGACAGCATCATCGATGCTCCGGAAGTCTGCGACGACGGCAACGCGAATCCGGACGACGGCTGCGCCGCCGACTGCAGGGCCATCACCGACGGCTACGTTTGCCCGACGCCGGGCAGCGACTGTCGGCAGATCCAGTGCGGCGACAGCTTCGTCGACCCCGGTGAGACCTGCGACGACGGCAACCTCGAGGACGGCGACGGCTGCTCGGCGTTCTGCGAGCTGGAGATCGCTCTGCCGAGCGCTTCGATCACGCTCGCAGGCTCGCTCGACGCGACCGACCCGCAGTGGGCACGGCCTGGGGAGACCTGCGGTTCCGGTACGGCTGGCAAGTACTACGACGCGTTCTCCATCGTGAACAACACGGGCGCCGCCCAGCTCATCGACGTCATCGGCACCTTCTCCGGCGACGGGTTCCTGCACCTCTGGCGGGCCCCGTTCAATCCGGCTTCGCCCGACTTCCGCGACAACTGCATCAAGGGAGCCGACAACGAGAGGCTCACCGACAACCTCATCAACGACGGCGAGGTCTTGGTGGTCGTCGCCTCGGCCTACTACGCGGACTCCGCGATCGGCTCCTACAGCATCAACATCACGACGAAGGAGCCCGTGTGTGGCGATGGCAAGGTTACCGGCGGCGAGGAGTGCGACGGCGGCGAGGGCTGCACCGACACTTGCCAGTTCGTGACCGCAACGCCGTTCGAGGCCACCTTCAGCGGCTTCGATGCGCTGACCGAGCACGAGCGCGGTCTCGTCACCGTCACGGCGAAGGCGCCCAGCGACATCGACCCGACGGCCATGCTGCGCTGGCGCATGACCCTGACCGACGCGAGCCAGCAGCCGGTCGTGGGTGCCCTGGCCTTCTACTACGCGGGTCTGCCCACCGACGTCCTCGAAGACCACCTGAGCTGGACCGCCTCGATCACCACCGACGAGAACGGCCAGGCGTGGTTTGGGCCGGCGACCGGCTTCACCGCCGAGGCCGTCGGGCTGCTCGATCCCGAGGGCACCACCACTCCGATGAGCGTCGTGCTCCCCTCCGGCACCCTCACCTTGCGGCTCGAGCTCGTCGAGCTCGCGGGTCAGACCGCCATCGGCGAGGGCAGCGTCACGTTCACGGTCGCGACGGCCCCACAGCCGGGCACGCTGATCTTCAGCGAGTACGTCGAGGGTGGCGGCAACAACAAGGCGTTCGAGGTGTTCAATGCCAGCGACGCAGCCATTGAGCTGTCGGCCTGCGTAGTGAACTCCTATGTCAACGGCGGAACGGCTCCGCAGACGTACACCTTCCCGTCGGCGGTTCTCGACGTGGGCGAGGCTTTCGTCGTTTGCCACTCTAGCATTGCGGACGCAAGCGCCTGCGACGACCTCAGCGGCGCTCAAGTATTGCAGTTCAACGGCGATGACGCACTGGAGCTCGTCTGCGGTGATGTCGTCTTGGACGTCATTGGTCAGGTAGGCACGGACCCCGGGACGGCGTGGACGGCCAACGGAGTCTCGACGGCGAACCAGTCGCTTCGTCGCAAATGCGGAATCGCTACCGGCGACGCCGACGGCTCCGATGGGTTCGATCCTTCCGCCGAGTGGGTTTCCTATCCACAGGACACTCTCGATGGCCTCGGCTCTCATCAAGTAGCCTGCCCATAGCCTTTTTCGCGGGTGACTCCGCTCACCCGTGAAGCCCTTCGGCCTCGCCGTCCACCGCGACGGCGGGGCCTTTTTTATTGGCGCGGGTCGGCTCGGTTTCCTCGAGATGGCTTCCTTCCTTCTTGCACGCGGCGCCATGCCTTAATCTGTCGCCCATGCGCACCTCACTCGCCGCGCTGCTCACGCTCCTGCTGCCCGCCTGTTCGCTGACTCCGCAGACGACTGCGCCGACCAACACCTCGTCGGAAACGCCGGCGGCCCAGACTGAGCAGCGGGCAGCCGGAGCGAACGGGATCCAGACTTCCAAGCCTGCGGCGTGCGAGACCACCTCCGACTGTCCCGAACGCACCGTGTGCCAAGGCGGCGAGGGCTGCGAGGCGGTCTGGACCTGCGAAGACGCGGCGCGCTGTACGCGCGACCTGGTTCCGTTCTGCGGCTGCGACGGCAAGACGTTCCACGCCAGCTCGACCTGCCCGGCGCGCAAGTTCTCGCGGCGCGGGCCCTGCGGTCTTGACGAGCGGGTCGCGCCCCAGCCGGTGCCCTGCACGAGCTCGAGCGACTGCGCCGAGGGCGAATTCTGCCAGGGTCCCGAGGGCTGTTCAGTCCAGTGGACCTGCCAACCAGAACGCCCCTGCACCCGCGACCGCAGGGCTTTCTGCGGATGCGACGGGACTACCTTCTCCGCGAGCTCGACGTGCCCGACCCGGCCTTACGCGCATCGCGGTAAGTGTGAGTGATTCCTTAGATTTCCGGCACGCCCTCGCCGACACGAAGGCGAAACGTCGGCCTCGCCGAGAGTCGTGGGCGCGCCGCGCGTCCTTCTCGCAAAGCGTCCCTCCGCCGGGCGGCACTCGTCGGCAAGGACGGTTACCTCGCTCGCAAGGACGGTTACCTCGCTCGCAAGGACGGTTACCTCGCTCGCAAGGACGGTTACCTCGCTCGCAAGGACGGTTACCTCGCTCGCAAGGACGGTTACCCCGCTCGCAAGGACGGTTACCCCGCTCGCAAGGACGGTTACCTCGCTCGCAAGGACGGTTACGTCGCTTGTAACGAGGGAGACCGCGTTCGCCACGACCGTTCCCTCGCTCGCGAGAAGGGTTTCTGCGCTCGCAAGGACGGCTATCTCGTCCGCAATGCCGCCTTCCTCTCAGCAAGGCGCCGTTCCTCGTCCGCAGTCGTTCCTGTCAGAGTCGTGAGGCCCGCCCGCCACTTAACCGCGCGCGCGCTTGATCGCTCCTACGCGCATCGGCAACCAAAGTCGCGGACCCTTGAGCTGCGCACGCCGCTGCGCGGGAGGAGCAACATGCGAAGGCTGGTCGTGGGGATGGTGGCGCTGTTGACGAGCGCCTGCTGGCACATCGAAGGCAGCGGCGTCTACGCAGAGCAGACGAGGCCCATGGGCCCCTTCAGCGAGGTCGTCCTCTCCGGCGGGCTCAAGGCCGAGCTCTCCGCGGGCGCTGAGCCGTCGGTCGTCGTCTCGGGCGACGACAACTTCGTCTGCGCCATCGAGACCACCGTGAGCGGCGACAAGCTCGTCATTTCGCCCGAACCCGGAATCGCTTTCTCGGAGAGACAGCCGCTGCTCGTGCGCGTGACCGCTACGACGCTGTCGAGCGTCGAGGCGAGCGGCGCATCCGAGATCTCGGCGCGCGGGATCAGCACCCGCTCATTGAACGTCGAGGCGAGTGGCGCGAGCCGCGTCGACCTCACCGGTTGGGCCGAACACGTCGAGTTGGAGGCTTCGGACGCCTCGGTCATCAAGGCGTTCGACCTCGCCTCAAACACCGCGCTCGTCGAAGCGAGCGGCGCTTCGAAGGTGCGAGTGCGCGCCGACCTCGAGGTCCACGTCGAGGCGAGCGGCGCCTCGGATGTCGAAGTGGCCGGCGAGGCGCGCATCCGAGAGGATGTCAGCGGCGCCTCGAAGGTGACGCGCGTCGACTAGCGATCGAAGGGCTGGGCCACGAAAAAGGCCGAGCGGGCGATGCCCGCTCGGCCTTTCGATTTGGAGGCGCGCTTGAAGCCTATTCGCTGACCTTGCGGCGCGAGACGCGATAGAGCACGAAGCTCATCGCCGCGAAGCAGAGCACGCCGAGCAGCTCGTAGCCGCCGCCTCCGAGCGCCTTGTTGAGCGGCGAGTACAGCGACAGCTTGCCGATGGCCTTTGCCCAGGTGTCGTTCGCCGAGATGATCGCCACGACGACGCCGGCGATGGCGCCGCCGGCGACCAGGCCGGTCGCGAAGAGGTTACCGGGGCCGAGCTCGCTCTCCTCGACCTTCTCCTTCTTCCGCGCCGCGACGAAGTCGGCGATGCCCTTGACCGCGCCGCCGACGAAGATCGGCGCCGTGGTTGACAGCGGCAGGTAGGCGCCGACGGCGAACGAGAGCGACTTGACGCCCATCAACTCGACCGTAAGCGAGAGGAAGACGCCGACGAGGACGAACTGCCAGTCGAGGTTGAAGGCGAGCAGGCCTTTGATCAGGGTGGCCATCAGAGTCCCCTGCGGCGCCGGATAGCGCTCGGTACCGATGGCGTGGGTGATGCCCGCCGCAGCCTGCTCGGCCGTCGGGTGGTCGAGAACCTGGACGGTGAGGCCGATGACCGCGGCGGCGGCGACCGCGCCGATGAGCAGGCCGATCTGCTGGTAGCGCGGAGTCGCGCCGACGAGGTAGCCGGTCTTCAGGTCCTGCGAGGTCGCGCCGGCGTTGGCGGCCGCGATGCAGACCATGCCGCCGACGCACAGCGCCATCGGTTGGAACACGTCGCCGGTCCAGCCGAGGCCCACGAAGATGAGGCAGGTCGCCATCAGCGTGGCGATGGTCATTCCGGAAATCGGGTTGGACGACGAGCCGATGATGCCGACGATGCGGCTGGAGACGGTGACGAAGAAGAAGCCGAAGACGACGATGAAGATGCCGAGGACGAGCTTGCCGATGATCGAGTCGCCGGGGAGGAACGGCAGGGCCGCCATCACCAGCACCAGGCCGGCGCTGCCGCCGAGGACCGCGGTGATGGGCAGGTCGCGCTCGGTGCGCTTGGCGCTGACGGCGCCCGCTCCCTTGCGCAGCGAGGCGACGCTCTCCTTGAACGAGGTGACGATGGTTGGCAGGGTCTTGATGAGCGTGATGAAGCCGCCCGCGGCGACCGCGCCCGCGCCTATCTGGCGGACGTAGGCATAGTAGATGGCCTTGGGCATGCTCGCGAAGGTCTGCGTGGCGGGGTCCCAGCCGGCGGCGCCGCCGGCGGTGGTCACGCTGCCGAGGTAGCCGAGCTTGACGAGCTGCGCGGCGATGTCCTCGGGCGGCACCAGGGTGGCGAGCAGCGGGATGATGCCCAGCCAGGCGAGCACGCCGCCGGCGACGAGCACGCCGGCGATCTTCGGGCCGATGATGTAGCCGACGCCCAGGTACTCGGGGGTGATCTCGCCGTTGATCGTCGCCGAGGGGAAGTAGCGGTTGGTCTGCTTGGAGACGAGCGCCGGGGCCTCGGCGATGACCTTGAAAATCTTCTGCAGCAGCGCGTAGCCGAAGGCGAAGGCGACGCCGAAGTAGGCCGTGCGCGCGAGCGAGCCGCCCTTCTCGCCCGCGATGAGCACCGAGGCGCAGGCGGTGCCCTCAGGGTACGGCAAGTTCTTGTGCTCCTTGACGATGAGCGAGCGGCGCAGCGGCACCATCATGATCGTGCCGAGCACGCCGCCGAGCAGCGCGAGGGTGAAGATGGTCCAGTAGGAGAAGAACGGCGCACCGACGCTGACGCCGGTCGAGGGGTCGCGCACCAAGAAGAGGAAGCCGGGCAAGGTGAAGACGACGCCGGCGGCGATCGACTCGCCGGCCGAACCGATCGTCTGGACCATGTTGTTTTCGAGGATGGTCGAGCCGCCCAGCTTGCGCAGCACCGAGATGGCGAGCACGGCGATGGGAATCGACGCCGAGACGGTGAGTCCAGCCTTGAGGGCCAGGTAGACGGTCGCCGCGCCGAAGATGATGCCGAAGAGCGCGCCGATGACGATGGCCTTGATGGTGAACTCGGGCACCGCGGCGTCGTGGGCGATGTAGGGCTGGAACTCGGCCTCGGCCGCCGGCGGCGTGATGGCGATCGGCACTGCCGGCGCCTCCGGAGCAACCTCTTGATCGGCTGGTTTGAGATCGCGAGCGTCGTTCGTCGCCATCTTCTCCTCCAATGGGGTGGTTGACGTGTAAGAGGGCGGAATCTGGCAGAGATTCGGAGGCATGTCCACCGGCGCGCGCCCCGCGGGGCGGATGAGTCACGGCCGGACAGCCCAAGCTCGCTAACGGTGCCTTGGACGGCTGTGAGCTCGAACCAAAACCAGTCAGCCTGAGCGTGTGCCGAGCTTGCGAGGGCGGAGTCGAAGGCCCTCGATGAGCGCGGCTCCCCTTCCACGGCGGGCGAATACCGTCAGGTTCCGGGCGCGCGCAGACAGGGCGGCGCGCCCATTCTCCATTCGCGGCCCATGCCTGCTTCCGGGCGGCCGCCGAGACGGCGGCGCTCCCATTCTCATTCGCGGCCCATGCCCGCTTCCGGGCGCCCGCAGACACGGCTGCGCGCCAATCCTCTCGCGGCGGCCGCCGAGACGGTGGCGCTCCGGTTCGCTTCCGGCGCGCCCTCTCCTTCCCGCTGCTCTTGCCTGCTAACCGCGCCGTCGCCTGCCCAACACGGTAAAGGCGCCGAGCCCGGCGATCAGCAAGAAAGGAGCAGGCACCGCGCCCGCGCCCGCGGCCGGGCATCCGCACGACCCGCCGACTACTGCCGCCTCGCCCTGCGAGCCACCGTCCGATCGCACGCCGCCGTCCGCACCGACTGCGCCGGCGTCGTCCTCCAAGCCCGGCAGGCCAGCATCCGAACCTGCATCCGAGCCGGCGGCATCCGAACCTGTTCCACCGTCGGGCTGCTCGGGCGCATCCTCGCAAAGGCCCGCGACACAGACCTGACCCGCAGGGCAGACCGCCCCTTCGCAGGCATCGCGGCAAGCGCCCGTCTGGTCGCACCATGTGCCGGGCGGGCAGTTGCTGCCGGCGCACGCGTCGATCCCACAGCGGCCATCCGCACCGCAGCTCTGCCCCGAGGGACATCCGGTGCACTGACATCGATCGGTGCACAGCCCCTCGACACAGACCTGTCCTTGGTCGCACTCGAGGCCGAGGCACGGGTCGACGCAAGCGCCTGCGCGGCACGACTGCCCGTGGGGACAGACGACTCCGTCGCACGGGCCCTTGCATTCACCGCCGACACAGCGCGTGCCCGCCGGGCACTCGACCTCGGCGCAGGCGCGCTCGACGCACACTCCGTGAACGCTGCAGACGCGCCCTTGAGGACAGCCCAACTCGCCGGCGCAGCGGCGCACGCACGCGCCGAGATCGCAGACGTGACCGGAGGGGCACTCGGCGCCATCGTCGACGACGCCGCTGCAGTCGTTGTCCAGGCCATCGCAGGTCTCGGGCGAAGGCTGCACGTGCTGGACACAGGCGAGCTCGCCGCTCTGGCATTGCAGGGTGCCGGAAGCGCAGACGCCCTCGAGCTCGGTGTCGCAGGCGCCGCCGCCGCCAGAGCAGGTGATGCCGGTGACGAAGGTGGTCAGGTCGTCGAAGTCGTTGTCGCCGCCGGAGATCAGGTCCTCCCAGCCGAAGTAGAAGGCCCGGGGTACCGCGGTGCTGTTGTAGATGAGCAGGTGGATGAACGGGTTTTCGATCTGGGCGTCCGGGTTGAAGCGAGGCTCGCTGTAGAAGATGTAGAGGTGGTCGCTCACCGTGCCGCACGAGCCGACCGCCTGGTAGAAGCCGACCTCGCCGCCCGCGTAGCGCGGGTCGGAGCGGATCGACAGGGTCCTCACCGTGCCGACGGGATCGTCGCACTTGAGGAATTCGTTCAGGTCGGACAGCTCGGGCTTGCTGCCGGTGGCGTTGTACCAGCCGAACGAGTTCTTGTAGCCGGCGTTGCGCGCGATGACCTCGAAGTTGAGGTCGCAGCCCGGCACGAAGGTCTGCGGCATGATGGCGGCGTCGCGCAGCGCATCGATCGCTTCGCCGCGCGCATCGAAGAGCGACTGCAGCCCGGCGCCCGCCGGAATCACTGTGCCGTCCGGCTGGCTGAGCGCAAACGCGTCCGCGGCCAAGGCGAGGACGGCGGTTGTGACGAGCGCACGGTGAAGAGTCATTCGCGCCTCCGAGGCGAGCGTCTTCGGCCCATTCTCTGCCCGCCAATTCGGCCATACAACCTTAGGGCTCCCCGCCCGCCACTCGGACGTGCAGGCGCATCCCGCGCTTGGCGCCGGGGGTAGCGAGCCCTCCTTCGCGGCCGCAAATCTTCCTTGAGCCGCGGGCTGCCGGCCGTGCGGCCCCTGGGGGTAACGATGAGATTTCGCGCGTCGGTCTTGGTGAGCGCGGCCTTGGTGCTCATCGGCTGCAAGGGCGAGCTTTGCGTGGACGACTGCCCGGACATCGCCGGGGTCTACGAAATCCGGGTCGTCTCGGTGACCGGCTCCTGCCCGTTCAGCCCGCTGACCATCGGTCCGACCCTCGACCTTGCGCAGAGCGCCGACGGGCGCCGCGTCTTCGCCGAGGTCATCGATCCGGCCAACGACGTGCGCGTGAGGGTCGCCGCCAACGTCAGCAACCTCGAGGAGGACGAAGGCGGTTCGTTCAGCGGGTTCTCGCAATTCGCGAACAAAGCGCAGGCCACGGGCGACACGCCGTCGCAGCCGCTGCGGGTCCTCCTTTCCGGCACCGTAATCGAGTCGGACGGCCGGCTCCAGCTCAGCGGCTTGCTCTCGACGCGCCAGCTACAGCCCGAGTTCTGCTCCATCGACCTGATCTTTACGGGTCTGGGCCCCTTCATCACGCCCGCGACCGAGTAGCCCACTAGCTAGGCGATCGGCATCGAGGGCTTCACTCGGAACCCCGGCGGGTTCGGAGCTGCCCGCGTCACCGGGCAGGAGCCCCTCGCCGCGAGGCCGCACGAGGTGGCTGGTACGCGACGCCGGCTTCCTTTGGCCGATGCGCTGGAGCAGCGAGCGAAGGGACGCCCCTGCGCTCGGCCGCGCCGGGCCCGCCAAGCTCGCCCGAACGAATCGCACGGAGTTCGTTGCGCGGGCGAAGGTCGGACGAGCCTCGCGTCGCGCCGACGCTTCGTTTCAACCCGTCGCCAGGGCAGCTCCCAACTTCAGCTCGCGGCGGCCGCCAGCCCACCCGCTCTATTCGTCGCTGGGCCGCGTACCGAGGACGACCTCGACCTCGTGGGTCGCGCCCTCGCGCACGTACACGATCGAGACCCGGCTGCCGGGCGGCAGGCCCGCCACTTGCTGCGTGAGCGCGGAGGCGTCGGCTATCGCCTTGCCGTCGACGCCGACGACCACGTCGCCGGCGCGCAGACCTGCCTGTGCAGCCGGGCCCTCTCGCCGGACCGACTCGATGAACGCGCCCTGCTCGACCGCGCCGGCGAACCCGTCGAGATCTTCGAAGGAGAGATCGCGCAGCGTCACGCCGAGAAAGCCGCGGACCACCCGGCCGTTGTCGCGAAGCGGCGGCAGGAGCGAGCGGATGAGGTCGCTGGGGACGGCAAAACCGATTCCGTCGGCCTGGTCGACGATGGCGGTGTTGATACCGACCACCCGGCCGTCAAGATCGAAGAGCGGGCCGCCAGAGTTGCCGGGATTGATCGCCGCGTCGGTCTGCAGGTAGCTGTCGAAGGCGCTCTCGCCGAGCGCGCGCGCCTTCGCCGAGATGATTCCCGACGTCACCGTCATCTCGAGCCCGAAGGGGTTGCCGATGGCGACCACGAAGTCGCCGACCCTGAGGTCGCTCGAGCTGCCAAGCTGAGCCTTGGGAAGATCCTTCGTCGCGCCCCGAAGGCGCAGCAGGGCGACGTCGGTCTCCGCGTCGCCCCCGACCACGTCCGCCTCGTAGTCGCGCCCGTCGGCGGTCGTCACGATCACGATGTCCGCGCCCTCGATGACGTGGTTGTTCGTCAAGACCAGGCCGTCGGGAGCGATGATCACGCCGGAGCCGAGGCCTGTCTCGACATCGGCGAACATGCCGAAAGGGCCCTCGCCGAAAATGCCGTTGAAGAATCGGCGCAGCCTGCCGACCCGCTCCCGGGTCGTCACGCGCACGACCGTAGGGCGAACGGCTTCGACGAGCGGCGCGAGCGTCGCTCGGGGCGCGGTCGCTGCCGCCCTTTCGGTGCGCAGCGGCGCCGCGACCGAGATGGGCACGGGATAGGGACCAGGGCCCGCTTCGAGCGAGACGCAAAGTGCCAATGCCACGAAGACCCAAGCCCGCGCCATGAGCCCCCCTCTCCTCACTGTGCGCAGCGCCTGCACGCGGAACAATTCGACCGGCCGTGCACGCTCGCCGCGCTGGGCGAGCGTGCGCCGGGCCGTCCGAGGGCGCGCGAAGCGAGGGGCGAGCTCGCGGTCGACTGTCTCTCGGCAGCTCAGACCCGCCCTTTACCGGATCCCGATGCCCCGCTAACTTGGCCCGTCGCAACTCTGTCCAGAAGGCTCTTCGGGGTGCTGTCGAACAGTTACGCCCCGAGGGCTCACCTGCAGAAGAGGGCTGCTCCTTCGGCCGAACGATGAGCCTCGACACGCGCATTCTGCTCGCGGTGAACCAGGGGTGGGCGCACCCGTGGCTCGACGCGGTCTTCACGCAGCTCTCGGCGACCTGGGGCTTCTCTTTTCCAGTCCTCGCGCTGCTGGCCGCGCTGCTGCTGCGGCGCTTCGGGCGCGACGGGCTTTGGCTCTCGATGGCGCTCGCCGCGGTGATTCTCTGCGGCGACGCGCTCGGCAACCTCGTGAAACACCTGCTGACTCTGCCTCGGCCCTGCCTCGAGCTCGCCGCGCAGGTCCGTCCGCCAGGGCCATGCGGCGGCGGCAACCTGGGGATGCCCTCGAACCACGCGTTGAACTTCTTCGCGGCCGCCGCCTTCCTCGCGCCGTTTCTGCGACGCGGGTGGAGCCGCTTGGCGCTCTTCCTGCTCGCCGCGGCCGTGGGCCTCTCGCGGATCTACCTGGCACGGCACTATCCGAGCCAGGTGCTCGCCGGCGCATCGATTGGCCTCGCCGTCGGCTTCGCCGGAGCCTGGATCGCCGCCCGAACCGCCTTCGGCCGCAGGGTCCGCGAGCACGGGCTCCCGGCCGCACCGTAAGGCGCCAAGGCGGTGGACAGCCAAGAGCCTGCCCACTACTCTGCGTTCACCAACCAACAACCCGAGGAAAGGTGAAGCGATGCACAAGATCGTTCTGCTGCGGCATGGCGAGAGCCAGTGGAACAAGGAAAACCGTTTCACGGGCTGGACTGACGTCGACCTTTCGGAGAAGGGCATCGAAGAGGCCCACGAGGGCGGCCGCTGGCTGAAGAAGGAAGGCTACACGTTCGACGTGGCCTACACCTCGGTGCTCA
The DNA here is from genome assembly GCA_050942745.1 of Myxococcales bacterium. Taxonomy (GTDB): domain Bacteria; phylum Myxococcota; class Myxococcia; order Myxococcales; family UBA5297; genus UBA10939. Next base: position 18,916 of record JBMNNX010000110.1, read on the forward strand.
AGCGCGCCATCCACACGCTCTGGATCGCTCTGGACGAGCTGGATCTCGCGTGGATACCGGTGCACCGCTCCTGGCGCCTCAACGAGCGCCACTACGGCGCGCTGCAGGGCCTGAACAAGGCGGAGACCGCCGCGAAGTTCGGCGAGGAGCAGGTGAAGCTCTGGCGGCGCAGCTACGACGTGCCGCCCCCGGCCCTCGAGAAGAACGACGCGCGCTACCCGGGCAACGACCCGCGCTACCAGCACATCGACGAGCGGTCGATGCCGCTCACCGAGTGCCTCAAGGACACGGTCGCCCGCTTCGTCCCGTACTGGATCGACACCATCGCCCCGCAGGTGAAGGCGGGCAAGAAGGTCCTCATCGCCGCCCACGGCAACAGCCTTCGGGCCCTGGTGAAGTACCTCGACAACATCTCGGACGAAGAGATCGTCGGCCTGAACATCCCGACGGGGATTCCGCTGGTCTACGAGCTCGACGAGCACCTGCGGCCCATCAAGCACTACTACCTGGGCGATCCTGAGGCCATCAAGAAGGCCCAGGAGGCCGTCGCCGCGCAGGGCAAGGCGAAGCCCGCGTAGGCGCTTGGGCGATAGGTTGTGCGGACGGGGCGGCTTCGGCCGCCCCGTTCTCGTTGCGGGCACGCCGCCTCTCCCGGCGGCCGAGAGGACCGCTGCCGAGCCTTCGACGCGCCCGTCCGCGCCGAGAAGATGAGGCCAATCGTGTTTCTTCGTTCAGGGCCTTGACCCTCACGCGACGTGAGGCCCTATCGATTGCGGCAGGAGGTTGACGAAAGATGGCCCTCACCGTGAGCCAGGTCGCCAAGCTGGCGGGGATCAGCGTCCGCGCGCTGCACCACTACGACGAGATCGGACTGCTCAGCCCCACCGGCCGCAGCGAGGCGGGCTACCGGCTCTACGAGCAGGAGGACCTGCAGCGGCTTCAGCAGGTCCTCTTCTTCAAGGAGCTCGGCTTCCCGCTCGAG
>JBMNNX010000111.1:0-19843 GCA_050942745.1 Myxococcales bacterium
ACCGCGCACCCGCAGTTACGGCCGCCCGGGGCCTGCGCGGCCGGGCGCATTGCCATGCGCCCCTACCGCGTCACCTTCAAATCGAATGGGTACTCGATCGGATAGATGCGGTTGTCGGGCGGCTTGGGGAAGACGAAGCGGCGCGCGGCGAGCAGCACGCAATCGACGACCCGGTCGTCCTTGACCGTGCTCTTCTTCGGCAGCGCCTTCAGCTCGGTCACGTTGCCGTTTAGATCGATGGTGAAGCCCACCATCACCCTGCCCTCAAGCCTCTTGCCGCTGTCCGAGAGCACCTTCTCGTAGCAGCGCTGGATCTCGGGCATGTGGAACTTGACCACTTGCCGGATCGATTCGGGATCGAACGGCATGCGGCTCACGTCGAGCCCAGGCTGCTCGGGTGTCCCAGGCGCGACGCCGTCGAGCGAGGTCGGAACGGCCTTCGTCGCCTCGTCTCCGCCCTTGGCCTCGGTCGCCTGCGCGAAGGCCGAGGCCGGAGCCAGGGCGAGCAGGATGGCAAGGATTCGACTCGTCGCCTTCATCGGAGATCTCCTCTTTTCTTGTGCCGGCTCCCCTGCCGGTCAGTCTCGCAACATGCTCGCCGCGATCACCAGGCGCTGGATCTCGCTGGTGCCCTCGTAGATCTCGGTGATCTTCGCGTCCCGGAAGTGCCGCTCGGCGTCGTAGTCGGTCGTGTAGCCGTAGCCGCCAAGGATCTGCAGGGCGTTCCGCGTCACCCGGCCGCAGACCTCGGAGGCGAACAGCTTGGCCATCGACGCCTCGCGGCCAAACTTGACGCCGGCGTCCTTTCTCGCCGCCGCGCGCGAGGTGAGCAGCCGCGCCGCGTCGATCTCGGTCGCCATGTCCGCGAGCATGAGCTGGATGGCCTGGTGCGAGTAGATGGCCCGGCCGAAGGCTCGCCGCTCCTGGCTGTAGGCGAGCGCCTCTTCCATCGCCGCGCGCGCGATGCCCAGGGCCTGGGCGGCGATGCCGATGCGCCCGCCGTCGAGCGTCTCCATAGCGATCTTGTAGCCCCCGCCCTCGCGGCCGAGCAGGTTCTCCTTGGGGATGCGGCAGTTCTCGAAGAACAGGCTGCAGGTGCCCGAGGCGCGGATGCCTAGCTTGTCGTCGGGCTTGCCGCGCTGGAAGCCGGGCGCGTCGGTCGGGACGATGAGCGCGCTCATGCCGCGGTGCTTGCGCTCCGGGTCGGTCAACGCGAAGACGAGCACCGCGTCGGCCTGCGGGCCGTTGGTGATGAAGCACTTCGACCCGTTGAGCACGTACTCGTCGCCCTCGAGCCGCGCCGTCGTCTTGATCTCGGTCGCGTCCGATCCGGCCTGGGGCTCGGTCAGCGCGTAGGCGCCCAGCTTTGAGCCGCTCGCGAAGGGCGCGAGCCACTTCCTCTTCTGCTCCTCGGTGCCGTGCGCAGCGATGGGGTCGCACCACAGCGAGTTGTTGACGCCCACGATAAGGCCGGTGCTCGCGCAGCCGCGGCACAGCTCCTCGACCGCGACCGCGTAGGCGACGCTGTCGAGCCCTGCGCCCCCGTGCTCCTCGGGCACGGTGATGCCCATCAAGCCGAGCTCGCCGAGCTGCCGGATGGCCCTGCCTGGAGACTCGTGCTCGCGGTCCCACCGGCGCGCGTGGGGCGCCAGCTCCCCTGGCCGCGAACTCCCGGCAGGTCTTCTGGATTTCCCGCTGCAACTCGGTCAGCTCGAACTGCATGCGACCTCCTACTTCCCCTGAAGTGCGATTGTACGAATCCCCTCCCTGCCAGGCGAAGAACGTGACGGCCGGCCTGTCCCCGCCCGGCCGGCCGGGTGGCGCCACTTCTAGCGCGGCTCGGGGAGGTACTCGAGCGGGTCCTTCGGGATGCGGCCCTCGCGCACCTCGAAGTGCAGGTGCGGGCCGCTGGTGCGGGTGCCCGGTCCGACCCGCGCTATCGGGTCGCCCGCGCGCACCTTGGCCCCGTCCTGCACGAGGTTGTCCTTGTTGTGGGCGTAGATGGTGAGCAGGCCGTCGCCGTGGTCGAGGATGACGAGGTTGCCGTAGCCGCGCTGGAAGCCAGCGAAGAGGACCGTGCCGTCGGCAGCCGCCGCGATGATCGAGCCTTCGGGGGCCGAGATGTCGATTCCTTCGTGGATGCTCTCGCCGCGCTTGCCGAACTTGGCGTAGAGCACGCCAATCAGCGGCCAGCGCAGCCGCGCGTTGCCCTGAGGGATGGGCTTCACCCTCGGCGGCTCGGGCTTGGGCTCCTGCGTGGCGACCGCAGACTTGGGCGCGGTCTTGGCCGCGCCGGGGATGAAAAGCCGCTGCCCGACCGTGATCTTCGTCGGGTCGGAGAGCCCATTGGCCAGCACGATCTCATCGACCGAGACCCCGTAGGCCTGGCTGATGCGCCAGAGCGTCTCGCCGGGCGCGACGGTGTGCTCGACGCCGACCAACTGGGGCTCGGGGTGGCTCTTCAGCTCGACCGGCGGCTTCGTCTGGACACCAGCGGGCGGGCAGCCCGCCAGCGCCAACGCGGCCGCGAGCAGCGCCGCCTTCGAGCGGAGCGACCGTCCTCGACGCGCGCCCCCTGCGGTCATCTCTCGCAAGAGTACGACTTCGCCTGGCTCAGCTCGAACCCGGGGACCGCCCAGCCGCGCAGCGTCCCGAGCAGAGGGTGGTCGGTCATGTCGAGGTTGAGGGGCGTAATCGAGATGAGCCCGTCGCCGAAGACCGCGTTGCAGTCCGATCCCAGGATGTCCTCGTACTTCGCCTCGCCGCCGCCAATCCAGTAGTAGAGCCGGCCGCGAGGATCGACCTTCTCGACCACCGACGAACCGTAGCTGCGCTTGCCGAGGTGCGTGATGGCATACGCGGAGGTCGGATGGCCGGGGAAGTTGACGTTGAGCAGCGTGCCGGCCGGCAGCGGCCGCTGTGCGACTTCACTGGTCAGCAGCGCCGCGAACTTCGCGGCCGGGCGGAAATCGAGGCCCTCGGCGAGCGAGAAGGCGATGCTCGAAACATCGAGCGAGGCGGCCTCCATCGCCGCGGCCACGGTGCCCGAGTAGAGGACGTCGTTGCCGACATTGGGCCCGTGGTTGATGCCGGCGCAGACCACGTCCGGCCTGGCGTCGCGCATCAGGTGGTTGAGGCCGACGTAGACACAGTCGGTCGGCGTGCCGTCGACCTGATACCAACGAGGCCGCAGCTCCTTGATCCGCAGAGGCCTCTGCAGGGTGATGGAGTGGGAGGTCGCCGACTGCTCGCGGTCGGGAGCCACGACCCAGACCTCGGCAAACTGAGCGAGCTCGTCGTGAAGTGCCTGGATGCCCTCGGCTTGGATGCCGTCGTCGTTCGAGATGAGGATTCGCACGGGGGTTGCGTAGCAGAGTCGACCGGGGGGCTCAAGGCGCCAATTGTGGGCGCCAGTTGACAGTTGTGAGTTGGGAGTGGGTGGAGGGGGCACACAAGAAGTCGCGCGCTCGTCAGAAGCCCGCCGTGATGGCGGCGCCGGCACGAAGGCCGGCGCTCCGACAACTCTCGACCCTCGCCTCTCGACTTTCTCGTCGCCCGTCGCTACGGCCGCCAGTCATCAGTTGTGAGTCATGAGTCCTAAGTAGGTTCAGCACACACCAAGCCGCCGCGGACTCACCATCAGCCCGCGCCGCCCCACCAAAGACTCACAACTCTCGACCCTCGACTCTCGACTGTCGCTACGGTTTCGAAGTCCCCTCGCGCCCGTAGCAGTCCTCGAGTCGCACCACGTCGTCGAGCTCGGGGGTCGAGGCCTCGAGGATGTCGCAGTCGCTCAGCGCGATCATCCGGTGCTTGGTGTTGGGCTTGATGCGAAAGCTCTCGCCGACGGCGAGCTCGCGCTCGGTGAGCCCGTTGCCGTCGTCGGTCACCAGCAGAAGCCGGCCGCTGTGCAGGTGGATCGTCTCGTCCTTGACCCTGTGGTACTGCAGCGACAGCTTCTCGCCCTCGCGCACGTGCAGGATCTTGCCGACGTAGCGGTCGGTGTGTGCCCAGATGAGCTCGTAACCCCATGGTTTCTCTACTCGTTTTGGCATCGGCTTCTCCGGTTGTCGGCTCTCTGGGGCTTTCTAGCACGATGGGGCGCGCCCGAAGAAAAGGCCTGCCTGGGAACAGGCATGCTTGACAGCGGGCCTGGCTCGTTCGAGGGGCAGCGATCGCCGAACGGCCGCTCAGTGCGCGTTGGTGACTATCCCGACCATCGAGGTCTTCTCCTTCAGCTCGGCGAGCGCCTCGTTGGCTTCCTGGCGAGTCTCGAAGGCTCCGACCTTGACGCGGAAGTACTGGCCCTTTCCCGGGATGTCGGCGGCGACGACGTAGGCGTCGAAGCCCTTGGCCGCGAGCTTTTCGACCAGCTTGTCGGCGTCGCTGCGGCTGGGCAGCGAGGCTATCTGCACCGCGAGCGAGCCGCTGCCCGACGGTTTCGCCGCGGCCTTCTCGAACGCCGCGGCGAGCCCGCCCTTGCCCCTCGGCTCCTCGGGCTCGGGCGCGGGCTCCTCAAGCGCTGGCTCCTTGCGCACGGGCTCGGCCGGCGCAGCGCCCTTGGTCGGCTCGATGATCGGATCGACGGCCTTGGGCCGGGTCAGCTCCTGGGCGAAGGTGAGCGCGCTGGCCGCCTCCTTCTGCGCGGCGGCCTCCTCGACCGCGGCGTCGGCGAGCGCCTTCTCCTGGGCGTCGATCTGCGCCAGCGGATCGACCGCCTGGGCGACGGGCGCGGCGTCGGTAGCGAGCTGCTTGCCGACCATCACGCCCAGCGCGAAGACGACGCCCAGCACGATCAACGAGCCGATGACGAACGACACGATCTGCCGGTTGTCGAGCTGCAGCTCGATCCTGTCTCGGTTGCGATGATTGGCCTCTCGCATGGCTCGTTCCTTCCCGCCGGCCGCCTCGAACGGCAGGGCGACTACTCGAGGTCCTTGGGGACTTCCATCCACTCTGGCGCGCTCACGCCCAACAGCCCGAGCGCGTTCGCGAAGACGGTCTGCAGGCTCGCGACCAGCAGCAGGCGCGCGCGGGTCAGCTCAGGCTCGTCCGGGCGGATGACGCGCAGCTCGGGCTCCTTCTTGCCCTTCGTGTAGTAGGACTGGAAGGCGGCCGAGGTCTCCTGGACGTAGAAGACGATCCGATGCGGCTCGCGCGCTCGGGCCGCCGACTCGACGAGCGACGGGAAGCTGAGCACGCGCTTGACAAGGTCGAGCTCGTCCGGATGCGTCAGCTTGCGCTCGAGCAGCTCGGCGTCGAAGTCGGGCCGCTCGAAGCCCGCCTCCTTCGCGCGCTTGAAGATGTTCGCGCAGCGCGCGTGGCCGTACTGGACGTAGAAGACCGGGTTCTCGAGGGTCTGCTTCTTCACCAGGTCGAGGTCGAACTCGAGCTGGGCGTCGGCGCGCTTCATCAGGAACATCACCCGCGTCGCGTCCTTGCCGGCCTCGTCGACCACGTCGCGCAGGGTGACGAAGGTGCCGGCGCGCTTGCTCATCTTGTACGGCTGGCCGCCCTTGACGAGGTTGACCATCTGCACGAGCACCACGTCGAGCGCGTCGCGGCCGGTGAGCGACTTGACCGCGGCCTTCACGCGCTTGACGTACCCGCCGTGGTCGGCGCCCCAGACGTCGATGAGCCAGTTGAAGCCGCGGTCGAGCTTGTTCTTGTGGTAGGCGATGTCGGCCGCGAAGTAGGTGTAGCTGCCGTCCGACTTCTGCAGCGGGCGGTCCTGGTCGTCGCCGTAGGCGGTCGCCTTGAAGAGGAGCTGCTCGCGCGGCTCGTAATCCTCGGCGTGGGCCGCGTCCTTCGGCGGCGGCAGGACACCGGGGTACATGTCGCCCTTGGCGGTGAGCGCGGCGACGGCCTCGTCGATGGCCTTCTGCTCGTGCAGGGTGCGCTCGCGGAACCACGAGTCGAAGTGGATGTTGAGCGCCGCGAGATCGCCCTTGATGACCTCGAGCATCTTCTCCATCGCGAAGTCGGAGAAGAGCGACTCCTGCACCTCGGGCGCGGCGTCGATGTACTGCTCGCCGTAGCGCTCCTTGAAGCTCTTGGCGACGTCGATGAGGTACTCGCCGGGGTACGGGAGGATCTTGGCGCGCGCCTCGTCCCACTCCTTCTTCAGGCGCTTCTCCTCGGGCGTCTTCGGCTCCTCGGGAGGCCGCGGCAGCTCGGGCTCGGGGATGGGGATGCCGCACTGCTCGCGGTAGCGCACCCAGAGGGCGCGACCTAGCTGTTTGACCTGCCCGCCGGCGTCGTTGACGTAGTACTCGCGGGTGACGTCCCAGCCGGCGGCCTTGAGCAGCGCGGCGATGGCGTCGCCGACCACCGCGCCGCGGCCGTGGCCGACGTGCATCGGGCCGGTCGGGTTGGCCGAGACGTACTCGACCATCACCTTCTCGCCGGCGCCGACGGTTGACTCGCCGTACCTGCTGCCCTGCTCGAGCACGGTCTTGAGGCCCTCGAACCAGACGCGCGGGCGGATCCAAAGGTTGAGGAAGCCCGGCCCGGCGATCTCGGCCTTGAGCACGGCGTTCTGCGGATCGACGAGGTTGTCGAGGAGGAGCTGCGCTATCGCCCGCGGCGGCTTGCCGGCCGGCTTGGCAAGCATCATGGCGACGTTCGAAGACCAGTCGCCGTGCGCAGGGTTCTTGGGCGTCTCGACGGGTACCGGGCCCTCGAGGGCGGGGAGCAGTCCCTGCTCGGCGCAGCGGGCAAGGGTGGCGGCAATAATCTTCTGGGCAATGTCCTTCACGTCACTCTCCTCTCCCCGAGGCCGCATCTTAGGGGCGGTCGGGGACGCGTCAATTTACTTGCCTGAGCCCACGGGGAACGGGCCGGACTTCGCCTGGTTGGCCGATTGAGTGGCGGCGTGCGGTCCGGGTGAGCGGGGCGGTGGCCGAGTCCTCCCCCAGGTCGCCCGGGCGTAGGCCGAGATTGCGAGGCCGAGGTCGAGGGGCCGTCGGCGTCGCGCGTGGTCTCCCCTTCTTCCGTTCGGTTTCCCCTAAGCGGGCATGGTTTCCCGTCCTTCCGGCTTGGTTTCCCCCTCCGCCGGCCCGGTTTCCCCCTCCGCGGGCTTGGTTTCCCCCTCCGCCGGCCTGGTTTCCCCTTCCGCCAGCCTGGTTTCCCCTCCCGTCAGCCTGGTTTCCCCCTCCCGCCGGCTTGGTTTCCCCCTCCCGCCGGCCCGGTTTCCCCCAACTTGGTCGCCCGACGGGGCACTTCCTGTTTCGACAGGACGGCTACGACTGGGTTTGCTCGTAGAGACAACGGCCGCGCCCGCGAGGCCACTTCCCTCGCCCACGGCTCCTCTGCCGCCGTCGGCGGCGCGGAGGCGACCAGCGAAAGCTTCGGGATCGACGCGCCCTTCGACTCCGCCCCCGCCGCTAACGCGTCGGGGGCTACGCTCAGGGCGACCGGGGGCGGCGGCCAGAGGACATGAGCGGGAACTCGACGCCTCCTTAGCACTCCTCGGCGGCGGCACCCGCGATCCGGCGGACCGTGTCCCAGTTGAGACACCGGGTGCAGCGGAACTGCAGCTCGCCGTAGCCGTGCCCGCAGGTGCGGCAGGCGAACCCCGGCTCCTGAGTGCTGAAGGCGGCGAGCAGCCGCTCCAGCTCACGCCGCGCCTCGTCGCCCATGCTCGACCCGAGCAGCGCTCGGCCCAGGGTCAGCCGGGCCTCGACGTAGCGCGGGTCGAGATCGAGCGCGCGGCGTAGCTGCGCGGTGGCCTCCTCGACCTTGCCGGCGTGGCGCAGACAACGGGCGAGCGCGACGCGCGTCGCGGGGTGCTCGGAGGCCGACAGCCTCGCTTGGAAGAAGGAGACGGCGCGACCGGAGCCGAGGGCCTCGACGAGCGGCTCGGCGGCCCGGGGCGCGAGCTCCGGCTCGAGCTCGCAGCAGCGTTTGAGCGCGGCGGCGGCCTCCTTGGCCTTGCCCTGCCCGAGCCGCACCGTGCCCAGCGCGAACGAGGCGTGCCCGCTCTCGGCGTCAACGGCGACCGCCCTCTCCGCGAAGCGGGCGGCGAGGCCGGAGTCCTTCTCTGCGAGGGCGGCCTCGGCGAGCAGGTGCGCGAGGATGGAGCGCGAGCCGTCGCACTTCTCGACCAGGCGCGCCTGCGTCTCGGCCGCGCGGGGGAAGTTGCGCTGCTCCTCGTAGACCTGGCGCAGCCGCAGCAGCGCCTCGCGCCAGCCCGGATCCGACTCGGTCACCTTCTCGTAGATCTCGGCGGCCCGCTCGAGCATGCCAGCGCGCTGGTAGTCGAGGGCGAGCTCGAGCTCGATCTGCAGGCGCAAGCGCGGCGCGAGATCGGCCTTCAGGAGCATGTTCTGGTGCAGGCGCACCGCGCGCTCGTGCTCGCCGGTGCGCCGGAAGAGCGCGCCGAGCGCGAAGTAGGTCTCGAGGGTGCGCGCGTCCACCTCGACCGCGCGGGTGAGCTGTTCGAGCGCGGCGTCCGGCTCGTCGGAGAGGATGTAGCGAAACCCCTGCAGGTAGGCGCGGGCCGCGTCGGTCTCGCGCCGGCGGCGCGCCAGCAGCGAGTAGATGCCCGCCGCGAGCACCGCGGCAGCGACGAGGACGAGCACCTCGACCATCGGCCCTAGCCCCCGAGCGCCTCGTCGAAGAGGGGCCGCAGTCGCTGCCAGGCCGCGTCGAGGTGCTCGACCATCACCCGGGTCTCGGCGAGCACGGGCATGAAGTTGGTGTCGCCGCCCCAGCGCGGGACGACGTGGTAGTGCAGGTGCGCGTCGATGCCGGCCCCGGCGACCTTGCCGAGGTTCATGCCGATGTTGAGGCCCTCGGGGTTGTTGGCGCGGGTGAGCACGTCGACGCTGGTGCGCAGCAGCCGGTGCAGGTCGAGGAGTTGCTCGTCGTCGAGCCCGCGCAGGTCGCAGCAGTGCTTGCGCGGGATCACCATCAGGTGCCCGTTGTTGTACGGGTAGCGGTTGAGCATCACGAAGGAGTGCGGCGTGCGCCCGAGCACCAGGTTCTGCGCGTCGCGCTCCTCGGCGGGGAATTGGCAGAAGATGCAGCCCTCGGCCTTCTTGCCGAGGATGTAGTCCATCCTCCAGGGCGCCCACAGGGTCTGCATGTGCTCCTCCGCGATCCGCCGCGCCGCGCCGCGGCCGAGGTTATTGCCGCGCCGGCAGCGGCATCAGGTAGGCCGGACCCGAGATCGACGAGGCCGCGCCCGTCTCCCCGGCCAGCTCCTCGAGGAGCCCGCGGGCGAGCGCGCGTCCGCCCTGGGCGAAGACGTCGCCGAAGTCGAAGGGCTTCTCCTCGGGCGGATACTGCAGGCGCGGCTCGCCCTCGATGCCCGCCTCGGCGGCCGCGAGCCGTACCGCGTCGTTGAAGCTGCCGAGCTGGTCCACGAGGCCCAGGCCTTGGGCATCGGCGCCGCTGATGACCCGGCCGTCGGCGATGGGGCGCACCTTGTCGACCTCCATGCCCCGGCCCTGGGCGATGGCCTGGATGAACTGCTCGTGGATGCCGTCCATCAGGCCCTGGTAGTAAGCGCGCTCCTCCTCGGTCATCTCGCGGAACGGGTTGCCCACGTCTTTGCGCGCGCCGCTCTTGATGGTGACCATGCGGAAGCCGAGATCGTCGGCGATCTCGCCGAGGTAGGGGATCTGGCTGATGACGCCGATCGAGCCGGTCAGCGTCCCGGGGTTGGCGACGATCTTCTGGCAGCCCGCGGCGATGTAGAAGCCGCCCGAGGCGGCCACGTCGCCGAGCGAGCAGATCACCGGCATCGACTTGCGCAGCTCGATCAGCTCCGAGAAGAGCTCCTGCGACGGGGCGACCGCGCCGCCCGGCGACTCGATGCGCACGAGCAGCGCCTTGATCGACCTGTCCTTGGCGAAGCGGCGCAGGTGCTTGAGCGCCTTGTCCGACGAGCGGATGACGCCCTTGACCTCGAGCACCCCGATGGCGTCGCCGCGCCTGAAGCCCGCTCCGTCGTCCGAGCTCATGGCGACAAAGGCGAGGCCGAGGAAGCCGAAGAGCGCCAGGAACAGCCCGCCGAAGACCACACCGAGTATCACCAACGATTTGCGATCCATCCTTCGACGCCTCGCTTCCACGGCCGCGCCCTCGCACAGCCTCCCTGGGGCACGGCCCGGCTCATGAAAAACGGAAAAAGGCCCCGCCGTGCGACGGGGCCTCGTCTCCGCACACTTCGTGCGACCGTGCCGTTAGACGAGCCCCTTGGCGCGGCGGATCTGCTCGACGACCTTCTGGTACTCGATGTCCCAGGCCTGCGTGCCTTCCTGGAGGTGCTTGAGCCGGCCGCGCGCCTCCCGGTCGATCTCCTCGTCCACGTCGAGGTGCTTCTTCATGATCGCGAAGATCTTGCGGCGCATCGTCGGGTCGTCGGCGTAGACCTCCTCGACGTTGCGGGAGATGAGCAGGAACTCGAGCATCTGGCCGATGATGTACTCGATGCCCTCGTCGCCCATTTTGAAGCCGCGCACGTCGGCCATCTCGCGCTTGACCTGGTTGAAACGGGAGTAGTCGTAGCCCCGCCGCTCCAGCGCTTCGCGCGTCGCGTTGTTCACCCGCTCCTCGTTAGCGAGGTACTCGCGCATGATCGCCGCCATGTCCATCTCGGCGTCGGCGATGCGCAGCGGTTCGACCTCGATGTCCTTGTCGGTCATCAGGGTCTGGATGATCTCGCGCGCGATGGCCGGGATGACCTTGGGATAAAGCCTCATTGGTTGTCCTCACCCCGTAAGAAAAGTGGCTGTCGTATATGCCAAGGCCGCGCGCCTTTTCAATCAAAATGTCGGAAAAAAGTGAGCCCGGATGCGCGCTTGGCAAGAGTGCTGGACCCGGCTCGCCCGAGCATGAATCAGGCGCCGGGCGCGCCAGAGTCGGCCTCGTCGGCCCTGTGGAGGGCCGCGTGGATCTGGCGGGCGAGCCCTTCGCCGATGCCCTCGACCTCGGCGATCTGCTCGGCGCTCGCCTCGCGCAGGCGCTTGAGCGATCCGAAGTGTTTGAGCAGCGCCTTTCGCCGCGTCGCGCCCACGCCAGGTATCTCGTCGAGCGCGCTGCGCAGCGTGCTGCGGCTGCGCAGCTTGCGGTGGTGGGTGATGGCGAAGCGGTGCGCCTCGTCGCGCAGCCGCGCGAGCAGGAAGAGCTCCGGGCTGTTCTGGCGCAGCACCACCGGGTCCTTGCGGCCGAGGACGAAGACGCGCTCGGGTGAGTGGAGCGCCTGGTCAGAGACCGAGCGATCGACGACGCGGCTCTTGGCGAGGCTGACGATGTCGGCCTGCACCCTGGCGTCCTTGAGCGCGGCTGCCGCGCTGGCGAGCTGGCCCTTGCCGCCGTCGATGAGGAAGAGGTCCGGCAGCTCGCCCTGCTTCGCGCGGCGCAGCAGCGCCTCGTAGAGCATGGCGAAGTCGTCGGTGCCGCGCACCGTCTTGATCTTGTAGTGGCGGTACTGCGACTTGTCCGGCTCGCCGTCGAAGAAGCTCACCTTCGAGCCGACCGCCGAGCTGCCCTGGAAGAGCGAGATGTCGTAGCACTCGATGCGCCGCGGCAGCTTCGAGAGCCCGAGCGAGCTCTGCAGGCGCGTCAGCATCGCCAGCAGCTCCTCCTTCGACTGGCGGTGCTCGCGGAAGGCCGTCTCGGCGTTGCGCCGCGCCATCTCGACGAGCTCGGCCTTGGCCCCGCGGCGCGGCGTGCGCAGGTGCACCCGCCTGCCCTTCTTCTCGGAGAGCCACTCCTCGGTCGCCTCCGGGCTCTCGAGCTCGACCGGGAGCAGGATCTCGTCAGGCACGAGGCTATCGCCGCCGTAGTAGAGGTCGATGAAGGAGCCGACGAGCTCCTCGGTGGGGAACTCCTGGCCGGTGAACGGGAAGGTGCGGCCGCCCGAGAGCCGGCCGTTGCGGATGTAGAGCAGGTAGAGGACGAGCCGGTCGGCCTCGCGATAGACGCCGAGCACGTCGCGGTCGATGGCCTCGGTGGTCACCGTGCGCTGCTTCTCGAGGCTGCGCTCGATGGCGAGCAGCTGGTCGCGCAGGCGGGCCGCGACCTCGAACTCGAGCGCCGAGGCGGCCTGCGCCATCCGTTCGCGGATGCGCTCGGCGACCGTGGCCTCCTTGCCCTCGAGGAAGAGCACGACGTCGCGCACGTGGCGCGCGTACTCCTCGGGCGTGATGGCGTCGATGCAGGGCCCCGGGCAGCGGCCTATCTGGAACTGCATGCAGGGGCGCTGGCGTTTGCGGCACTGCTCGAGCTGGTGGTCGGTGCAGGTGCGCAGGCCGAAGTGCCGGTTGATGAGCCGCAGCGTCTCGCGGATCGAGGAGGCCGAGCTGTAGGGCCCGAAGTAGCGGGCGCCGTCCTGGCCGAACAGGCCGCGCTTGCCGGTCTTGCGGTAGACGTCGGCCGCGCGCACCACCTCGAGCCGCGGGAAGGCCGAGCGCTCGTCGAGCCGCAGGCAGATGAAGCTCTTGTCGTCGCGCAGCAGGATGTTGAAGCGCGGCTGGTGCTTCTTGATGAGCTCGCTCTCGAGGAGCAGCGCCTCCTTCTCGGTGTGGACGACGATGACCTCGAGGTCCGCGAGCAGCTCGTCGAGCAGCGCGACGAAGGCGCGCTCGTCGCCGCCGCGGGTGAAGTAGCTGCGCACCCGCGCGCGCAGGTTGACCGCCTTGCCGACGTAGATGATCGCGCCGGCGTGGTCCTTCATTAGATAGACGCCGGGCTCGGTCGGGAGCGTGTCGATCTTGTGGCGGAGGGCTTCGTCCATGAGCGCAGTGCTCGCCTATCTACAACAACGGACGCGCCCGCGGCGCGCCGCGCGCTGCGCGCGGCGGAGGCGGAAGACCTGTCGAAGAGCCATTCGAGCGATACCTCGGTCACCCCGAGCGAGAGACCGGCCCGTTGGCCGGCTGTGGCCTTGAACGAACAGGGGGAGCTGTTAGATAGGAGCGTAGCCTCCCGCGGAACGCGGGAGGCGAAGTCGAGGGGCTGCAACGAAACCGGCCGGCCCTTCGACTCCGCTCCCGCCGCTGACGCGTCGGGAGCTACGCTCAGGGCGAAAGGGGGGCGAGGGCCCGCCTCGGAATCGAACGGGCCTTCGACTCCGCTGCCGTCGCTTGCGCGCCGGCAGCTACGCTCAGGCTGAACGGAATGAGTCTCGGCCGAGCCAAGCATGCGTATCGCGGCCCCTTCGCTGCCCCCCCGGTCACGCGGAGCGTGACCTCCCGCGAAACGCGAGGACGATCGAGGGCCTCGACTTCGCGGTCACCGGAGCGCACGAACCGATGACAGGGAGACTTCGCGACACGTCTTGAGTGGCCTCGTCGAGGCCTGCGAGAGCGAGCGCCCTACGGCTCGACCGTCACCAGCATGGTCGTCGGCGGACTGACGAGCCCCGAGTCGTCGTAGACCGAGAGGCCGACGAGGTACTGGCCGATCTTGTCGAAGGAGAGCGTGGTGCGGCTGGCCGTCCCCTGCCCGCTCGGCGACAGGGTCGCGGTCGAGCCGTCCGGCGCGTTCACGAGCGTCCAATCCCACCGCGCGATGGCCGACGGATCCTGCACGGTGCAAGCGCCCGTGTTGTCGGGCACCTGGTCCCAGCTCCGCTCGCCCGACAAAACGATGGTCGCGTTGGCCAGCACCGCCGAGACCGAAGCGAGCTTGTGGCACTCGGCCCCGATGCACTCCTCGCCGCTCGCGCAGGGGCAGGCCGCGCCGGTGGGCGCGCTGATCTCGGCGATCGGCGCGGGGTTGCAGGTCGTGCTCGCGCTCACCGAGAGCAGATAGCCGGGCGCCGGGTAGTCGGGGTCGTCGGTGTCGATGAGCAGGTTCGCGAAGAACGTGCCGCCGTTGGGCGTGGACTTGAAGTGCAGGCAGGCGAGCACCTCGCCGCCGGGAGCCACTTGCGTGTTCGGCGCGGGCGCGGCGGGACACGAGGCCGAGCCGTCGCTGGCGAGCTCAAAGGTGTCCGAGGCGTTGGAGGGCGGCGTGGTGTCGATGCGGATCGAGCGGATCGTGAGCGGGAGCTGCCGATGGTAGGTGGCGACGTTCTTGATCTTCACCGGCAAGTAGTAGTCGGTCGTGCTCGAGAGGTGGTCGCCGAAGTCGAGGACGTCCTCGGGCTCGGTGAGAAGCACCGGCGGCGAGCCGCCGCGCAGCTCGGCCGTCGCGGTCCCTCCGCTCGACTCCACGACGAGGAGGTCCGAGCCCTTCACCGGGCCCGGGACGTACTCGATCTGGATCGCGTCCGCGAGCGTGCTCGTGGGGCCGATGCGCGCGCCGGACGCCGGCGCCTTCGCGATGCTGAACATCGGGTTGCCGCCGTAGATCTTCACCGCCTGGATAACGAGCTCCTGGCCGCCCGAGTTGGACACGGAGAAGAGCCCGTCGCACGAGGGCGGCAGCGCCCGGAAGTCGCAAAGAATCGGGTCGAGCTCGAGCACCGGGCGGATTCCCTCGCCGCGCAGCGGCAGCGCGACCGTCTTCTGGTCCGGGGCGTTCGTCGTGAACTCGAGTGAGCCGATGAACGAGCTCTCGGCCTTGGGCGCGAAGCGAACCCTCACCTGCTCGCTGCCGCCTCCTTTGACGACGAGCTCAGTGGCATGCCCGTCGGCGAGGGCAAAGGTCGCGGGATCCTCGCTGCCGTAGACCTGCGTCGTCGCCTTCAGCGCCGTGACGCGCATCGGCGCGCAGCCGCCGTTCTTGAGCTCGATGCTGGCCTCGCTCATCGAGTGGACCGGAGTGTCCACGAAGAAGTAGTTGGCATTGGGCCCCGCGCAGCTGTCGTTGGACCACTTGCCACCGGGGCAACTCATCGACAGGACCGGATCAGGCGGCAGGTTCAGCCCCTCGCCCATCAGCTTGACGACGACCGGCGCCTCGTCGTCGGCGACGACGGTCAGGTCGGCCGCGACGATGCCCGCCTCGAGCGGTTGGAAGGCAATGGGGACCTCGGCGGTCTCGCCGGCCGCGATGGTCTCCGGGACTTTGGCACGATCGACGACGAAGAGCTCTGAGCGGCTCGGCTCGACCTCGAGCTGGTTGATGTAGAGGGTCGCGTTGCCCTGGTTACTCAGGCGCAGGTTCTTGACGACAGGCTCGAGCGCCAGGGACGGGTCGGACGGCTTGGGACAGGTCGCGCCGAAGCTGATCTGCTTCTCTTCGACGAAGAGCTCGCCGGTCGCGCCCTTGGTAATTTCGCCTCCGCAGTCGCACCCGACCAGGGACAGGGCGACAATGAGGACAGGGAGCCGGTTGCGCATGAGAGCGTCCTCCGTTGGGGATGAGGGAAGGTAGCAGCGCGCCCCGCGGCGAACAACGCGCGCGGCCGGAGCGAAGGCGCCCCCGCGGCGCGCCGGCCGGGGCCGCGATTGTGCTCACCCTCCTCGCGCTCGCGGCATCTCCCGCCTGTCGTTGCGGCGGAGGGCCCGATGTCGTCGAAGCCCTGCCCGAGCTCGCGCTCGTCGAGCCCGAGGCGCGCGAGGGCGACGGCAGGCTCCTCGACTTTGGCCGCGTGCGCACCGGCGCGACCTACTCGCGTCGCGTCGTCGTCGAAAACCGCGGCCGCGCCGGCCTCGAGATCACCGGGGGCTCGCTGCTCGACGCGAGCCCGGAGCTCTCCCTGTCGGCGCCGAGCCTGCCCGCGCGCGTCGGTCCGGGCGAGCGCCTCCACGTGACCGTGGCGTACGCGCCGATTGTCTCTGGCTCGAGCTCGGGGCGCCTCGTCATCGACAGCAACGACCCGCGGCTGCCGCGGCTCGTCGTGCAGATCAGGGGAGCGCCCGATGCTCCGTCGCTCGTCGTCTGCGTCGATGACGGGAAGGCGCTTCGCTGCGTTCCGGACGAGCCTGATCTCGCCCTCGAGTTCGGCGTCGTGCCGCCGGGCTCGGGGCCCGTGCAACGGCACCTCGTCCTGCGGAACGTCGCGCCAGTCGAGCTCATGATTACCGAAGCCTCGGCGGTGCCTCCGACGAGCGCAGAGTTCCGCCTGCTCGCGCCTCCGCCTGCGACGCTCGCCGCCGGCGCCGAAGCGCGCGTTCCCGTCGCGTACGAGCCCGTGGACGGCGGAGTTGACGAGGGGCTGCTCGAGATCCGCTCGGACGATCCGGCGCGGCCCGTCGCGCGCCTGGTCATGAAGGGAGGCTGCGCGGCGCCGAGGCTCTGCCCCGAACCCGGTCGCGTCGATTTCGGCACGAGGATCGCCGGTGGAGCCGGCGCGGAGCGCTCGGTGCGCCTGGGCTCCTGCGGGCTCACCGACCTCGTGATTTCGAACGTGGAGATCGGGCCAGCGGAGTTCGCCGTGGTGTCGCTCCCGCCGCTTCCCGCCTCGATCGCGCCCGGCGATGAACTGACCCTGCTGCTTCGCTACGCGCCACAGGAGCCCGGCCGGAACGAAGGGGCTTTGATCGTCTCCTCCAATGACCTTGCTACCCCTCGAGCCTCGCTCGCGCTCCATGCGACAGCAGTCGCCGTGGCCGCGTGCGACCTCGAGATCTCGCCGCGCTCGGTCCAGTTTGGCGAGGTGCCCTTGTCGGGCTTCTCCGAGCGGCTGCTCTTCCTTTCGAACATCGGCGACGCACCCTGCCGGCTCTCGCCCATCGCCCCACCCTCGGGCAGCGACAGCTTTACCGTACTCGACCGACCCGCGGGCGAGTCCACGCTCGAGCCCGGTGGCTTTCTCACTCTTCGCGTGCGCTACGCACCCGAGGGCCGAAAGAGCGAGCGCGCGGCGCTTGTCGTCGAATCGGACGACCCGCTCGAGCCGCTCGTCGAGGTCGAGCTGACGGGCGTCGCCACGGATGCCCGCGCGTGCGACCCGATGCTCGTCCCCGCCCAGCTTCACTTCGGCATCGCGGCGCCGGGCGAGACCCTCCGCGGCCGGCTGGATCTTCACAACTTCGGCAGCTCCGCGTGCCTGATCAGCGAGGCTGGCCTCACGCCGGGAAGCTCGCCGGCTTTCTCGCTCGCGGCGGCGCCCGAGCTGCCGACTCACCTCCTTCCCGGCGCTTCGGTCTCGCTCGAGGTCGCGTTCTCGCCCGCAGGCGGTGCCCAGCACCTCGGCACCGTGCAAGTCCGCGGCGGCACCGCGGGCGGCGAGGTCCACGAGGCCCAGCTCGCCGGCTTGGTTGCCCAGCCGCGGCTCTGCCTCTCGCCCGTCCTGCTCGACTTTGGCCACGGACCGGGCCTGCGCACGCGCTCCTTCCAAATCTCAAGCTGCGGCTCGGCGCCTCTCGAGCTGCGCGGTTTGCTGCCCTCGGGCAGAGCTTTCCAGCTCGTCGCACCGCCACCGCTGCCGATTCTGCTCGCTCCAGGCGGGAACCTGGACCTCGCCGTCGGCTACGAGTCGCCGACGGCAGAGGCGGCCTTCGGTCGCGTCGCCGTCCTCACCTCTGACGAGAGCCAACCGCAGGCAGGCGTCCTGCTCCGGGCCAACGCTCAGGGTTGCCTGACGCGGGCACTGCGCTGCTCGCCGACCGACGTGTCTTTCCCGGCCACTCGCGTCGCTGAGGCGGCGACCGCAGCGTTCGTCTGCGCCAGCGTCGGCTCAGAGCCGGTGACCATCGCCTCGATAGAAGTCGAGCCGCGCGCCGGTTTCGCCCTCGATCACCGGCCGCTGCCCCTTCGCCTCGGTGTCGGAGAGCGCGTGGCGGTCCACGTTGAGCTCGCGCCAGCCGAAGCTGGCCTTTATGAGGCGAACGTGTTGATCGCCAGCGACGACTGCGAATCGCCGCGCGCGACCGTCCCGCTCGCGGGAACCGCGCTGCCGGCGAGCGAGATCCCCTGCCCGGCATCCGGTCCTCTCGCCGCGCTGCTCGAGTGGCATTGGACGCAGCCCGCAGTCGCGCCCGATTCGACGAACGTATGGATGACACCTCTGGTCGTGCGCCTCGACGACGACAATGGCGACGGGCGCATCGACCACGCCGACGCGCCCGACGTGGTCTTCGTCAGCCACGCCAAGCCGGCAGATCCGACCCGTCCCGACCCGACGCCGCCGGGCGTGCTTCGCGCGCTCGACGGTCGAACGGGAGCAGCGCTGTGGGAAGTCGTGAGCCCGGCGCTCAACGCGGCGGCGCAGCTCGCGGCGGCGGACCTCGACGGTGATGGGAGCGTCGAGATCGTCGGGCTCCTCCGGGCCGACCCAACGCGCGCGAGCGGAGGCTGGCGGCTTTCGGCGCCGATGGGCACCTGCTCTGGCTGTCGCAGGGCTTCAGGCGGCCCGGAAACGGCGACGGCGGCGCTCTGAGCATCGCCGACCTCGACGCCGACGGCTCGCCGGAGATCGTGGTGGGAGCCTCGGTCTTCGATGCGCGAGGCGGCTCCTCTGGCAAGGCTCCAGCGGACAGGGTTCGCTGGGCTCGGGCTCCTTCTCGACCGTCGCCGACCTCGACGGAGACGGCCTCCAGGAGGTGATCGCCGGCAGGTCGGTCTACTCGGCGCACGGGCTGCGCTTGTGGAGCTTCGGGGAGCGGGACGGGCTCACCGCCGTCGCCGATTTTGATTTCGACGGCGCGCCCGAGATCGTGCTGAGGACTGGAGTGGACGAGCTGTACCTGCTCGATTCCCAAGGCAGGCTCGAGCGCGCCTTCCACCTGCCTGCCCCGCTGCCGGACGCTTGCGCGGCGCCGGTGAGCGTGGCCGACCTCGACGGCGACCGAGGGCTGGAGCTGATAGTCCCCGCCGGCGACACGCTCTTCGCGCTGCAGGCGAGCGGCGAGGTTCTCTGGACGGTTTCCATAGTGGATTCGGACGGCCAGTGCGGCGCCTCGGGCGCGGCCGCCTTCGACTTCGATGGCGACGGCGGCCTCGATGTCATCCACCACGACGCGCGGAACCTGCGCGTGCTCAGCGGGCGCGACGGCTCGCTCCTGTTGGCTCTGCCCCGCGTCTCCTCGACGCTCGTCGAGACGCCCGTCATCGCCGACGTCGACGGCGACGGCCGGGCCGAAATCGTCGTGACCCAGCAGTCGGAGCTCGAGCCGGTTCCCGGCTTGCTGGTGTTTGGCGGCCTCTACGGCGACTGGCCGGGCACCCGCGGCATCTGGAACGAGCACGCGTATCGCGGGGTCAACGTGACCGAGAGCGGGCTTGTGCCCCGAGCCCCGCCGGCGCCCCAGGGACTTCGCTTCAACCCGTCGCGTTGCCGGCGAGCCGAGCCGTAGCTCGCGCGGGCCAAGGGGCGCCGCAAAGCCCACCCCCGGTGACCCTGAGCGCAGCTCCCGACACGCGAGCGTCAGGGGCGGAGTCGGAGGGACCCTCGATTTCGTCGCGGGGCCTTTGCCGTTCACCCTGAGCGTAGCTGCCGACGCTCCAGCGGCGGCAGCGGAGTCCAAGGGCTCCTCGATTTCGTCGCGGGCCTTTGCCGTTCACCCTGAGCGTAGCTCCCGACGCTCCAGCGGCGGGAGCGAAGTCGAAGGGCCCCTCGATTTCGTCGCGGGCCTTTGCCGTTCACCCTGAGCGTAGCTCCCGACGCTCCAGCGGCGGGAGCGAAGTCGAAGGGCCCCTCGATTTCGTCCACGCCCCTCGACTCCGTGGCGACCGGTGTCGGCTCGGCGTGCCCGGAGCAAGGTCCGGCGCCGTTCACCCTGAGCGTAGCTGCCGACGCTCCAGCGTCGGCCGCGAAGTCGAAGGGCCCCTCGATTTCGCCCACGCCCCTCGACTCCGGGGTGACCGGTGTCGGCTCGGTGTGCCCGGAACAGGGTCCGGCGCCGTTCACCCTGAGCGTAGCTGCCGACGCGCCAGCATCGGCCAGCGAAGTCGAAGGGCTCCTCGATTTCGTCCACGCCCCTCGACTTCGGCCTCGCAAGCTCGGCCTACGCTCGGGCTGACCGGTGTTGGTTCAAGGCCACAGCCGGTCAAAGGTTCG
>JBMNNX010000112.1:0-17500 GCA_050942745.1 Myxococcales bacterium
CGGTCTCGCCGGTAATAGTCGACACCACCTTGTGCAGCTGGACGTTCATCTGCTCGAGCGCCTTCTGCATCCTCAAGACGTGACGCGAGGACTCGGCCACGAGGTTGTCGCGCTGGCGGATGTAGCTCGGAGTGACCGGGGTGGCGGCTCTTGCGCAGCGCACAGTTGCTCGACTCTCGACCGTCGCGTTCCACTCCCCGTGCGATAGTAGGGCCCGTATGCCGAAAGGGATTCCTGCAGACGCCGCCTTCGAGCTGAAGCTCATCTTCCTGCGCGAGCTCGACGCGGGTTACCGCGAGGCCCGCAAGACCCTCGCCGACCTCAAGCGCGGGCCGGGCGACCGCGAGTCGGTCGTCGCGCTCCGGGGCTTCTTTCACAAGCTCGCGGGCACCGCCTACGCGGCCGACCTCACCATCCTCGGGCAGCTCGGCGCGGTCTGCGAACGCGCTGCCGATCTCTGGCTCGACGGCAAGCTCACCGACTCCGCCGCTCTCGCGGCCATGTTCTCCGAAGCGCTCGTGGGCGTCGCCTCGGCCCTCGAGTCGGCCGAGCCCGCCCTGCCCCGCCCTCCGGTCGCTACCCCCGCGGTGCTGCCGGTCGCCACCGGCGCCGAGGAGCGCGGGCTCTCGAAGATCCTCGTCATCGACGACGACCCCTTCAGCGCCAGGCTCATCGACTCGACGCTTCGCGCCGCCGGCTTCTCGAGCTCGTACTGCTGCGACCCGCGGCAGGCGCTGGCGGTCATCTCGTCGGAGCTGCCAGACCTGCTGATCATGGACGTGGTGATGCCTGGGCTCGACGGGTTCGATCTCTGCCGCAGCGTGCGCTCGAACCCGGCGATGCAGCTCACCCCGATCATCTTCGTGACGCGCCATGGCGACGTCGAACAGCGCGTGGCCGGCCTGGAGGCGGGCGGCAACGACTACATCGCCAAGCCGTTCGAGCCGCAGGAGTTGGTGGCGCGGGTGCGCTCGCACTTGCAGCGGCTCGCGGTGCTGCGCGACATGGCGATCCGCGACGGCCTGACGCGCTGCTACAATCACAGGTACTTCAAGTCGCGCCTCGAGCAGGAGATCGCCCGGGCGCGCCGCTACCGCTCGAACCTGGCGGTCGCGATGCTCGACGTCGACTTCTTCAAGCGCGTCAACGACACCTACGGCCACGCGGCCGGCGACGCCGTCCTCGCCAATCTGGCCAGCCTCGCCATGGCCTCGGTGCGCACGACCGACGTCGTCGCGCGCTACGGGGGCGAGGAGTTCGCGCTGCTGCTCATCGAGGCGAGCGCCAAAGAAGCCGAGGTCATCAGCAACCGCCTGCGCGAGCGCATCGCCGGGCGCGCCGTCGGCTTCACCGACTCGGCCGGAGCGGCGATCGAAATCCCAATCACCGTCAGCATCGGGGTCACCGACCTGCGCGCGGGCGACACCGCGCAGTCGATCCTCGAGCGCGCCGACTCGGCGCT
Source organism: Myxococcales bacterium (assembly GCA_050942745.1). Taxonomy (GTDB): domain Bacteria; phylum Myxococcota; class Myxococcia; order Myxococcales; family UBA5297; genus UBA10939. The sequence continues at coordinate 1,463 of JBMNNX010000112.1, forward strand.
CTACGCGGCGAAAGCCGAGGGACGCAACCTGGTGAGGGTCGCCGGAAGCTGACGCCGAACGATTGAGCGGTCGCGGCGGGGCGCTTATCGTCCGGCCGCCTTCAATGAGTTCCGAACGCGGCCTCTTCGAGCCGCCGGAGCGCGCACCCGTGGCCAAGCTCGTCTTGCTCTTCACCGTCCTGCCCTTCGTCGAGCTCTACCTGCTGGTCTTGATCGGCGAGCGCATCGGCGCGTGGCCGACGGTTGGCATCGTGGTCGCGAGCGGAGTCGCCGGCGCGCTTCTCGCGCGGCGTGCTGGCTTGCGCGTCGTCCGTAGCTGGCGCGACGCGCTCGCCCAGGGTCGCGCTCCCGAGTCCAGCGTCGTCGAAGGGCTACTCGCGCTTCTCGGCGCGGCGCTGCTCGTAGTCCCGGGCGTCATCTCCGACGTCGCGGGCGTGGTCCTGCTCGTGCCTCCGACCCGAAAGATCGTCGCGGGGCGGCTCCAGAAGCGGGTCGCAAGTCGGTTCCACCTGAGGCCCATGCCACGGTCGGCCGACCGCAGACCGGCACGCGACCAAACGATCGACGTCGAGGGCCGCACAGTGGACGAAAAGCCGATCGAGCCGCCTGACGAGGAGCGATAGCGCGCCGCAGGGATGTGACGGACAGCCTCGCTTCGCTCGGCCGAGTTGGGAGAGACGGCGTCTCGCCGGCTGATACGGGTTGGCGGAGCTGGAGCTCCGCCATCCATCCTTCGTCTCGGTTCGTTCCTCGCGGGGTGATGGAGGTGGGAGGCCCGGCGTCTCGCCGGCCGATGCGGGTGGCCGTCCGCTACTACGTAGGCTCGGAGGGCTCGGACGCGGCAAGCTGAGCGCTTTCCGTCATTCGCGAGGGCAACAGCCCTTCCCAGACCGGCTTGGTTCGGAACAAGTCGTAGGTGACCTCGCCCGGGAACGCCGCCCAGATTGGAAAAGTCGCGCCCCGCGCTGCGGCTTCTCGCTGGATGGCGTCCCGGATCTGCCGGCGCGAGTAGCGGATGGAGAAGTGCGTCAAGACCAGGGCCTCGGGCTGCGCGTCCATCGCCGCGTCCAGCGCGTCGGCCAGGGCGCTGTGCGTGTTGTGGCGCTCGCGCGCCTTCCTGCGGGCGAGGCCTACGTCGAGGTAGGTGGACTCGTGGATCAGCAAACGCGGCGCGCCCCACGTGCCGGGCGGCGCGGGCGGCGTGTCGCCCGTGTAGACGAGAAGGTCCTCGTGCAACAGATGCGAGTGCACCCGCCAACCCATGGTCGGGAATCGGCCCGGCGGCGCGTCCGTCCAATGCGCAGTCGCCATCCCGACCAGCGACCAATGCCGGCCCAGGCGCACCTCGTCACCCGAACCTATCGGGGTCCAGGTGACTCGATCGCTCGCTCCGCGGTCGAAGCGCGCGGCGAACTCGGCGAGCTCGCGGATATCGTCTGCGTCCTTCGGATAGACGATCCGCGGCAGCCCGCCGCGCCCGTTGAGCTGCAGGAACTGCAGAAGCCCGCCAATGTGGTCGCGATCGGCATGCGTAAGGGCGACCGTCCGCACTGCCTGCGACCTCTGCAGCAGCGAGACCGAAACCCCGTCGCCCGCGTCGAGCAGCAGGCCGAGCTGCCGGACAAAGATCCAGGACGAATACAGCGCAGTCGTCGAGAGCGTCAGGTCGAGGCCGAGGACGGATTCCATGGGAGACAGCCAGCCAGTCACTCGGGATGCCAGCCTTCGCACCGGCTTCCGGAGTCCTTTCTGGAAATCTGCGACGCGATCTGCGCGCAACAACACGGGCGGGCTGCTGGCGACGCCCTGATGTCTAGCTCAGCGACCCGGCCCAGCTTGCGAGAGCCCTCTCCCCAAAACCCCTCTTCCCGCACAAGCGCGGCCGAGGGGACTCTCACGGGCGCTTGCGCGGTGACCCGGAGAGACCAGCCATCGGCTGGTTCGAGCAAGGACTCTCACGTGCTCGCGCGCGCTGAGTGCCCGACCGTTCTCGAGCGCCCGTCAACCCTCCACGAGCAGCGCCGAGACCCGCGCCGCGCACTCGTCCGAGATGCGGAGCGCCTTCTGCAACGCGTCGAGAAGCGCCTGCTCCTCCTCGCCCACCTCGCCGTCGTAGAGGGCGAAGAGCGTCGCGAGAGCGAACGCCTCCTCGCGCGCCTTTGCGTCCTCGCCAATCTGGGCGGCGATGGCGTCCACGCGCGCCTCGATGCCCTCGGAGGCAGCGCGGTCGACCATCTGCTCAACCATGCACGCGAGCTCGCGCGGATCGCAGTTCTCGAAGCCGGGGGTGGCAATGATCTGGCGCGCCAGGGCGACTGCCTCGCCGTCCTCGAGCTTCCCGTCGACGCAAGCCGCGAGGCACATCGTCTCCACCATCGCGCGCGAGGCCGCATCGCCACAGGTCGCGTGGCACCGCCGCGCCGCCACGAGCTTTTCGTGCTTCTTCGCAAAGGTCATTTGTTCTCTCCCAAGGTCGCACGGCCAACACCATACGCCAGCCGGAACCCCAACCGAAATCGAGCAACTGTCTGTGTTGCTACTCACAGACGCGCGGGCCGAGCGGCAGGGTCTGGTCGACGGCGATTCCGAGGATCCACCAGGGGTCGCCGCCCAGGTAGAAGTGCGTCTCTTCGGGCGTGCCTCCGATCATCTGGAGGTTGCCAGGCCCGGTCTCGAACCCTGCGGAGACGACGACCGCGCGGCTGGTGTCCGGCTTGCGGATGATCATCCGGGTGCTGCGGGCCGGCCGCGCCGCGCTCGTCCAGTACATGTTGACGTACCAGGCCTCATCGATGACCGGGAACAAGGTGGGCGAGCCGATGCCGCAGCCGTAGTGATTGCCTCCCTCGAGCGGCGCCCACTCCTCGCCGCGGTGCATGAAGAAGCCGGTGCGCGACTGCGAGAGCTCCTAACTAACAGCTCCCCCTGTTAGTTCAAGGCCACAGCCGGCCAACGGGCCGGTCTCTCGCTCGTAGTGATCGGCGAGCTCCTCGGTCGGCGTCATCGGGTACGGCGGCGGCTCCTCCTGCGTCACGAGGTGCGCCTCGAGCACTATCCGCCCGGTCGCCGGCATCTGCAGATGGTTTCCGCCGTCGCCGACCCGCGGCATCTCGCCGACCTGCATCTCGCAGGGCCCGCGCGAAGGCTCGACGAAGCCGATGTCCACCCGAAATGCGCCCGACTGCGGCACGCCCGAGCTGACGTAGGTGTCGATGACCACGAACCACGTGCCCGGGGTCACGTCGGCGCGCGCGTGGAGGTTGCCGCGGTCGAGGCAATCCGACGGGTCGAGGCTGCCCAGGATGTGGACGTCCACGTCAACGCCCGGCTCCTCGTAGACCGCCGCGCTCAGGAACCCTTCGGCCGGGATCTCGACCTGGTAGACGATCTCCGGACCGCCCTCGTTGACGCTGGGCCGGCAGGCGTAGCTGTCGAACGCGCTCAGCGGCGACTGGGCGGTGTCGCGATAGTCGGTAAAGGGAAACGTATCGACGCACGTGCGGCCGGCCGGGCCGGCTCCGGCCCTGCGTCCGGCTCGCCCGCGTCCTCGAGGCCTCCCGCATCGGCATCAAGACCGGCGTCGAGCTCGATGCCCGCGTCCGCCTCCTCGACCCCGGCATCGGGCTCGCCGCCGGCGTCGTTCCCGGTTCCCGAATCCACCTCGTCGCCAGCGTCCTCGCCGCCGCTATCGCCAGCATCGACGGGCAACGCGCCGGCGTCGGGCTGTGCGGCGGCCGCGTCCGCCTCGACCGGCAATCCGCCATCTCCAGGGAGCGGATCCTGAACGACGTAGGCCTCGCCGCAGGCGGCAAGGAGAACGACGAGGGCGAGAACGAGAGCGCGCATGGCCTATCCATGGCACGGCCGCCCCGCGTCGCAAAGCCGGTCAGCGCGCGCCCCCGCGCGCCGAAGCGTCGGCCTCTTCACCGAAACGCCGCCCGTCCGCAAAGCCCGCTCGCCGCGACCGGAGGGGTCCGTGACAATCGCCGCGCGACGGAGGGAGGAGCCATGGATCCTGTCGATGTGCTGATCATCGGAGCCGGCGCCGCCGGGCTCGCCGCCGCGCACGTCGTGAGGGAGGCGGGGCTCAGCGTGAAGGTCCTCGATGCCCGCGATCGCGCCGGCGGCCGGGTGCGCACCTGCCGAGACTTCGTCGGTGGTGAGCCTTTCGAGATGGGCGCCGAGTTCGTCCACGGCAAGCCCGCCTCGCTCTGCAAGCTCCTCTCGGCCCATCGCCTGAAGGCCCCGCCCGTCGAGGGCGAGCGCTTGTGCTTCCGCGGCGGCGCGCTCGCCGCCTGCGACGACGGGATGGAGCGCGCGCTCGAGCTCCTCGCGCAGCCGCTCGCGGCCGACGAGCCCGTCGGCAAGAAGATCCGCCGTGCGCGCGCCAGCGGCGAGCTGCAGCCGGAGCAGGCCGAGCTCGCGGCCTCCTACGTCGAGGGCTTCTACGCGGCGCCGCTTGACAAGGCCGGCGCGCTCCCCATCGCCGAGATGGAGCAGGCCACGGCGAAGCTCGGCGGGGCGCCCGCCTTCCGCGTGCTCGCCGGCTATGACTCGGTCATCGAGAGGCTGACGCGGCCGCTGCTCGCCGACGCGCTCATGCTCAACACGGTGGTGCGCGAGGTCGCCTGGAAGCGCGGCGAGGTGAGGGTGCGCGCCGAGTCGCGCACCGGGTTCGCCCTCGAGCCGTTTCGCGCCCGCGCGGCGCTGGTCACCGTCTCGGTCGGCGTGCTCAAGGCGAGGCGGGGAGAGCCGGCGGCGCTGCGCTTCTCGCCCGAGCTGCGCGAGAAGCGCCGCGCGCTCGCCTCGGTCGAGATGGGCCCGGTGGTCAAGCTCGTGCTGCGCTTCCGCGAGCCCTTCTGGCGCAAGGCCGTCCCGCCGTTCGCTTTCATCCACGCGCGAAGGACTGCCGTGCCGGTGCCGACCTGGTGGACGCTCGCGCCGCGCGAGGCGCCGCTGCTCGTCGGCTGGAGCGCCGGGCCGGCGGCCGAAGCGCTGGCGTTCAAGCCCGAGGCCGAGCTGCTCGACGCCGGGGTGCGCTCGCTCGCGCGCCTGTTGTCACTGCGCCGCGCCGAGATCGAGCGCCACCTGGAGGGCTGGCGCATCGCCGACTGGCTCGCCGATCCCTACGCGCGGGGCGCTTACGCCTGGTACCCGGTCGGCGCGCTCGAGGCGCCCGCGCTGCTGGCCGAGCCGGTCGGCGCGACCCTGTTCTTCGCGGGCGAGGCGACGCATCCGACCGAGGCCGGGACGGTTCACGGCGCCCTCGAGACCGGAGAGCGTGCGGCGCGGCAGGTCCTCGCAGCGCTTGGCGTCAGACAGGCTTGAGCGGCTTTGGCGCGCCGATCGCCGGACGGCTGCGCAAGCGGGCTCTGCCTCCTTGATCGCGCCGCGCCTTGCCCCGATCATCGCTCCCTCCCCATCAGCGTCCGCTCGAAAGGTCTCCGGTGCGCACCCTGTCTGCCATCACGTCCGTCCTCGCTGCCCTCTTCGTCGCCTCGCCCCTGGCTGCCGCGGCGCAGCCTTCGGCCGGCGCCTCCGAAGTCGCCCTCGCCGCGCCGAAGGGCGACCCGTTCCTCGCGCAGCTCGAGGCTCACAAGGCCGACGCGCAAGCGCGCGCCCGCTCGCCCGAGGCGGCGCTGCCGCTGCTGCGCGCCTTCGAGCTGCGCGACCGCCTGCCGACGCTCGCCCCGCTCGTCCAGCTCTTCCGCCAGTACGCCGAATGGCGCGCGGTCCCTCCGGAGGTGCGCTCGCTCGCGCGCTTCCTGCTGGCGAGCGTCGAGCGCAGCCGCGGGCGGGTGAGCCGTTCGAACGAGCAGCTCGCGCGGCTCGGCTTCGTCACGACCTTCCACGCCATCGGCCCCTTCGACAACGAGGGCAAGAGCGGCTGCGACATCGCCTATCCGCCGGAGGAGGAGCTCGACCTGGCCGCGCGCTACCCGGGCAAGTCACGCGAGGTCGGCTGGCGGCGCCTGCCGGACGGCTCGCCGCTCGGCTACGTGAACCTGGGCGAGGCCATCCACCCTTCGGGCGAGACGGTCACCTACGCGCTCGCAGTGGTGGAGTCCGCCTCGGACGCCGAGGTCGTCTTCCATCTCGGCGCCTCCGGCGCCTCGAGGATGTGGGTAAACCAGACGCGCGTCTTCGCCGACGACACCTACCACCCGCCGCGCTTCGATCAGGCGCAGGTCGCGGTGACGCTGCGCAAAGGCGCCAACCGCGTGCTCTTCAAGCTGTGCCAGGCGAGCGGGCCGCACGGGTTCTTCCTCCGGATCTCCGGCGCCGACGGCAGGGCGGTCCCGGGGCTGAAGGTCTCGGCCCCGGATCAGATCCCCGCCGCGCCGCAAGGTGCGGTGGCTCACGCGAGCAAGCCGACCCTCGTCGAGCACTTCCGCCGGCGGGCCGAAGCGCCGCGCGCGAGCGCGCCGGCGCTCGCCGAGCACGCCGAGATCCTCGCCCACCGCCAGACCTTCGACTCGGCCGAGCACCGCGACGCCAACCAGGCGGCCAAGGCGGCGCGGATGGCGCCCAGGGACGTGAACATCCAGATGCTCGCCGCGCGCACCGCGAGCGATCACAACGAGCGCGCGGCCTTCCTCTCCGCGGCCCTCGCGGCGCAGCCGAATCATCCCGAGGCCGCGCTCGGGCTGGCGGCGCTCAGCCTGTCGCTCGATCTTCCGCGGCGCGCGCTCGACATCCTCACGCCCGCCTTCGAGCAGAACCCGGGCTACTTCCCGCTCGGCCTGCTCAAGGCCCGCGCGCTCGAGCTCCTCGGCCTCGACCACCAGGCCGAGCAGCTCGTGCGCGAGCTCGCGCGGCTCTTCCCCGACAGGCCCGAGATCGTGCGCGAGATCGCATCGCTCGAGCAGCGGCGCGAGCACCCGCGCGAGGCGGCCGCCTTCCACCGGGTCGCGCTCGCCCTGCGCTACGACGACAGCGGTGCCCGCCGCTCGCTCGTCTCGGTCCTCATCGCCCTCGGCCTGGTCGATGAGGCGATGAAGGAGCAGCGCGAGCTCAACGTGCTCGAGCCGTGGAGCGTCGAGACATGGCTGCGCACCGCCGAGCTCGCCGCCGCCAACGGGTTGGCCGACGAGGCGCGCGAGGCCTTCGCTCGCGCCCGGGAGATCGCGCCGGAGAACGCCGAGGTCTTCGAGCGCGAAGGCCACGCGCTCGCGCGCTTGAACGACACCGCCGGCGCCACCGCCTCGCTCGCGCGCGCTCTCGAGCTGCGGCCGCAGGATCCGCAGATCAAAGAGGCGCTCAAGGCGCTGCGGGGCGAAGGCCAGGGCTTCGGCGAAGACCTCGCGCGCGACGCGGCGAAGCTCATCGCCGACAGCCAGCCGTACGAGGGCGAGGACTCGGTCGTGCTCTCCGAGGTGGTGGCGACCAAGGTCTTCCCGAGCGGGCTCGCCTCGCGTTTCGAGCAGATCATCGTGCGCGCCCAGACCCCGCGCGGCGTCGAGGCCGAGCGCAGGCAGTGGGTTACCTACTCGCCCGACCGCCAGGAGCTGCGCATCCTGCGGGCGCGGGTCATCCGGCCGGACGGCTCCATCGTCGAGTCGCACACCGAATCCGAGCGCTCGCTCTCCGACACCTCGACCCGGCTCTACTACGACGCGCGCGCGCGGCTCATCAGCTTCCCCACGCTCGCGCCCGGCGACGTCATCGAGCTGTCCTACCGGCTCGACGACACGGCCAACGACAACCTGCTGTCGGACTACTTCGGCGACGTGCAGGCGCTGCAGACCGAGGCGCTCAAGGCGCGCTTCGACTACTACCTGTTCGCTCCGCCGGGACGGACGATCTACGCGAACGAGCCGGGCATCGGGCTCGAGAAGCGCGAAGAGACGCAGCCCGACGGCTCGAGGCTGTACCACTGGTCGGGGCGCGATCTGCCCAAGCTCGTCCCCGAGCCCGGCATGCCTAGCAGGCCGGAGGTCGCCGAGCCGCTGCACGTGTCCACCTACAAGGATTGGGACGCGGTCGGGCGCTACTACTGGGGCCTCGTGCGCGACCAGCTCACGCCGACCGACGAGATCCGCGAGCAGGTCGCCGAGCTGAAGAAGTCGGTGCCGGCCGGCGACGAGCTGGCGATGATCCAGGCGGTCTACGACTTCGTCGTCAGCCGCACCCGCTACGTCGGCCTCGAGTTCGGCATCCACGGTTACAAGCCCTACAAGGTCGACAAGGTGCTCGCGAGGCGCTTTGGCGACTGCAAGGACAAGGCGTCGCTGATGCACTCGATGCTGCGAGTCGCCGGTATCGACTCGCGGCTCGTGCTCCTGCGGATGAGGCGGCTCGGCAGGCTGAAGCCCTACCCCGCCTCGCTGGCGGTGTTCGATCACGCCATCCTCTACGTGCCCAAGTACGACCTGTTCCTCGACGGGACGGCCGAGCTGCACGGCACGCGCGAGCTGCCCGTGCAGGACCGCGGCGCCACCGTGCTCGTCGTCCAGCCTGACGGCGGCAGCGTGCTCGGCGAGGTGCCCGAGTCCAAGGCGGCCGACAACGTCGTCACCTCCGAGTACGAGGTGACCTTGTCGCGCTCGGGCGAAGCGACCATCTCGGGGAAGACGGTCGTCCAGGGCATGTCGGCCCCGAGCTACCGGCGCACGTACCAGTCGCCCGCGACGCGCAAGCAGAACTACGAGCAGGGTTGGGCGCGCACCTTCCCTGGGCTCTCGGTCAAGGAGCTGAACGTCAGCGACCTGACGGCCATCGAGCGGCCGGTCGAGCTGACCTACACGATGCAGGTTCCCCGCTACTCGCAGCGCGAAGGCGCCGCGCTCAGCTTCCAGCCGTTCGGCCAGGGGCAGACGTACGTCGAGTCGTATGCGCCGCTCTCGGTGCGCCAGCACGACCTCGTGCTCTCGTACCCCTGGATCAACCGCTCGAGCTTCCGCATCGCGCTCCCCGAGGGCCTCGCCGCGCGGGAGCTGCCCGAGCCGGTCGAGCTGAAGAGCCCCTTCGGCGCGCTGACCATCCGGTACACCGCCGACGGCGCCACGCTGAAGATCGAGTCCGAGGTCCTCCTCGCCGTGTCGCGGGTGAGCGCGGCCGAATACCCGGCTTTCCGCGCGTTTCTCGGGCTCATCGATCAGGCGCTCAGCCGACGGCTGAAGGCGGAACCGGCGATCGAGGCTCCCACGTCGGCGCAGGCCGAGTAGCGCGGGCGGCCGGCGCGCCCGCCGCCGCGCTTCAATTCGCCCCAGGATTCGAAATCGGCGACTATGGGCCCGAGTGGACAGCCCGTTGAGCAGACGGTCGATCCCTTTTGGCCGCTACGAGCTGCTGCGGCGCATTGGCGCCGGCGGCATGGGAGAGATCTGGCTCGCGCGCCTGCCTGGCCTGTCGGGCATCGCCAAGGTGTGCGTCGTCAAGAAGATGCTGGCGCACCTGTCGAGCGATCGCACCTTCGTCGAGCGCTTCCTCGACGAGGCCAAGGTGGTAGTCCACCTCACGCACGGCAGCATTGCCCAAGTTTTCGAGATGGGCGAGGCCGACGGCGAGTACTTCATGGCGATGGAGTACGTCCAGGGTAAGACGCTCGCCAAGGTCGTCGCGCGGCTGCGCGAGCGAGGCGAACGCTTTCCGCTCCCCCTGGCGCTCTACGTGGGGATCCGCGTCTGCGACGCGCTCGCCTACGCCCACCGCGAGGCCGACCCGGCGGGCAGGCCGCTGCACGTGGTCCACCGGGACATCAGCCCTTCGAACATCCTCATCTCGTACGACGGCGAGGTGAAGGTCATCGACTTTGGCGCTGCCCAGTCAGCGATCAAGGAGGTGCACACCGCCCCGCGGGTGGTCATCGGCAACCTCGCCTACATGAGCCCGGAGCAGGCGCGAAAAAAGCCGGTTGACGGGCGCGCGGACATCTACTCCATCGCGGTCGTGCTCTGGGAGCTCATCGCCTGGGCGCCGCTGCCCAGCGGCGGCAACTCGACCGAGCGCTGGCGCCGCGCGGCATATCCGAGCTTCACCTCGCCCTCCAAGTCGCAGCCCGACGTGCCGGCCGAAATCGACCAGGCCATCATGCGCGCGCTCAGCCCCGACCGCCGCGATCGGCAGCAGTGCGCCGAGGAGCTGCGCGACGAGCTCCAGCGCGTGCTCTCGCAGCTCGCCTCGGAGACCAGCTCGTCGAGCCTCTCGGCCTTCATGCGCCGGCTCTTCGAGGCGGAGGCCGAAGCGGACCGACGCATGGTCGCCGAGGCGCTCGGCGGTGGACCTGTCTGGGGAGGAGAGCCCCGCGACGGGGACTCGGAGGTGACCACCGCGCCGGCCTCGCTGCCGGGCGGTGTGCCGCGCCTCGGCGGCGATAACCCCGACTCGCGGACGACCAAGCCGGAGCGGGCCGGCGTCGCGCGCTCAGCCTCGCCTGCCGCCCAACCGGTCGTCTCCTCTGACCCGGGCGAGCGGACGATTCCCGACCGGGAGGCGCTCGAGATGGCGGCAGCACTGCGGGCCGAGCACCTCGGCGCCGACGACGGCTTCTGCCATTCGGACCAGACGACCGCGCCGCTGCGCCTGCGCCCGAACGGCCTGATGCGGCTCGTCGTCTTCGCCGTGGCCTTCTTGCTGGGCGCGGCCATCGCGGCGGTCGCGTTTCAGCTCACCCAGCGCCCCGTCGCGCCGCCCTCGGCGGACGGGCCGCCGGGGGTATCTGCGGACGGGCGCTAGGCACGCCGTCCGGCCATCTGCCGAGACTCCCGATGGAGGATCCCGCGCCGTTTTTCGGGTTGCGGACGATTCCCCGCACGTGCTAATTACCGCCTGATTTTTCTGTGTTTTTTGACGGGGCCGGTCGCCACCGTCCCCGCCGGAAGGGAGAGCCCTCCCTGACAGGCAGAAACGCCAACGACGACCACGGGCTCAGTCGGGTCGCGACCGCCTACCAGAAGGCGCTCCCGGTCCTCAACGGCTCGTGGCAGTTGGCCGCCTCGACAGCGCTGGGCGCGCTCCTTGGTTGGTGGCTGGACAACAGGTTCGGAACGACGCCCTGGCTCCTTCTTGCGGGCGCGCTCCTCGGGGTCTCCGCGGGCATGTACGCCTTCATTCGCGCAGCGCTGGCGATGAACAGAGGCGGGCCACCGACGAAGAGAGAAGACCGCTGATGGCAGGCTCGACGACCACTTCCAGGCTTGTCTTCGGACGCAGCGTCGCGCTGTGCGCGCTGGCGACCGGGCTCGCCGCGGTGGCGAGCGTGCTGCTGGCCGGTCCCTCGCGGCTCGGGGCGATGATTGGGGTGGCGACCGCGGCGCTCTCGACCGGCAGCTCCCTCGGAATCCTCAAGCTCACCTTCCACGGCGGGATGAAGCGCGCGATCGCCGGGCTGGCGGTCGGCTTTCTCCTGCGGATGCTGATGGTCGCGGCAGGGCTGCTGGTCGCGCTCTCGGCGGGCGGGGAGCCGCTCGCCTTCGCGGCCGCCTTCTTCGGCCTGTACCTGGCGCACCAGAGCATCGAGATCGCCATGCTGTCGCGGCGCAGCCGCCCCGCGCAGCTCGAGGGCAAGGCATGAAGCCGTTACTGACCATCGGCTCGTTCGCGCTCGCGGGCCTGTTGACCCTCGGCGCCCACGCGTGGGCCGGCCGCGTCGCCCATCCCGTCGAGGCCGCTGCCCACGCCGCCGCTCGGCCGGCCGAAACCGCCGCCGCGCAGGCGCAGGGAGCGGCAAGCGGCGACAGCGAGCAGCGCAGGCAGCCCAGCTGCAAGGAAATTCTCGCGGCACCGGCGCTGCCGGAGGCCGAGGGCGTCCCGCCGTCGGTGAGCGAGGTCGTTTTCCATCACGTCGGCGACTCGTACATCCTCGCGTTCGAGAGCCCGTTCTCGCACAGCGCGATCGGCGTCAACTTCAAGCACCTGCTGTGTAGCTTGACCGGCTGGAACGGCGTGGTGAGTGTGGGCGGCAAGCCGGTGAGCGTGGCCGGCAAGCCGATCGACCTCACCCCGACGAAGCACGCCGCCTGGATGTGGCTGGCGGCCGCGGCACTCGTCGCGCTCTTCCTCGCGGCGCGGCCGAAAAAGGGCGAGCTCGTCCCCAGGGGCATGGCGGCGATGCTCGAGATGATGGTGCTCTTCGTCCGCGACGAGATCGCGCGCAAGACCATCCCGGGCAAGGAGGCGATCAGGTACACGCCTTACCTGCTGACCGCCTTCTTCTTCATCTTGACGATGAACCTGCTCGGCCTGGTGCCCTACGGCGCAACCGCCACCGGCAACCTCGCCGTCACGCTCGGGCTCGCGCTCTTCACCTTCGTGCTCACGCAGGTGGCCGGCATCCGCGCCGCCGGGCTGGGCGGCTACCTCAAGCACCTGACCGGCGGCGTACATCCGCTGCTGTGGCCGATCATGGTTCCGGTCGAGGTGCTCGGCCTGTTCACCAAGCCCTTCGCGCTGACGATCCGCCTCTTTGCCAACATGGTGGCCGGGCACATCGTCATCTTCTTCCTGCTCGGGCTCATCTTCATCCTCAAGTCGGCGGCGGTCGCGGCCATCTCGGTGCCGTTCGCCTTTGCCATCTATCTGCTCGAGATCTTCGTGGCGCTCATTCAGGCGTACGTCTTCACGATGCTCTCGTCGCTGTTCATCGGATTCGGGGTCGCCATGGGCGAACACGGCGCGCACGAGGACGTCTCGGGCGCTCACGGTGAGGCCCATGGCGAGCACGTGCTTCATCACTAGGCAGAACCAACACCAACAGAGAGGCTAGACGACATGCTTTCGCTCGCAATTGCATACCTTTCGGCAGGCCTGGGCGCCGGACTCGCGGTCATCGGCGCGGCGTTGGGCATCGGGCGTCTGGCTGCCGCGGCGATGGAAGGCAGCGCCCGTCAGCCTTCGGCCAGTGGCGACATCCGCACCTCGATGATCGTCGCCGCGGCGCTTATCGAGGGCGTGACGCTGTTTGCGCTGGTCGTTTGCATCATCCTCGCGACCAAGGCCTGAGCGCGGCCCCGCGCGCGAGAGCGGCGGCCCGGCTTTCGGGCTGCCGCCGAACATCGAAGAGATGAGATGAGCGGGTCCGGCCTTGCCGGCCCGCGGAGGCGGCCGCCATGCTTTCGAGTGTCGATTTCGCCGTCCTAGGCGCCTTCTTCACCGAGGTCAACCCCGGGTTGACCTTCTGGACGATCATTACCTTCCTGGTGGTGTTCTTCGTGCTGCGCTGGAAGGCATGGGGCCCCATCCTGCAGATGGTCGAGCAGCGCGAGAAGGCCATCCAGGAAGCCATCGACGCGGCCAAGCGTGAGCGCCAGGAAGCCGAGCAGATGCTCGCCGAGCAGAAGCAGGCTATCGCCGAGGCGCGCCGCGAGGCGGCCGAGATGATCAAGCGCAACCAGGCCGACGTCGAAAAGATCCGCGAAGAGCTCCTCGCTCGCAGCCGCAAGGAGGCCGAGGAGATGATGGCGACGGCCATGCGCCAGATCGAGGAGGAGAAGCTCAAGGCGATGGCCGAGGTGCGCAGCCACGCCGTCGACCTCGCGCTGCTCGCCGCGGGCAAGCTCATCGAGAGCTCGCTCGACGAGAGGCGCCAGCGGGAGCTCGTTTCGGAGTACATCCGCAAGCTCGAGGCCGAGCGGCCGGCCGCGTAGGGGTCCTGTAGACGCTCGGGGCCCCGTCGCCGCGGGAGTCCCGACACGCCGGTTCGCCGGACGGCATCTTTGGAGGCCGAGCTCGAGCGGCGGGCCGGATCGCGGGGGCAACGACAGCACACGGGCGCAGTCACGGAAGGCGGCCCGCCGCGTCACGTGCATCGGCCAGCGCAGGCGAAGGCCACCGCCGAGGTCGCCTTACTCCGGCGCAGTCGCCAGATGCGTCGAGCTTGGCCGGGGGTGCCCTTGGTTGCTCGTGGCGTCGGCTGCTCCGCTTGCACGTGAAGCGAGATCTGCCCATCGACGCGAATCGGGCTGGCGCCCAGCCCCTCGAGAGCTCGCCCGCCGCTGCGGCCGAATGAAGGCCCGCCGCGGCGCTGGTCGCAAGCCGAGAGCCCGCCCACTCGCTCACACCTGTCGGCCGCGTGCTTCGTGCGAGCCTCGTCGAGCGATTCGTGGCGCCACCGGTCCTCCCCAGGGGCAACTTACAGCAGCCTCGAGGCCGCGGCGCTTCAGAGTTCGTTCCAGGCGAAGAACCGGAGCCCCCAAGGTGGCTGAATTCACGGCAGGCCGCCTGAGGCCGTCGTCCCAACCAGACTTGGGGGGCGATTTCTGCCGTCTCGGCGGCTCGCCCGGGAACGAAGCGCGCGGCCGTGCGGTCCCGGCGCCGACACGCCGGGGCCTGCGAGGCCGGGCCCATTGCCATGCGCCCCGACCGCGGCTCCAGGTGCATTGCGTGGTGCCGCCACCGCCCGACCTGCGCAGCGCCAAGCGGGGGGTCGAGACGACGCGGGAGGGCTGCCGTCTCGGCCGCTCCTGCGCGGACGAAGCGCGCGGCCATAGTGTCCCAGCGCCGACACGCCGGGGCCTGCGAGGCCGGGCCCATTGCCATGCGCCCCTACCTACGGTGTACCGGGCCTTGCCGCGAGGACGCGGATCCGAGGTAGATCCGACTCGATCGACGAACCGTTGATAAGAAAGAGCATCTGGAGGAGGGCGCGTGGTCCGTCTCCTCAAAAGCGCCGGCCGATTCGCAGGTAGCCTCCGCTGGCTTTTCATGCCGCTCGGGTTGTTTGCCACCGTCGCCGTCGGAGTTCACGTCGGGGCCGATGCAGTCGACGACTGGCTGCTGTCGGCGTTCGACTGGATCGACGGCCGGTGTGATCGAGCGCTTGCCGCTCTCCTGCTCGCTACGGGCGATCTCTTCAATGTCGAGGCCTCCCGAGTCGATGGTTGGGTTTTCCGCGCTGCGAGCGTCGTCGACCTTCGCGAGCGAGCGCTACTCGCGCGCTGGGGTGCGGTGGCGCTCGAGCTCGGCTTGGATGCCGGGCTCGCGCTGCCGGCGCTCGCCTATCGAGAGCGCGAGAAGGCCTCCACCGAGCTGGAAGACCGAGCCCGGCAAGTCCTCGCGGAGAGAGGATTCGCCTGGACCCGATGCGAGGACATTCGCGAGCTGCTCCGTGCGGCGATCCGCGATCCGACCCTTCTGCGCCTGCTGCTCCCGCCGATCACGGCCCTCGTCGCCATCGCGGCCGCGAGCCGGATAGCGAGCGAGGTCCAAGCGGTCGCGTTCTCGAGCCTCGCCGCCATCAGCTCGACGGCGCTGGCGGGCGCGGTCGCCCGCGTTGCGGCGATCGCTGCGCTGGGCGGCGTGCTCGTTTCACTGGGCGGCCGCGCGACTCTGCAGGCGCTGTGTTGGGCCCACAGCCGCGCCGAAGCCGCACAGCGAGAGGGGAGGAGCTCCTTGTCGCGTCGCAGCGCGGGGCTCTTGCGGATTGCATTCGGCCTTCCCGTCGCGTGTGCGGCACTGGCCGCCGCGCCCCTGCTGTCCTTCTTCCGCTGAGGCCTCGATGTTTCAAAAGAAGGCAGGCGGGCTTTTCGACTTGGCGATGGCCTCGCTCGCCATCGCGACGCTGTGCACCGCGACACCGCTCGGCGAGCTCGCGGTCCGCGCAGCTCGCCGCGCCCTCGGGACGAGGGGCGCGAAGACGTCGCTCGTCTCCTTCTTCTCAGCCGGCGAGCTCTCTTCGGGCCAAGCGGCCACGGGCGCCGGCCCGCTGGCGACGAGCGCGATCGCCTACGGGAACACGCCGGCTCTGCTCAAGGCGTTCGCGATCGCCTCCGCTCGCGCGAATCGAGCCGGCGAGGTGACGATGGACCTGACGGCAGAAGGCCTGGCGTTGCTCAGGCAGCGCGGTGCTCGGCCCGCGGACCTCGCCACCCCTGAGCGGCGCCTGCGCGAGGTGAGCCGCGCCATCCCCGAGCTCGAGAACGAGCTCGGCTCGCGGGAGGCCGCGCTGGCCGCCCTGGTCATAGGCATTGACCCGCTTCGCTACGCGGTCGGACGCACCCGCGCCGAAGGGCGCGCCCCAACCCTCGACGCGCTGCTGCCGCACCTTGCGCCCGCGGCGCGACTGCGCGCGAGCAGCGTCGTGGGCCAGACCCTCACGCT
>JBMNNX010000113.1:0-19729 GCA_050942745.1 Myxococcales bacterium
CGGAGAATCCGCGCCTTCTTGTGCCGGCGGTCGGTCGGGACGACCCGACGCCGGGCTGGAGGTAGGGACGGGTCGACAAGAACGTCTCTTTGAGCTTGAGCGAAGAGCCTCCCAACGCATCCCGCCCCTTGCGCCTTCGCGGTGGTCCGTTCGGGCGACTGTTCAGCGCCCGGCCCGAAGGGTCGATCTATCCGAAGGCTGAGCTGCTGCCCCGCCTGCTCGCCCGGGTGACCGACTTCATCCTGGCGGCGCTGCTCGTCGTGACCGCAGGGGTGCCCGGCGGCATCCTGGCCGTGCTCTACCTGTTGTTCGCCGACGGGTTGTTCCGCGGCCAGTCGCCGGGAAAGAGGCTGCTCGGCATCAAGGTCATGCATCTCCCGTCCCGGCGCGAGGCCGATTTCAGAGAGTCGGCGCTGCGCAACTTCCCCTTCGCGCTCGCGATGCTGCTGCGGCTCGTGCCGGGCTGGGGCGACCTTCTTTTCGCGGTGGCCGCCCTTGCCACCGTTCTCTCCGAGGGCATTCGCGTGCTCGCCGACACGCTCGGCCTGCGCATGGGCGATCTCTTCGCCAGCACCCAGGTCGTCGACACCAAGGTCCTCGCCGTTCAGCGCCCCAAGCTCGAGGCGGTGCGCTCCGGTCCGACGCAGATTCGCGGAGCCGCCCGTACCACGCTCGGCTCCTCGGCCTCGACACGACAAGCCGTTTGATGGAGGTCGGGGAACCGCCCCGACGAAACGTGGGAGCCCCCATGCGCATCGCCCTGACGCACAACCTTCGGCTCAGCGACAACGAAGAGGAAGCCGAGTTCGACACCGAGGAGACCGTCAACGCCCTCGCCTCCGCCATCGAGCGGCTCGGCCACCGGGTCGAGAGGGTGGAGGTCTCTGGCCCCGCCTCGCGCACCGTCGCGCGGCTCGAGGCCTACGTCCCGGACCTCATCTTCAACACCGCCGAGGGCCGCCGCGGCCGCTTCCGCGAGGCGTTCTACCCGGCGCTGTTCGAAGAGCTCGGGATCGCCTACACCGGCAGCGACCCGTACGCGCTCGCCGTGACGCTCGACAAGCAGCTCACCAAGCTGACGCTGCGCCAGCACGGCATTCGGACCCCGGTCTGGCAGTTCATCGAGCCGGGCCAGGTGGCCGACCCGACGCGGTTTTGCTTCCCGGTCATCGTCAAGCCGAACTTCGAGGGATCGTCCAAGGGCATCACGCTCGACTCCGTGGTCGACGACCCGGCGGCGCTCGCCGAGGTGGTGGTCGCCAAGCTCGCCAAGTTCCCCTCCGGCGTGCTCGTCGAGGAGTTCATCCCCGGCCGCGACGTCGCCGTGCCGCTGCTCGAAGGCGTCGCCAAGGAGCGCGGCGGGGTGCTCGCGCCCATCGAGTACGAGTACGAGGCGCGCGAGGCGGGGCGCAGCCGCGTGCGCATCTACGACTACGGCCTCAAGACCTCATCCAGTGCGCAGGTCGCCGTGCGCGCTCCCGCCCGGCTCGACCGCGCCACCGTCGACAAGCTGCAGAAGAGCTCGCGGAAGATTTTCGAGATCCTCAACTGCCGGGACGTCGGGCGCATCGACTACCGCGTCTCCGACAGCGGCGAGGTCTACTTCCTCGAGGTCAACGCGCTGCCCTCGCTGCAGCCCGGCGCCGGGCTCTACGCGGCCGCGGGCCTCGAGGGGCTGCACTTCGACGGCGTCATCGGCGCGATCATCGACAGCGCGGCCAGGCGCCAGGGGCTCAAAGACGCCAACCGCAGCCGCGCCAAGCCGCCCCGCAAGTCGGGGCCGCTGCGCGTGGGGTTCGCCTACAACGTGAAGCGCGTGCGGCCCGAGGCCGACGGCTCGCGCGACGACGAGGCCGAGTACGACAGCCCGACGACGCTGCAGGCCATCCGCGAGGCCATCGCCAGCTACGGCCACGAGGTGATCGATCTCGAGGCCAACTCGGAGATGCTCGCCAAGCTCGCCTCCTCGGGCGTAGACGTCGTCTTCAACATCGCCGAGGGCCTGCGCGGCCGAAACCGCGAGGCGCACGTCCCCGCGCTCTGCGAGCTGCTCGACATCCCCTACACCGGCTCGGACCCCGCGACGCTCTCCATCGCGCTCGACAAGGGCCTCGCCAAGCGCCTCGTGCGCCAGGAGGGTGTCTACACGCCGGCCTTCATGCTCATGAACACCGGCAAGGAGCGCATCCCCAAGGACATGAAGTTCCCGATGATCGTGAAGCCGGTTGCCGAGGGCTCCTCGAAGGGCGTCATGTCCAAGAGCGTGGTAGCCACCGAGCAGGAGCTGCGCGAGGCGGCCCGCGAGATGGCTGGCAAGTACCGCCAGCCCGCGCTCGTCGAGGAGTACATCACCGGCCGGGAGTTCACCGTCGGCCTGCTCGGCGAGCGGCGCCCGCGCGTGCTGCCGCCGATGGAGATCGTCTTCACCGACAAGACCGACCCGCTGCCTGTCTACAGCTTCGAGCACAAGCTCGCCTCGACCGAGCTGGTCCGGTACGAGGTGCCGGCCAAGCTCGAGCCGGCGATCGCGCGCAGGATGCAGGACACCGCGCGCGACGTCTTCACCATCCTCGGCGCCCGCGACGTGGCGCGCATCGACTTTCGCCTCGGCGCGAACGGCAGGATCTACTTCATCGAGTGCAACCCGCTGCCGGGCCTCACCCCGGGGTGGAGCGACCTGTGCCTCATCGCCGAGGCGACCGGGATGGACTACCGCACGCTCATCGGCGAAATCCTCGCCGGGGCTATCCGCCGCTACAAAGAACGCGAGCGAGAGCGGCGGGTCGCGAAGGCCGAAGGCTTGGTTCGCCACGCGAGCGGCCACACGAACGGGCACGCGGCGAGCGCTCCGGCGCCTGCCGCCGCGGCCGCCGCAAGTCACGCGGTCGCGCCGGGCTGCGCGAATGCGCCCAACCATTCGGCCGGCGCCGCTGCGCCCCAGGCTGTCGCGAGCGGGTCGTGCTCGAATTCAACCGAGGGCGTCGTCGACGCGGCGCGGGCCGCTCCTCACCAGACGGAGTTGAGCTAAGCCACGCCTTCTGGCGGGCCGGTCGCCAGGAGGAGGGACGGCCCGCGGTGAGCGCGGCCGAGGGCGCGGCGGCAAGCTCCGCTCCCCCCCAGCGGCGCGGCGGCTTTGTTTCGCCGCCTGTGCTGTTGCGTCGAAGACAGAGTCACGCACGCTGCCCCGGAGTATCCTCGAAGGCCATGAGCGAGCTGCTTTCCCCTAAGGTGCAAGGGCCACGGTTTCGGGCGCGCGAGCTCGGCATCTCGCTCGGGCGCTTCAAGCCCGGCCGCTACAACGCCATCACCGACGTGGCCGGAGTGCTCGTCGGCCATTCGACCATCCAACGCGGCGCCGGCGCGCTGAAGGTCGGCCGCGGCCCGGTGCGCACCGGCGTGACGGCCATCCTCCCGAACCAGGGGAACATCTTCAACGAGCGGGTCGTCGGCGGCGGCTTCGTGCTCAACGGGGCGGGCGAGGTCTCTGGCCTGACGCAGGTGATGGAGTGGGGGCTCATCGAGACGCCCATCTTCTTGACCAACACCTTGTCGGTCGGCGCGGTCTCCGACGCGGCGGTCAAGTACATGGTCGAGCGCTACCCGGGGATCGGGGACGAGCACGACGTGATCATCCCGCTCGTCGGCGAGTGCGACGATAGCTGGCTCAACGATATCGCCGGTCGCCACCTCAAGGAGAGCCACGTCTACGAGGCGATCCAGACGGCCACCGATGGTCCGGTCGCCGAGGGCAACGTCGGCGGCGGCACCGGGATGATCTGCTGCGACTTCAAGGGCGGCATCGGCACCGCGAGCCGCAAGCTGCCCCCGGCCGCGGGCGGCTACACCATCGGCGTGCTGGTGATGGCGAATTTCGGCAAGCGCCACAACCTGCGCATCGGCGGCCTGCCTGTCGGCGAGATGCTCGAGGAGCGCTACCAGCGCCTGCCGCGCAGGCAGACGAGCTACGGCTCGATCATTACGGTCGTCGCCACCGACGCGCCGCTGCAGACCCATCAGCTCAACCGGCTCGCCAAGCGCGCGGCGCTGGGCATCGGTCGAGTGGGCTCCTACGCGGCCCACGGCTCGGGAGAGATCATCCTGGCCTTCTCCACGGCCAACAAGATCCCGCGGCGCACCGGCAAGATGGTCTACCGGCTCAAGCTCCTCCTCGACGCGCGCCTAGACCCCCTCTACGAGGCGGTCATGGAGGCGACCGAAGAGGCGATCCTCAACTCGCTGTGCATGGCGCGGGACATGGAGGGCGTCAACGGCAACTTCTGCCCGGCGTTGCCCATCTCCGAGGTGAAGACCTGGCTCGAGCGCTTCCGGAGCGCCCTGCCGAGAGGGCGACCGACCGAAGCACCTCCTCCCAAGCCTTCGGACAAGCCCGCAGATCTCAAGGTGGCGGCCGCGAGGCCCACCTTCGTGCGCGGCGCCGAGGGGATGGCCGTCCCGGTGCGCACGGCCGCGTTGCGAGAAGGGGAGGCCAAAGGCGCACGCCGCTTGCTGTCCGAGGAGCCGAAGGTGGAGACCGGCCGACGCAAGCCCGAGGGCGCGGCAGACGCGGCCGCGGGGAACCCTACGGCCCCGCCTGCCCCCGCTTTCGCGCCGGCGCCCTCCGCCGCATCCGGAGCGACTCGCGCCGCGGAGCCCGCCGCGGCGCCTGCCGCCCGGTCTCCCGGGCAACCGCCGGGCGGAGAGGCGCTCGCGGGCCAGGAGGAGGCCCCGCAAGACGGAAGCAAGCGAGCCTGAATCGCCGCGCGAGCGCCGGCGCGTCGAGCGAGGCGACGGAGCCGCCGATTCAGGGCATCTGCCTGAAAACTCGCTGGTTTGTGACTCGCCCGAGCCTGCCTGGAAAGCGCCTGCGCCTCCGGGGTGGCGGCGCCTGGGCGGGCGGACCGTCGTCCGATTCGCGCGAGTTCTTGTGCCCTTGGCTTCGGAAGGGATGTTGCATGGTCGCAACAGTTGAGGTAAAAACAGCTCCTTTTTCTCCAAAAGGAGTTCGGGGGAAGCTGACGTAAGAGGAAGTGGTCGGGGCCGGGCCGGCTGCCGCGATTGCTCCTCGGCCTGAGTTCTCTCTGGAGAAAAGGGTAGGATTCCGCGCCCTTGCTCGCTCGAGAGGGGCTCGATCCTTTTCAAGGACATGGAAACTCGGGAGACGGGCTGGAGCCCGCGGACCTTGGCATCGTCGAGCCTTGGCCGTCGGGCCTCCGGTGACGCAGGCCGATGGTGTTGACCAAAGCGTACGGTCGCCCGGACGCAATCAGAAATTCGGCTCGGAGGTGAAGATGCCGCAGACCACTGGATTCACCGTTTGGCTCACGGGAATGAGCCTGGCAGGCAAGAGCACCCTCGCGAACAACATCGCCGAGCGCCTGCGTGCCGCGGGCCGGAGAGTCGAGCTGATCGACGCAGATGAGGTTGCCTCGCTCCTCGCCGGAGGCCAGGGGACCAACAAAGAGGAGCGCAACCAAGTCACCCGTCGCCTCGGGTACGTCGCCCGCGTGCTGACGCGCAACGACTGCGTCGCCGTCGTGGCCAATACCAGCCCCTACCGCGGAACCCGGGACGCGCTGCGCAAGGAGATCGGCCGCTTCATCGAGGTCTTCGTCGACTGCCCCACCGAGAAGCTGATGGAGCGCGACACGTCGGGCCGCTACAAGAAGGCGCTCGGCGGGCAGCTCCCGAACTTCATCGGGGTGACCGATCCTTACGAGACGCCGCAGCACGCCGAAGCCGTGCTGCGAACCGACCTCGAGACGGTCGAGGAGAGCGCGGCCAAGGTATTCCAGTCGCTCTACGACATCGGCTACCTCAGGCCCGAGGAGATGGAAGTCGTCATGGGCAGGCGCGTCCGGAAGAGCCGCCCGAAGCCCGCGAAGGCGCCGGCGAAGGCTGCGGCTGGCCGCGCGAAGCCCGCCGCCGCGACCAAGGCGACCAAGGTGGCCAAGGCGACCAAGGCGACCAAGGCGACCAAGGCGACCCGGCGCGCGCCGAGGGCGGCGAAGACGGTCAAGGAGGCCGCTAAGGCCACCAAGCCCAAGCGCGCGGCGAAGGCGAAGGCTGCCACTTCTGCGAAGGCCGCCAAAGCGGCCAAGCCGAAGATGGCGGCGCGGAGGCCCGCCAAAGTCGCCAAGCCGGCGAGGGCGAAGCGCCGCTGAGCCCGTCGCGTTGACGGCAGTGGAGGCGCGCCGGGCTCGTCGAGCGAGCCTTCGGGACTTTGTGCGCGCCTCGATGCTCGTCTGAGCGCTCGCTCGGATTGCCGCACGGTTGAGCCGCTGCCGGCCGAGCGGCTCCATCTCTCGCGCGCCCGGTTCGGGCTCCCGAGCTGCCTCCCGGGTGCGGCCTCCAGGGCGCCGCTCTTCACAGGTCTGCCGGGAGGCGGCTATCGGTCGGTCTGGAGGCGTTCGCCGCACCACGGGCAGCGCTCGTCGGTGACCCCCTCGATGTCGTCGACGGTCGCGCCGCACTGGCAGCGCACCTTGCCGACGACGCGGTGGGCCGCGCGCGCAGCGGCGGTCTTCAGAGTGTCGCCGGGCTGGAGGTAGTGCTCAAGCAAGCCAGACAGCCAGCGCTTGTCTTGGGCGCCGAGGACCCCGGCTGCGAGCAGCCGCTCGGCCATCGTGACGAGCGCCTGCCGCAGCTCCCCGTTCTCTGCCTTCACCCTCGCGAGGTCAGCGGACAACTCGGCGACGCTCCTCGAGAGCGCGGCGATATTGGCCTCATTGCGGCACCAGTGGGAGTCTCGCACCACGTTTCTCCTTCCGGCTCCGCGCGCTTTACCCGCGCGCTGGCGACGGCCGCCGGCGCGCCGCGCGGCCTACCAAACGCCCAGGGCGCGGGCGTCTCGCGGGTCGATGCCGTGCTTGACGATGAGCTCTAGGAGCCGGCCTTCGGCCTCTTGCAGGTTCTTCTCGGCCTGCTCCCAAGCCTCGGCGCGGAAGCGCACGGCGGTGGCGGCGCCGCGCTGGTAGGCCTGCTCGTAGTCCTGCGAGGCGAGCGACGCCTCCTCGCGCGCCTCGCGGACGCGCCGGCGGGCGTGGGCGAACAGCGGGTCTGCGCGGAGGTCTTCGAGCTTGGCGCGCGCGGCGTCGCGCCGCGCCTGCGTCTCCATGTCCACTTGGTTTGGGGCCTCCTCCAGGCTCGTGACGCACTCGTCGAGCTCGCGCAGCGCGGCGCGCGAGCGCATCCCGGGGCAGCGTTCGGTGTGGCGCTGCCAGATTCGGCGGGCTCGTTCGGCGTAGGCCTCGGGCAAGGTCGGCGGCGCGTCGCCGCACAGCTTCTCGCTGTCGGCTCGGATCTGCCGGGCGCAGGCGATGTCTTCCTGATCCTGCTCGCTGGTCGAGACCTCGCCGACCGCCGCGGGCGCGTCGGGGCTTTCGCTGTCCCAGACCGAGTCGCGTGTGCCCGCGCTCTGAGCCGCGCAGCCCAACGCGAACAGGGAGGAGAGAACGGCGCACCGCACGCAGCGCTCTTGACGCATGGTGGCTCCTGAGGAGGGAGGGCGAAGCGGCGCGCGGTTCACTTCTTCGCCGCGATCTGAGAAAACGGCGCGCCGACGGCCGCAACGTTGGCATACGACCATGTCCAATCTCAAGCTCACGCTGGTCAAGGACCTCGCCCGCCACCTGCGCGCGGGGCACCCTTGGGTCTTCAAGCAGGCCATCGCCAAGGTGCCCAAGCTGCCCGCCGGCGCCATCGTCGACATCGTCGATCACGGCCGCTTTGTCGCCCGCGGCTACTTCGATCCTTATTCGCACATCGCCGTGCGCGTGCTCACCCGCGACGAGCGCGAGACCGTGGACGCGGCCTTCTTCCGCCGCCGCATCGCGCGGGCGCTGACGCTGCGCGCGGCGCTGCTCGACAGGTCCGAGACCGACGCGTATCGCCTCGTCCACGGCGAGGGCGACGGCTTGCCCGGGGTCATCGTCGATCTCTACGCGGGCTTTGCCGTGCTCAAGCTCTACTCGGCCGGCCTCACCCCGCACCGGGCGACCATCCTCGACGCGCTGCGGGCGCTCGTCCCGGGCCTGAAGGGCATAGTCGGCCGCGACGAGGTCGACTGCGAGCCGACCGAGGGCGAAGAGGGCCGGCCGCAGGGAAAGTCGCTGTGGGGCGAGGCCGCCCCGGAGCTTGTCGCCGTCCGCGAGAACGGAGCGCGCTTCCTCGTCGACGTGCTCGCCGGGCAGAAGACCGGCTTCTTCCTCGACCAGCGCGACAACCGCCGCCTCGTGCGCGATCTGGCGCGCGGACGCGAGGTCCTCAACTGCTTCTCGTACACCGGCGGCTTCTCGGTGAACGCGGCGCTCGGAGGTGCCAAGCAGGTGACGAGCGTCGACCTCGACGCCGACGCCATCGCGCTGGCGCGCCGCAACTTCAAGGAGAACGGCCTGAGCGCCGAGTCGCACGACTTCCTCGCGGCGGACGTCGGCGAGGTGCTCAAGTCCTTCGCCGCCCAGGGCCGGCAGTTCGACCTGGTGATCCTCGATCCGCCCGCCTACGCCAAGAGCCAGCGCGCGGTCGAGGCCGCGGTCGCCGGTTACGCGAGCCTCAACCGGACCGCGCTCTCGGTGCTCAAGCCCGGCGGCATCCTCTGCACCTCGAGCTGCACCGCGCGCGTCTCGGGCGAGGCCTTCCTCGGAGCTGTCAAGGAGGCAGGCTTCAAGGCGGGCGTGGACCTGCAGCTCGTCCATCAGCGCTACCAGCCGCCCGACCACCCCGTGCTGTTGCAGTTCCCGGAGGGCCGCTACCTGAAGTTCTTCGTCCTCTGGAGGGTAGCGTCGGGGCTTTGACAGTCGCCGCGGCAGCCCTAGAATCGGCCCGCTATCACGGGCCGGCCCAAACCCCCAAGCACTGCGAGGCTCCACCATGAAGCGAAGCGTCATTCTCGGTCTGGCACTCATCGCCGGCGCGGCCTGCGGGCCCCAGCCGCTGACCGTTTGGAAGGTGTCGAAGTTCGAGGGAGAGCGTCCCGACTCCTGCTACGTGAACAACATCCCGCCCGACGACAAGCACCAGACCGGCGTGCAGACCGACTTGGGCACCTGGGAGCTCTACGAAGGGCCGGAGGGCAAGTTCTTCCTCGCTGGCGTGAGCGTGGATGGCGCCGCGTTCCTGCCGAGCAAGCAGACCCTCGAGGGCACCTTCCAGGACGACGTCTACACCTTCGACGTGACCGACACGGTCATCAAGAAGCGCAACGAAGGCGCGGCCGTCATCACCGTCTCGGTGCAGACCACCATCAAGTTCACCGTCGACGGTGACACCTTCAGCGGCACCTGGACCCAGACCGACAGCTTCGACTGCACCGGCACGGCGTGCAATCCCAACTTCAAGCTCGAGAACCCGACCTGCACCGTGACGCACCAGATCAAGGGCGCTCGCGTTGAGGTCGAAAACCTGCACGTCCTCTAGCCACACCGCCAAGGTCTCTCCGCAGGCGGGAGCTCCGGCAGCGCGGGGCTCCCGCTTTGCTTTAGGGGCGGAAGACCGGCAGCCGGGCGCCCTCGCGGTCGAGTGTTGCGCCGCGCCCGAGGGTGCGCTCTGAGGAGTCCTCATGGTCTTGCGCGGACAGTTTCTCGAGCGGCCCACCATCGTCCCCTCGGGCGGCGCCTACCTCGACGCGCTCTCGCATCGCGGCGAGAAGCGGCCGGGGCTGCTCATCCTCGCGCCGCATCCGAGCCGCGGCGGCAGCATGGACTCGCCGGTCTGCGCCGAGCTCGCCTTCTCCGCCTCGCAGCGCGGCCATCCGACCCTGCGCTTCAACTACCGCGGGGTCGGCGCCTCGCAGGGCGAGCTGTCGGACAGGGCGGGCTGTGTCGAGGACGCCCGCGCCGCGCTCGGCCTGCTGCGCGAGAACGTCGGGCACGAAGAGATTGTGCTCGCCGGCTACGACTTCGGCGCCGAGGTCGCGCTCGAGCTGGCGCTCTCCGGAGAAGCGCTCGTTGGCGTCGCCGTCATCGCGCCGGTCACCTCGGCGTATGACTTTTCGCCGCTCGCGAGCCTCAAAGTGCCCGGGCTCGTCGTCGTCGGGCAGAGGGACCCGATGGGCGACCGACGCGCGCTCGCCGAGCTATGTCAGGGCTCGGGCGACGAGCTCGTCGTCATCCCCGGGGCCGATCATGTGTTCAGCGTGGGGCTGACCAGCGTGGGCCGGGCCGTCGCCGCGTTCCTCGCCGGAGAGCGGGCAGGCGACGCCATCGCGTAAGGCGGCGCGCAGGAACGCCAGCCGCTCGGGCCGTTCGCCTACGCCCTCGCCACCTTGCGAAAGACACCGACCACGATGCCGAGCAGCGCGACGTCGCGCGCGGCCTCGCGCTCGACGACGATGGGCTTCATCGACGGGTTGGAGGGCTGCAGCCGGATGCGGCGCCCCTCGGGGTAGAAGCGCTTCACCGTCGCCTCGCCCTCGAGCATCGCGACGACGATGTCCCCGGCCTGCGCGTTCGGCTGACGGCGCACGAAGACGATATCGCCGTCGAGGATCCCGTCGCCGATCATGCTGTCGCCCTTGACCCGAAGGCCGAAGACGTCCTTGCCGGCCTGGGGCAGCAGGTTGGCGTCGATCTCCACGACGTCGTCAAGGTTCTGCTCGGCGAGCAGCGGCTCGCCGGCCGCGACGCGTCCGACGACGGGGATCTCCACCGAACGGCCGGCGCTCGGCGAGGCGAGGCCGAGGAGGTTGCGCGCCAGGGCGGTCGGGACGAGCGCGCGGCTCTTCTGCTCGCCGCGCCGCAGGTAGCCCTTGCGCTCGAGGGCGATGAGGTGGTCGTTGACGCCGTTGGTGCTCTTGATCTGGAACTCCTGGCCTATCTCGCGGATCGTCGGCGGAAAGCCGCGCTCGCCGCTTCGCTTGATGATGAAGGCCAATATCTGCTTCTGGCGTTCGGTCAGCTCGTCCATTTCGGCCACCTCGAGCGCGAGACTCTAGGCTGAACGCGCGTATAGCGCAAGGGCGAGCCCTCGCGTGAGCGGTCGGCACTTCACGCCCGCCCGGTTTGCGGTGAAAATGCCGCGCTCGTGCCCACCTCGCGAAAGATCGGTTTTTCGGAAGCGCTTTCCGCCGGCTTTGGCCTCGCTCGCCGGGCTCCCGGCGTCGTCGCTTTTGCCTGGGTCGGCGAGTGCGCCTCGGTCGTGCTCGGCTTGGCTTTGCAGGTAGTCTTCGCCGCTCTGGCGCTGCGCGCCGCATTCGATGGCCTGGCCACGCAGCCTGCCGTCTTCTTCGGCGAGCCCATTGACCTTCAGCGCTTCTCCCTGCCGGCTCCGACCTTGCCGCTCGCGGGCGCAGCGATCGCCTCCGGCGTGCTCGTGCTCGTCCTTCGCCTTGTCTGGCTGTCCGCGGGCGCGCGGGTCTTCGGGCTGCGCCTCGCCGGCGAAGAGGTCCCCTTCACCGTGGGCCGCATCGTCGAGCGACTCGCGCCCGCGACGCTGGTCGGCTTGCTCTTCGTGCCGATCTACCTGTCGGCGTGGCTCTTCGGAGCGACCGCCATCGGTGCCTCGGGCCTCGCCTACGCCCGTGCGCTCGGCACCGGACGCGGCGGCTTCGCGGGCGCGCTGGCCCTGGCGCTCGCCCTGCTCCTCGCCTTCGTCGTGACCAAGGCCGTCGAGGTCCTCTTCCGCCTCACGATGGTGCGCGCGGTGGCTGGGGATGAAGGCCCGGTGCGCGCGCTCGCGGCCGCGGCCCGGCTCGGCCTCGAGCGGCTCGGCGCATTCGCCGGCCTCATGGTCGTGTTCGGCTTTCTCCAGGGGATAGCGGCGTTCGTCGCCGGCGCTGGCAGCCTGATGCCGGCGGGCGAGGGCAAGGCGGCGCTCCTCATCCCCATCGCCGGCAGCCTGCTTACTGGCTTGATTGGCGCGGCGCTCTTCGCCTGGCTCGCGACTATCGAGCTCGGTGCCTTCACCGCCATCGACGCGGGCGCGCGCGGCGTGCTGCCGGAGCCGCCGCCACAGGAGCCGGCGCCACAGGAGCCGCCCTTGCCGACCGAGCTGCTCGTCGAGTCGGAGCCCATTCTTTCGACCGAAGTCATCTGCGGCACCGAGCCGGTCTGACGGGGGCGCGCCGGGCGCGCTACTTACGCTCGGTGCGGCGTCCTTCCGTGGGCCGAAGGACTGCCAGGGGAAGTGGATCTGGCGCGCCAAAGCTCCCCCCTCCGATTCGAACTCTCTTGTGTTCCGGAGGGCCGGTCCCCACCCATCTGGAACTCTTATGAGTCTTCGGCGCACAAGCGGCCCTCGTCCGGGGCTTTTCTGATCTCCCGGCAGGCCGACCGGTCTTCCAAATCGGGGCTCCATCCGCTGCGGTAGCGGGGCTCCGCGGGCGAGCAGGCTCTCGCCGCGCTCAGCAGCGACTCACGCGGCAGGCCCCCCGGTCGGGGCGGTGATCCAAAACGGCCTATCTCGAAGACCGAATCTTCGGTCTCCGAGACCGGAACTCGGATCCTTCCGACCGAAAGCCGGGTCTCTCAGATCGAACGACCGGTCTCTCCGACCGAAGGCCGGGTCTCTCAGATCGAACGGCCAGTCTCTCCGACCGGAAGCCGCGTCTCACCGACCGAATGTCCGGTCTTCCCGACTGAATGCCGGGTCACGGAGAGGAAACCGTCGGTCCCCCCGGCCACTCCGAGCGTCTACTTCCCCTTTCCGTAGGGCGGCGACCTCTCGTGAACGCCCGCTGCTCCTCGAGCCTGCTGACGCGTGCGGACAACGCAGCACGATCGGCCCCGATGTTCCTTCGCGCCAATCGCGGATGAGGGAGCTAAGCTCGTGGACGTCGGCGAACTTACCGGGGGACGAAGGACTGCGTTGTCGCGCTGCAACTGGACCTCTCGTCGCCGCCGAAAGTGGATCAGGATCAACGCCCGAGCCCGATGTCGTGAAGCCGCGCGGCCGTGAGCGCGGGGGGACGACCTCGAGCCGGCCGCAGGAATCGCCCGGCCGATCCTCCGCCCTCCGGCCGTCCGAGCTCGGCTCCGCCCGGTCCCGTGCCCCCGCGGGCAGGGACCGCCGCCGACCGGCGACTCGCGCGCCACGGAGGCCTTCGATTCGGGGCCTGCGGCAGGCGCCGCGCCGGGCGGTCTTCGGCCGAGCGCGCGCGCCGCGAGCGGCCGCCCGCGGCGTGGTCTTGCCGACCGGCCGGCTTCTCGCGTTCGCGCAGGAATGGTGGCACGCTCGAATAGCCTGTTCATCCCTTGATCCACGGGCGGCGTGAGGACCGAGAGTTGATCTACCCGAGCCAAGATCTCCGGAGACAGCGGCCGGCCTTGCGGCGCCGCTCGCCGTCGCGGGGCTGCGACTCCATCCCGCGGCGCCTGCCCTATTTGCCCGTGGCGCAGCCTCCACTTCGCCTATGAGCCAGCCCAAGCCGCGGCCCCTCATCCTCTTCGTGGACGACGAGCCCGACGTCGTCGACATCCTCGCCCGCACCTTCGAGCGGCGCTACGACGTGCTCACCGCCACCTCGGGCACCGAGGCGCTCGAGCTGCTCAAGGAGCGCCCGGTCGACCTGCTGGTCACCGACCAGAAGATGCCCGACATCAGCGGCATCGATCTCGTCGCCCGCGCCCGCGAGATCGGCGCGGACGTCACCGCCATCCTGCTGACCGGCTACACCGACCCGCAGGATCTGATCGAGGCGATCAACCGCGGCCAGGTCTTCCGCTACGTCACCAAGCCCTGGGACGTGACCGAGCTCACCGTCACCATCAAGAACGCGCTCGACCAGCACGCCCTGCGCCGCGAGCGCGAGCTGCTGCTGAGCGAGCTGTGCAAGCGGGTCGATGCCCTCGACATCCTCCACGAGGTGAGCCGGTCGGGCGACGCGCTCGGCAGCTACGAGGCGATCATCGGCCGGGTCGTCGAGGAGTTCTCGCGCGTGGTCGCGTTCGACGTGGGCGCGGTGCTCATCTCGGTCGAGCCCACCCGGCCCGCGACGCTGCGGGTGCACTGCCACACCGAGGCGGGCGAGGACTCGCTGCTCGCGGCCAAGGAGCGCACTTTGGCCGCCTGGCGCGAGCTCTCCGGCAGCCAGCCCAGCGAGGACCGGCTCGTCGTCCGCGTGGCCGGCAAGCGCGCCAAGCAGCCGGGCGATAAGGCCACGGCGCTCACCGAGCAGATCTCCGCCCCGTTGTCGGTCGACGGGCGCGCCGCCGGCGTCATCGTGCTCTTCGCCTCGCGCCGCGGCGCCTTCCAACAGAGCGACGCGCGCCTGCTCGCGCTGCTCGCCAACCAGACCGCCGGCTCGGTGCGCAGCATCGCCGCCGCCGTCGGCGCCGAGCGCCGGCGCATCGAGCGGATGGTCGAGTGTATGGCCGACGGGGTCATCCTCACCGACGCGCGCAACGAGATCGTCGTCATCAACCCGGCGGCCTGCCAGCTGCTGCGCATCCCTTCGCCGGACAAGGCGACCGCGAAGTACCTGCAGGAGGTGCTCGGGTTCTATCCCTTCGAGCTCGTGCGCGGCTGGGAGTACGGCGGCGCGCAGACGCTGCGCGAGGAGGTCCAGATCTTCGACCGCACCCTGCACTCGACCGTCTCGCCGGTCACCGACAAGGACGGCTCGCTCGCCGGCGTGGTCGTCGTCCTGCGCGACATCACCGAGCAGAAGCGGCTCGAGGAGCGCAAAGAAGAGTTCGTCAGCATCGTCAGCCACGAGCTGCGCACCCCGCTCACCGCCATCAGCGGCTCGGTCGACCTCGTGCTCGCCAACCTCGCCGGGGAGATCAACGAGAAGCAGCGCCGCTTCCTGACGATGGCCAAGGAGTCCACCGACCGGCTCAACGCGATGGTTGACGACCTGCTCGATCTCTCGAAGTTCGCGCGCGGCAAGATGCGCATGGACTTCGAGGTCTCGCAGCTCGACTCCCTGGTGCGCAGCGCCGTCGAGCGCTACTCGGCGGCGGCCACCGAGAAGGCGATCCGCATCGAGGCGCGCGCCCCCGCCGGGCCTGTCAAGCTCGTCTGCGATCCGATGCGCCTGACGCAGGTGCTCAACAACCTGCTCACCAACGCCATCAAGTTCTGCCCGCCGCGCTCCGGGCGCATCGAGCTCGAGCTGCAGCGGCCGGCCGGGGTGCCGGGGTTCGCGGTCCTCACCTGCTGGAACAACGGCGAGGCCATCGCCGAGGCCGACCTCGAGCGCATCTTCGACAAGTTCGAGCAGGGCAGCTCGGTGCGCACCCGAAGCGTGCGCGGCACCGGGCTCGGGCTGGCCATCTGCCGCAGCATCGTCGAGGCGCATGGCGGGCGCATCTGGGCCGAGAGCGCCGAGGGCTCGGGCGCGCGCTTTGTCGTCGTGCTCCCCGTCGAGCCGGTCGAGGCGGCCGACGAGGGCCCGAAGGCCGCCGCCGCGCGCACCGGCACCGTGCTCGTCGTCGACGACGAGCCGGACATCGGCTTCATCCTCAAGGCGCTGCTGCTGTCGCGCGGCCACAAGGTCTTCGTCGCCACGCGCGCCGACGAGGCGATCGCGCTCGCTCGCAGGCACCGCCCGGACGTCGTCACCCTCGACGTGCGCATGCCCGGGATCGACGGCTTCGGGTTGGCCGAGATCCTGCGCCACGACCCCGACACACGCTCGGCGAGGCTGCTCGTCTTCTCGGTCGGCGACGAGCGCGAGCGGGCCTTCAAGGCCGGGGCGAGCGCGTTCCTCAGCAAGCCGCTCGACACCTCGCGCTTCCTGGCCAGCGTCGACGGGCTGCTCGCGCAGCGCCTGGGGGCGCCGACCGCGCGCGTGCTCGTCGTCGACGACGAGCAAGCCGTGCGCGCGATTTGCGCCGAGGTGCTCACCAACATCGGCTACCAGGTGCTCGAGGCCGACTCGCTTGGCCAAGCGCGCAAGGTGATCAGCGAGCACCACCCCGAGATGCTCCTGCTCGACCTCGTGCTGCCCGACGGCGACGGGCTCGCCTTCCTCGAGGAGCTCAAGGAGGAGCGGGCCGCGCGCCACATGTCGGTCATCTTCGTGACCGCCAAGGGCGAGACCGCCAACAAGGTCCGGGCGCTCAAGCTGGGCGCCGATGACTACCTGGTGAAGCCGTTCGACGCCCTCGAGCTCGCCGCGCGCGTCGAGACCGTGCTGCGGCGCAAGGAGGCCGAGCTCGGCGCCTCGCCGACGACGCGGCTGCCAGGATCGGCGGCCATCGAGCGCGAGGTGATTCGGCGCTTCGAGGCCGGAGAGCGCTTCGGCCTTTGCTACCTCGATCTCGACAACCTCAAGGCCTACAACGACCACTACGGCTACGCGAAGGCCGACGGCGTCGTGCAGCAGACCGGCGACCTGCTGCGCGACCTGGTCGCCGGGCCCGGGGACTTCGTCGGCCACGTCGCCGGCGACGACTTCGTCTTCATCACCGCGCTCGAGCGGGTGGACACCGTCTGCCAGCAGATCATCGACGCGTTCGACCGGCTCATCCCGCTCTACTACGACGCCGAGGATCGCCGGCGCGGCTACATCGAAGCCGAGGACCGCTTCGGCCAGCGGCGGCGCTTCCCGCTGATGAGCGTCTCGGTGGCCGCGGTCATCTGCGACGGCCGCTTCGCCGAGCACAACGAGGTCTCCAGGGCCGCCGCGGAGCTGAAGATGCGCGCCAAGGCGATCCCCGGCAGCAAGTACCTGCGCAGCGACAGCGACCAGGCGCGCCTGTCGGCGACGCGCACCGCGCCGGTGGTGGCGCCCGAGCCGCAGCACGAGCCGGAGAAGAAGGCCGGCTGATCGGACGAAGGGCATGCGCCTGTACCACAAGCTCGTCCTCTTCATGCTCGCCACGGCGCTCGCGCCGGTGGCCGTCGTCGGCTTCGCGCTGCTCTCGGGCGCCGAGCGCGAGCTGGAGACGCGGATCCGCGCCCAGCAGATGACCTCGGCCGCCTTCGCCGCGCAGCAGGCCGCGCGCGACGTTGACGAGGCCGTCGAGAGCCTCGCGCGGGCGGCCGGTCCGCTCCGCTGGAAGGACCTGCTGCCCGACGAGCGCGCGGGGGCGCTGCGGCTGCTCCTGCAGCAGTCGAGGCACTTCTCGGCCGCGGCGCTGCTCGACGGCTCCGGAGCCGAGCTGCTGCCGATCGTCACGCCGCGCGAGGGACCGGCGCCGGCCGAGGAGGCGCTGCGCGCCTTCCGCGCGTCGGTCCCGCTCGCCGAGCTGGCAAAGAACGGCCCCGGCGCCGTCGCGATGTCGCCGGCCTACGTGCGCGCGCCGCGCGATGCGGCCTTCGCCGCGCTCGCCATCGCGGTCGAGGGCCAAGGCGGCGCGCCGCTCTACGTGGCGGTCGAGCTCAGCCTGCGCGAGCTGCAGCGGCGTGCTGAGGCCGTCTCGAGCGCGGGCGCCGGGAGCCTGCTGGTGCTCGACGCCGAGGGGCGCGCGCTCGCCGGACCGTACGGCGCGCGGCTGTTGGAGCGGCCGGACGAGGGCGACCTCGCGCTGGCGCGCTCCGCCGGCGTCGAGGCGAGCTCGGCGCGCTACGGCCCGGCGGGCGCGCCCGTGCTCGGGGCCGCGGCGCGGGCGCCCGGAGATCTCGGGTGGACCGCGATAGTCCGGATGCCCGAAGCCGAGGCCTTCGCCCCGGTGGCGAGGATGCGGCGCACCGTGCTGCTCTCGATAGGCGGCGCGCTCGGGCTGCTGCTCGCGGTCGGCTTCCTGTTTACGCGGGGCCTCGCGCGCGGCATCGAGCGGGTCGCCGAGGGCGCGCGCGCCTTCGGCCGCGGCGAGCTGTCGGTGCGCATCCCGGTCGAGGGCGCCGACGAGGTCGCCGAGCTGTCCGCGGCCTTCAACGCGATGGGCGAGGAGCTCGGGGCCGCGCGCCGCAGGCTCGAGACCTGGAACGAAGAGCTGCAGCGCCAGGTCGAGCTGCGGACCGCAGAGCTGAAGGCCGCGCAGGCCCAGCTGCTCGAGGCCCAGAAGCTCGCCGCCATCGGGCAGCTCGGCGCCGGCGTCGCCCACGAGATCAACAACCCGCTCGCCGGCATCCTCGGAAACGCGCAGCTCCTGCTGCTTGACAGGCCCGAGGACGACCGCGACGTCGCCGCGCTGCGAAAGATCGAGGCGCTGGCGAAGCGGGCGAAGGAGATCACCGCGAACCTGCTGCGCTTCTCGCAGCAGCGCCCGGCCGCCAACCTGCGCGCCGTTGACTTAAACCGCGTTGTCGCCGACACGCTGACGCTCGTCGAGACGCAGGTGAAGGCCGAGGGCATCGATCTCGCGTTCGAGCCGGGCGCGGCGCTGCCGCCCGTGCAGGGCGATCCCGGCCAGCTCTCGCAGGTGCTGCTCAACCTCGTCACGAACGCCCGGACCGCGATGCTCAAGTCGGCCGACAAGCGCCTGACGATCTCGACGACGTCGGATGGCGAGCGGGTCTGCGTCCGCGTCGCCGACACCGGCAAGGGCATCGCGGAGAAGGACCTGCCGCGCATCTTCGAGCCCTTCTTCACGACCAAGGACGTCTGGTCGAATGTCGGCCTCGGCCTGTCGGTGAGCTTCCGGATCGTCAGCGAGCACCAAGGGCGCATCGAGGTCGAGTCGGAGGTCGGGAAGGGCAGCGCGTTCACGGTGACCTTGCCGATCGCGGCGAAGCCGGGCGAGGCACAGACGATGCGGTCGAGGGCGACGGGAGCTTGATCTGGGCGAACGGGGCCGACTCCCGTCGAGCCTGCGCGCTGCGACCCAGCACAGGTTCCGTAAATAGGAAGGGCGGTGGAGGGTTGACCGTCGCCGTCCCGGCGGCCTGCGCGGTCGCTGACTGGACGCTCGGCACGAGGCGAGTCGCCGGCACAGGCCCGCAGTTTGTCGTGTGCTCTGACCGAGAATCGATTGGCCGACGAGCCCTCGTCATCTAACCGCGCGGTCGTGCGTGCGGCGATCGGGTTCTCTAGCGAATGATCCGCGCTAGACTCGCCGCCCAACTCCGGAGAGCCATCCCATGACCGCTTCAGCTCGTCGCCTCGTCCTGCCCGTCCTGCTCCTCGCTGGCGCACTTCAGTGCGGGCCCGCCGCCATCGAATACTCGGCCGAGCGCGACGACGAGGCGATGGGGCGCATCGAGCGCGTCTGGCTCGGCACCGTCGGCGAGGGGCCGATATCGATCTCGGTGTGCGAGGACAAGGCTGCCAACGATCAGCTTGAAGAGGGCGGTTGCGACGTCGATCACGTCGTCAAGGGCGGTGGGCGGGGCACGACGCGAACCGCCGATCAGGCTGGCGGCGTCGGCTGCGGCGGGTGCTCGTTGTCGGCGCTGACGAACGTCGTCGCCATCGTGCACATGCCCGACGGCAACTCCGCGGTGATGCGAGGGACCGTGCGTCTTGGCTCGGCGTACGAGGAGAACCCGTATACCGGCGACTGGGGCCTTTGGCTCGCGACGCCCGAGGGCTACGAAGGCAAGGCCGTCCAAATCGAGGGGAGGATCCTCGAGGACGGGAAGCTCCTCCTCGACGGCGGTCGGTTGAACCAGGCGGGGTTCAGCAAGGGGTTTGACAACGTCGAGCTGCCCGCCGGAATCGCGGCGAGCTGCGACGACGAGTGAGCGCTCGGCCGCGGGCTGGTAGGGACGCCCGGCATGCGCCCGGCCTCGAATCGTGCTCGGCAGCAAAGTGGCAACCGGACGGCCGGTAGGGCGCGGCGGCAACGCGCCCGTCGAGGAGCCGAGCAGAGGCGCGGCCGATTCGAGGGTACCCGGCGGGCGGTCTCGCGACCGGCAGGCCGGTCGCAGTGGAGCGGAGCCGGCCGACGTGAAGGATGAAGGTCGG
>JBMNNX010000114.1:0-19699 GCA_050942745.1 Myxococcales bacterium
CCGCCTCGCGGCCGCACCACAGGCGCGGAACCACCGCTGCGCTCGCGACGACGAGCAGCGCGGTCGCCGCCGCCCGGAGGGCCACGGCCCGGAATCGCCGCTGTTCCGCCGAAGTCGCCATCTGTCAGGCACCTGCCCGCCCCTCCTGCCCGCGCGCGGACCGAGCCTCCCTTGGCATCGACTGCAACATGGTGGACTATTCGGCGCCCTCGGCATAGAGAGGCGCTGTCCGAAAATGCGGCGCGACGACAGGAGCGCAGGATGAGCGACGCGAAGTACGTCGGGTTCAACGGCAAAGCCTACGCTTTCATCGGCACGTCCATCCGCGGGCTCGCCCGGCATTCGCCGTTTTCGGCGAACGCGGTGACCGTCGTCTCGTTGCTGCTGTGGCTCATCGCCTGTGCGAGCATCCTGGTCGACCAGTGGGGGGTCGCCATCGGCCTCGGCATCGTGGCGAGCTTTGGCGACGGCTTCGACGGGGCCATCGCGCGCGAGCAAGGGCAGCAGGGCCCGAAGGGCAGCTTCCTCGACTTCTACGCCGACCGCCTCGGCGACGTGGCAGTGTTCGCGGCGCTGGCCTATCGGTTTTCGGACGACAAGTGGATCTTCGTTGCCGCGCTGCTCAACGTCGGCGTCACGCAGTTCTCGAGCATGTTCCGCAACGGCGTGAAGATGCCCGAGGGCTTCGTGCGCGAGACCGGCATCGGGGCGCTCGCCAAGGCGTTCCCCGCCCTCAACCTGCGGAGGGGCATCGCCGGAGGCGGGCTCCTGTTCTCGGTGCTCTTCGGGACGACGCTGCCGCTCTCGATAGCGCTCTGGGTCGTGGCCTCGTGGTGCCTGCTCGTCTTCGCGATGCTCTACGTGAAGGTGATGCGAGCCGAGGTCACCGTGGACGGCGAGTAGCGGGAAGCGCGCTCGAGCATCGGCGGCCCCCGTTCGCCCAGTGGCTCCCGACGCGCCAGCGGCGGGAGCGCAGCCGAAGGGCCCTGCGTGTGGCGTGGGGCTTGTCGCGCTGCGCCTCGTCGATTTCGTGGCGGCCCTCGACTTCGCCTCCCGCGTCCCGCGGGAGGCTACGCTCGGTTTGACCGGGGCAGTCCCCGCCCCCGCTCGCTTTGAGCAGTCCCCGTGAAATGCTCGCCGCCGCGAGGCGCCGCTCCGTTAGACTCCCGCCATGCTTCAGCTCGAGATTGCCCCTCACCCGCTCCTTCATCTGCGCGCCTTCACGACCGATTTCCCAGCTCCGCTCGGCGACCTGACTGCACCCGCGTGGCTCGTTTCGCTGCTCGCAGTCAACGCCGAGAGCCCGCTCACCGCCCCTGACGACGCGGCCCGCGCTGCCGTGCGCGACCTGCTGCGACACGGCGGCTTCAAGCCGACCGGCCGCAGCAAGCCCGCCTCCGAATACCTGCTTCGCGCGGCGACCGAGGGCGCGCTCGGCTCGATCAACGTGGCGGTTGACGCCGGCAACGCGGTCTCGCTGCACAGCGGCCTGCCGATAAGCGTCGTGGACCTCGACCGCGCCCGGACGCCGTTGCGCGTGGGCATCGCCCAGGCTGGCGACGCCTACGTCTTCAACACTTCGGGCCAGGTCATCGACCTCGAAGGCCTGCTGTGCCTCTTCGACGCCGAGGGCCCGTGCGCCAACGCCGTGAAGGATGCGCAGCGCACCAAGACGAGCGCCGCGACCCGCCGAACGCTTTCCATCGTGTGGGGCCCACGCGCCCTCGCCGAGCGCGTTGACGCGGCGACGACCTGGTACCGCCAATTGCTCGAGCGCGTCCCCGCCTCGACAGAGCCCGTCGCCTGACACTTCGGGCTTTCCGCTGCCTCGACGTCGGCGTGGGCGCACGTGTTGCCGAGTGGCTGACGTGCACGCTTACCCAGGGCAAGGAGCCGAGAGGCTCTCGGCTCCCTGCGCTCGGGTTCACGCGTGACTGGCCGGCACTACTCGAAGATGACCTGCGCTCCGTCGGCCTGCTTTTGACGGAGGTTGCGCGGCGGATCGCCAGCCACATAGAGCGTCGAGCCGCCGGTCGCGACGATCTCGATCTCCTCGAGCACGAGCACCTCGGCATGAGAGCCGCCCTCGACCGAGACGAAGGCTGAACGCGCGGAGAGCTCGCGCAGCAGCGCTCGGGCGCCATGGTCCGCGCCGAGATCCAGCCGGTCGCAAGTACCGCTGACAGTGAGCTGCGCGCCACCGTTCACCGCGAGGGCAAGGGTCAGGGCGTTGAGCCCGGTCGCCTCGACGCGCGCGCCGTCGTCAGCCTTGATCCGGTTCAGATAGGCGGCCTCGACCGTCACCTTGAGCGGGCTGCGTGTCGAGAAGGAGCCCGTGGGCATGCCCAAACGCAGCTCGCCGTCGCGGACCTCAGTCTCGACGTAGGTGACGATGTTCTCGTCGCCAGTGACCACCACATTGTGGTCCGTGCGCTCGCCGACGACCACCTCGACCTCGAGCCCGTCCTCGACGTAGACGCGCTCGAAGCCCGGGACAACTCGCTCATCGACTCCCCGGACTCCGTTGCCCTCTACGACGTGGCAGCCAGCGGCGAGAACGACGGCGAACCCGAGCAGCGCGGTGCGAAACATGATGCGTCTCCTGTTCTTCGCGGGCCTCGGCCTGCCCGCCTTGCACCGCATTCGTTGCCCCTGCAGGCCGGAGCGATCATTCGCCGCGGGTGACCGATTGCTGTCGGCCTGTGCTTCATCGAGCTCCTCGGTCGCGACCGTGTGTCAGCTCGGCTACGATTGCCCTTTCTGTACAAAGCGATCATCGCAAGGAGGAAGGGCATGCACCTCAAGCGCTGGACCTTGATTCCGGCTGCGCTGCTCGCAGCGTGCGCCTCGAGCAACGCGATAGCGCCTCCCGCGGCGACCGTGCCTGAAGCAGAGCTGTCTGCCTCGGCCCAAGTGGCTCGGGATCTCGTGTCCCAGCTCGCGGCCAGGCAGTTCGAGCTCGCGCACGCGCGTTTTGCGGAGCCGATGGCGAACAGCCTGTCGGCCGCCGTACTCGGGCAGCAGTGGGACGCGATGACCGCCAACCTCGGCGCCTTCCAGCGAGCGCAGGTCGTGCGCGAGGAGCCGAGAGCCGAGGGAAGCCGGGCGGTCGTCGCAGAGTGCCAGTACGAGAAGGACTCGCTCGGCCTGCTCGTCATCCTCGACGCCAATCAGCAGGTGACCGGGCTGCGCCCCTCGCCTTTGTACCCGCGGGAGGCTTTCGAGAAGGCCGGCCGCGACTTCCTCCAGCTCCTCATCGACCGGGAGTGGTCCACGGCGAGAAAGCGATTCGACGAGAACATGAGCAAGCTCGTCTCGCGCGAAGCGCTCGCCGAGAGCTTCAACGCGCTGCGGCGCCAGTATGGCGAGGTGCGCGAGGTCCTGAACGTGCGCCTCATCCCGGTCGGCTCCGGCATGGTGGTCGACCTCGAGTGCGCCTACGAGAAGCTGAACGGCAAGGTGCGCGTCTCGTTCGACAAGAAGCTGCGCGTCAACGGCTACCACTTCCTGCCCGCCTGGAACCCGCCCGAATACGCAGATCCGACCGCTTTCGAGGAGCGCGAGGTGACCTTCGGAACCGAAAAGTTCCCGCTCCCCGGAACCCTCACCATGCCGAAGGGCGAAGGACCGTTCCCCGCGGTCGTCCTCGTTCACGGCTCCGGCCCCAACGACCGCGACGAGAGCATGGGGCCGAACAAGCTGTTCAAGGATCTCGCCTGGGGCCTCGCGGCCCGCAAGATCGCGGTCCTTCGCTACGACAAGCGCACGCACCACTACAAGGGCAAGCTCTCCAACGACGACATCGCCACGGTCAAGGAGGAGTCGATCGACGACGCCATCGAAGCGGTGGCGCTGCTCTCGAGGACGCCGGGCATCGACCCGAAGCGCATCTTCGTTGCCGGCCACAGCCTCGGCGCCTACGTCGCGCCGCGCGTCGCGAAGGCGGATTCGCGTGTTCGCGGCATCGTACTCCTCGCGGGCAACACCCGGCCGATGGGCAAGCTGCACCTGGATCAGATCATCTATCTCGCGCCCATCTGGACCCAATCCCCTGAGAAGCAACAGGAGCTCATCGCCCAGGCGAAGCAGGTCGCCGCGCGCCTGGATGCGCCGGACCTGAAGCCCGACGAGATCGTCGACGGCATCCCTGGCCGCTACTGGCTCGACATGCGCGAGAACGTCGGCGCCGCCATCGCTTCCTCGCTCGAGGTGCCGATGCTCGTGCTGCAGGGCGAGCGCGACTACCAGGTCACGATGGAAGACTTCGAGGGCTGGAAGCAGGCGCTCTCGGGCAAGCCGAACGCCACCCTAAAATCCTATCCAAAGCTCAACCACCACTTCATGCCGGGCGAGGGCGCGTCGACGCCGGTCGAGTACGAACAGCCGAACCACGTGCCGCTCGCAGTGATCGACGATCTCGCCCAGTGGTTCTCCGCGCACTGACCGGGACGCCGGTGCCGCGTGCTCGAACCCACCGGGAATGACGCGCCTCCTTCTCAGGAGGAGGCGCGTCCTCGCGCGCCTGCGCCGCTTCGCCCGGGGCTCGTCTAGCGTGCGATGCCCTCGATCGTTCCGGGCGTGAGGCCCAGGCGACCCGGGGGCTGACATGAAGCGCGCCCTTCCCATCGCCGCGCTCGCGGCGTCTCTCGGCCTCTGAGCCGGCTGGGCGCGCTGTATGCCGGGGTGATATACGCGGGGGCGCGCTAAAGCCAACTCCCCCCCGGGAACTCACCATGACTCGCTCCTTCGCCTGGATTGCGATCTCCGCCGGGCTGTTCGCCGCCTGCGGCCCGGCCGATGACTCAAGCTCCGACCCCATCACGCCAGACGCCGCGCTCCTCGAGGACGCCGGGCAAGACTCCGACGCCGGAGAGGACCTTGACGCCGGCGAGGTGCCGGACGCTGGCGAGTCAGCGGATGCCGGCGCGGAGCCCGATGCGGGCGAGCCGGCCGAGCCCGAAGTCTGGCAGTCGGGCACCATCACGGTGACCGAGCATCCGGGCGCCGCGTGGCAGGTCGAGCAGGAGGGCGCCGAAGTCGTCGCGCGATATGAGGGCACCGGGCTCGCGCTCGTCATCGACCCCACGAACGGCTCGGTGGACGGCCGCTACTCGGGCATCTACGTGCACCTCGACGATTCGCCCCTGTTCGCCGGCCGCTACAACGGCACGGACGCCTCGGTGTTCGTGCCCGATCGCCCCTGGATGAGTCAGACGCAAGTGACAGTCGTGGCCGAGCGCGAGCTGCTCATCGTGGAGATGCTCGAGGGCAGCCTGTCGCAGGTGCCCGACAGCCACTACCCATCGGACGAGCCGTTTCGCTGGCGCTCGACCTGGTCCCTGGAGACCGAGGGGCTGAGGGTCGCCTCGGCCGGACTCTACTACGTGCTGCCGTCCAAACAGTCGTGCGCCTTGACGATAACGGGTGAAGGAGACGTCGAGCTCGGCACCCTGGACATCCAGAGCGACACGTCTCCGTTCCTTCGCTACTACGAGGACGTACGCAGCATCGAGGTCGCCTCCGCGGACTTCGGCAGCTTCACCATCGCCACCGACGCCGAGATCCTCCAGGTCGAGGTGCCGCGGTTCCCTGATACGGAGCTGTTCGAGCTCGACTTCGACCACAGCTTCAAGGACCGCGGACAGACCGAAGTCCACACGGAAATGGTGCTGCCCCTGGCGCTCTGACGAGCGGCCAGGCGCTCTTGATGGACTCTCTGGATCGGACCAGGGCTGTTCGGCTAGCTTCCAAACCTCGCCCGCCATCTCGTCGGCGTCGGGAACCGCTCGGCCCCGAAGGAAGCGACACGAATGAATCAACTTGCCCTGCTCCAGGACCTCGCTGTGGTGTTGGCGACGGCCGGCGTCGTCGCCTTGATGTGCCAGAAGATCGGCGTGCCGCTCGTCGTGGGCTATCTGCTCGCCGGCATCCTGATCGGCCCCTACACGTTCTCCTTCACCTTTCTGACGAGCATCCAAAACGTCCATACGCTCGCCGATCTCGGCCTCGTCTTCGTGATGCTCTTTGTCGGGCTCAACCTGAGCCTGCCGCGACTGCGACAGCTCGGGCCGGCGCCTATCATCGCGACCGCGCTCTCGGCCCTCTTGCTGGTGAGCGGCTGCCGCGCCTTCGGTCCTCTCTTCGGCCTCTCCGGGGTTCAGAGCCTGTTCCTCGCCGGCGCCCTGGTGGTCTCGAGCTCGGCGATCATCAGCCGCGTGCTCGACGAGAGCGGAGCCTCGCGCCGCGCCTTCGGTCAGCTCGCCCTGACCGTGACGGTGCTCGAAGACTGGGTCGCAGTCGCCATGCTCGCGATCCTAGGCTCATACGCGGCCAGCACCGCCTCGGTCTCCGCCTGGCAGGTGGTCGGCAAGCTGGGCGGCTTCGTGCTGTTGACGCTTGTCGTGCTCCTGCTGGTGGTGCCTCGGCTGCTCGCCCGGCTTCGCGCGCACGCGCCGCGGGAGATCGAATGGCTGGCCGTCGGCGGGCTGTCGCTCGGCGCCGGCTGGCTCGCCGCCCGCGTCGGCTTCTCGGTCGCGCTCGGCAGCTTCCTCGTCGGCAGCACGATTGGCGGCACGGCCCACAAGGCGCGCCTAGAGCAAGCTTTCGAAGGACTGCGTGACATCTTCGCCGCCGTCTTCTTCGTGTCGATGGGGATGCTCTTCGACGTCGCGCTCATCGCCGAGGCCCTGCCCCTGGCCCTCGGCTTGACCGCGATCGCGCTGGTGGGGCGGTTCCTGTCCACCTCCAGCGGCCTGCTGCTGGCCGGCAAGCCGATGCGCGACGCGGTGCAGGCCGGCGTCGCCCTCCAGCCGCTCGGCGAGCTGTCGTTCGTCGTCGCCCAGCTCGGCGTCTCGACCGGCCTGATGCCGCGCTCCTTCTTCCCCGCGTGCGTGGGGGCCGCGTTGCTGACCACGCTGCTCTCCCCGGTGCTCAGCAAGCTGCTCGGCGAACGGCTGGCGGTCGCGTTCGAGGCCAGGGAGCCCGAGCTGCTGCGAAGCTGGCGTGCGCTGCTCGCGGCGCTGGGAACGCCGGGCTCACAAGGCGGACGCGGGCAGGTCGCGCGACGGCTTGTCGGCGGACGCCTCGCCCAGCTCGTGCTCGAGGTCGCCATCTGGATAAGCCTGCTCGCCTTCTCGGCCCCGCTGCTGCGCGCCGTCCAGTCAGCGGCCGTCAACATGTCGGGCAGCCTTGCCTGGGTGCTGCCCATCGCGTTCTGGGTCGTGTTCGGCGTCCTCATGCTGATTCCGCTGGTGGCCATCTGGCGCAACCTCGGCGCGCTAGGCCTCATCCTCGCCGACGCGCTCGGTGTCTCGTCGGGGACCAGCCTGTTGTCGATGGTCCTCGAACGCGCGTTCCAGGCGGGCGGCAGCCTCTTGCTGCTGCTCTTCTCGACCATGCTGCTGCCGAGCACGGCGGTTCCCTCGGTGGTCGTCTTGCCGGCGCTCGCCGCGTGGTTCGCCGCCGCGCTGCTGCTGCGCGGGCCGCTCGTGCGCTGGTACTCGCGGGCCAACGCCCAGGTGCGCGCCCAGCTTTCGGGCAGCGAGGCGACAACGACGACGACGACGCAGAAGCCGCGCCCCTTGCCGAAGGCACGGGTCGACTGGGAGCTGCGCGTCCACGAGCACCGGCTCGGCGTGGCGAGCCCGGCGGTCGGCCGCTCGCTCAAGGACCTCGGCCTGCGCAGCCGCTTCGGCTGCACCGTGGCGAGCATCGATCGCCAGGGGCTCGCCATCCCGAGCCCGAGCGCCAACACCCGGCTCTTCCCCAACGACCGGTTGCTGCTGGTCGGCAGCGAGGAGCAGATCGAGCGTGCCGAGGCGTGGCTCTCTCAGGTTGAGCCGCGCAAAGAGGCCGAAGACTTCTCGATGCTGGTCAACGAGACCATCCAGGTCCCCGACGACTTCACGCACGCCGACGAGACCCTGGAGAAGCTCGGTATCGCGGCGCGCTTCGGCGTGCAGGTGCTGGGGATCGAGCGCAACGGGCACGTCGTGCGTAGTCCCTCTGGCTCCCAGTGCCTGCGCCCGGGGGACAGGCTCATCGTGCTGAGCATGCCGTCGCAGAACGCCCGCTTCAACACCTGGCTGGCAGAGCAGAGCGCGAGCGCCGCGCAGACTTTCGAGCCCGGCCCGGACGCCCAGGCGGCAGCCGCGACTGCCACGGACGCGGCCGGCCGCTAGCGCCTCGTCCGTTCGCTTCCGGTCGTCCGCGCACGGCCTTCGAGCGTCCCGCGATCGCGCGACCTCGGGCCTGCGCTAGTGAGCGCGCATGGGCCGGTGGGATCGGGACTTCAAGGTGGTGGGGCGGCTGCGGCCGCTCGACCTGCTCGGGCTGGTGCCAGGGGTCGTCACCCGCGGCGCGCGGTTCCGATCGCTGGAGAAGGAGCTGGCATCCGCAGCGCCGATGCCCCGGAGCTTCGACCTGTTCCTCGAGCTCACGGACAGACGGGGTGACCGGCAGACCTTCCAGATCGAAGCCGAGGCGCGCCCCCGCATCGACACGGGCAAGCGGGTCTTCAATCGCTGGTCGTAC
The DNA here is from genome assembly GCA_050942745.1 of Myxococcales bacterium. GTDB lineage: Bacteria > Myxococcota > Myxococcia > Myxococcales > UBA5297 > UBA10939. The sequence continues at coordinate 8,533 of JBMNNX010000114.1, forward strand.
GCGCACCTGGTCCTTGGCCGACCGGTCGAGTGCGTCGTGTTCTACCTGATGCCTGCCCGCGACGGCCGACGACCACAGATGCGCTACTCGGCGAAGAGAGGTTCGACGTCCGTTGACTTCCTCTTCCAGGCGGTCTGCCTCTGGTGGCAGAAGGCCGACAACCTGCTCGAGCAGCACACGCCAGGCCTGTGGGCGTTGATAGCGCTGGCCGCGGGCTGCGGGACGCAAGCATGTCGAGCGAGCGTGCAACCTGCTCGAGGCGATTGAGGACGAGCTGCTCGCCAGCGAGCTGTTGCGGGTCTGGTACGAAATTGCAGGGGTGCGGTTTGCGTCCGCAGATTTGCAGGCGATGGTCTCGCGAAAGGAGCTCTTGATGGAGTCGTCAACCTACAGGGCCATCCGCGAGGAGGGGCGCGAGGAGGGGCGAGAAGAGGGCGCTCGAGAGCTCTCAAAAACCTGCCGCATGCTCGTGGAGACCAAGCTCGGGTATTTGCCACCAGAGGCCGAGGGGCTCGAGCAGATCACTGACCTCGACACCGTCAGTCGATTGAGGGATCGACTATTCGCCGCCGCCGGCCCGCAGGCCGTGCGTGCGGCCTTGCGCTCAATAAAGCGATGAGGTCTCGCTCGCCACGCGGCCCCACGGAATCGTCCACCTACCGGGCCATCCGCGAGGAGGGGCGCAGGGAAGGACGACGAGAAGAGGGCGCTCGGGAGCTTTCAAAGGGCTGCCGGATGCTCGTGGAGAGCAAGCTGGGGTATCTGCCACCGGAAGCCCAGGGGCTCGAGCAGATCACTGACCTCGACGCCGCCAGGCGATTGAGAGACCGACTGTTCGCGGCCGCCAGCCCGCAGGCCGTGCATGCGGTCTTGCGCTCCATCAAGCGTTGAGGTCTCGCTCGCCACTCGGTCTCACGGAATCGGCCACCTCCGGGCCGTTCTTGAGGAAGGGGTCGCTGAAAGATTCGCGGAAGGCTTCAAGCGGGGCCGAGAAGAGCTCCTGCGGAAGCCGCTCACCGAGCTGTGCCGCGGGCTCGTGAAAGACAATCTCGGGCACCGCCCGAAGCCGCGGCTATCGAGAGGGCACCCGACGTACAGGCGCTGCGCCGCTTGTTCGAGCGCCTGCTCCATGCGCCCGGTCCCAAGGCCGTGCGTGCGGCCCTGCGCTCGATCGCTCGGCAAGAACGCTCACTCGGTTCACAGTCGATCGAATGCCGCCAGATGCCGCGCGAGAGACCGCTCGACTGACAGTCGTTCGCGAAGGCGAGGGCTCGGCAACCGGCCCGCCAAGCGTCCGGTCCCGCGGCTGACGACACCTCTTGTCCGGCGCGAGGTCGAGCCTGGGGCTCCTCGCCGCTGCGGACGACCGCATGTTTGTCTGGGCAGCGGCTAGGTGGCCGACCCGCGGAACGGCGGCGGTGGCAGGGACCGACACTTCGTGCAACCACGGCTTGCCCGCGCCTCCGCGACTGACCGCGGCGTTCGCGTCGCTTCGGGCCGCGCGGTAGGAGGGGCTCGTTGGACGACTTCTTCGTTTACCTGCTCGTTCTGTTGGTCTTGACCAACCGCTACGTCGCAGGCCATTTCCTCAAGCGCCTCACCGGCGCCCGCTTCGACGAGAAGCGCGAGGACTACGAGCCGACGGTCGCCACCATCACCCCGCTCTTCAACGAGGGCGACCACATCGTCCGCACGGTCGAGAGCCTGCTCGCGCTCGACTACCCGAAGGACAAGCTCGAGATCATCATCGTTGACGACTGCTCCACCGACGACAGCTACGCCTGGGCGCTCAAGGCCGCCCGCGGGCACCCGAACGTCAAGGTGCTGCGAAACCCGGTGAACGTCGGCAAGCGCAAGTCCATCAACCGTGGCCACCGGGAGACAAAGGCCGAAATCATCGTCTCGGTCGACTCCGACGTGGTCGTCGATCGGGGCGCGCTGCGCGCCCTCGTGGCCCGCTTCACGCGACCGGAGATCGCCGCAGTCGGCGGCCGCGTCATGGTCGCCAACCCCAATGACAACTGGCTCACGCGCATGCAGACGGTGAAGTTCTACTTCGCCCAGGAGTGGCTCAAGCTCGTCGAGCGCGCCTTCAAATCGGTCATGTGCCTGTCTGGCTGCCTGACGGCCTATCGGCGCGAAGTGCTCGAAGAGCTGCAGCCGGTGCTCGAGGGACGCAACGTGCTCGGCGTCCCCATCAAGTATGGCGAGGACCGCTTCCTCACCCGCCAGATAGTCAAGGCGGGCTACAAGACCCTCTTCATCACCGACGCCTGGTGCTTCACCGTCTCGCCCAACACGCTCTCCAAGTACTTCTCGCAGCAGATCCGTTGGCGCCGCTCGAACCTCATCGACTGGTTCGGAGGCCTCAGGCACGCCTGGCGGCTGCCGGCGCCGGTCGCGCTCAACTACTTCTCGCTCTTCGCGCTGATGCTCTGCTACCCGCTCCTCATCCTCGAAAAGGTTCTCAACGGCGATTTCGTGGACCTGGTGGTCATCCACGCGGGCGCGCTCGCGCTGCTCGCCGCGATCTACTACGCCGCCGCCGGGTCGATGCCCGAATCCCAGCGCGTCGGCCCGCTCGCCTTCATCTCCATGGCGCTCCTGATGCCCGTCTCCTACCTCGTGTTCACGCCGCTCGGCCTGTTCACGCTCGACTCGGGCAGTTGGGAGACGCGCAGCAAGCCCACCCCCTCGCCCGTCCCGCCTTCGGAAGTCGATCCGTCCACTGCCGATCGTGTGGTCGAGCGCGAGTCTCTCGAGCAGGCCAGCTAGCTCGCGCGAAGGCCCTCGGACCGCGAGTGCGCTGCGCGCGCGGCGACGCCCGAGCCGCTCTGCTCGGGCGCCGTGTTCCCGCGCGTGGTTCTTGTCACCGCTTCGCCTCGGCCAGCAGAGGTGAGCCTCCGGCTGCGGTCGCCACGCGCGGCCGTGCATGATCGCCTGAGCCTGGTCCCCTCCCCTGCGAACCGTTCGGTCCTTCTGCTCGCGCCGAACCGTGCGGACGTCTGACGTTCCTTCGCTCGCCGAGCGCCCGGGACCTGCCCTGACCGCCTCTCCCCGACCGCGCCCCCGGCGTGTTTGAGATGGCGTCTGGCCGGAAGCCATCCGGCGAGCCCGACCCTCTCGGCAAGGACTTCAACTTTGCGCCACGCCGGCATTCTCCCCGTCACGCTCACCGCCTGGGCCCTCGCCCTCTCGACCTGCGGGGGCGAATCGAACCCTCTCGGTCCCTATTTCGAAGCCTTGGCCATCACGGCCAGCAACGACGATGGCACCCACGCTGCCGCCTGCGCTGTAGACGGCAACCTCGAAACGCGCTGGTCGTGCTTGGGCGCGAACTGCTGGCTGCAGCTCGACCTGGGCGAGCCGCGCGCCTTCGACGCGGTGGAGATCGCCTGGTCCGATGACGCGCCGTCGCGCCCTTTCGAGATCCTCGCTGGGCCCGACGAGGCCGACCTCGCGTCCATCCTGAGCGGCCGGACATCGAGCGCGACGCGGACGCTCGAGCCCTTCCGCTTCTCCCCGGTCGAAGCGCGCCTGGTGCGGGTGGTCGTCCGCGGCGAGGCGCAGGGCGATCGCGCAGGCATCAGCGAGATTCGAGTGCCGGTCCTCGGAGCGCTCGACATCCGCTCGATCACCGACCAGAGCGGTGAGCGGCGCGAGCGAGAGCTGCTCGACTCCCGGCTTGCGACGCGCTGGAGCTGCCCAGGCCCGACGTGCGCCCTCCTCATCGACCTGGGCGAAGCGAGGGCGGTGAGCGGGCTGCAGTTGGCGTGGTACCGCTTCAAGCCGGGCTTCGGTTTCCGCGCCGCTCGCTCCATCGACGGCGAGAGCTTCGGCGCCGAGACCACCTTGCACAGCAGCGGGCTAACCCGCGAGCTCGAGAGCTACACCCTGCCGCTCGGCCGGGCCCGCTATGTGCGCCTGTCGGTCGAGCTCGGACCGCAGCCGATGACCGCGCTCTCGGAGATGCGGGTCACCGGGAGCGCGAACGCCGATCGGCCCGACGAGCTGTCGGCCGACTCGACTCCGCCGTCGATCACCGCTCCGGCCGACGTACAGGCAACCGCGACCGGCGCGCTCACGCGGGTGCCGCTCGGCACGCCGGTCGTGCGCGATGACGTTGACCCGAGCCCGAGGATCACCAACGACGCGCCGGCCGACGGCTTCCCCGTCGGAACCACCACCGTGACCTGGCGAGCCACCGACGACTCCGGCAACTCGGCGACCGCGACTCAGCGGGTGACCATCGACGAGCCGGCACAGGCACCGGATACGACGCCGCCGTCGATCACCGCACCGGCCGATGTGACCAGGATCGCCACGGGCACGCTCACGCCGGTCTCGCTCGGCGCGCCGGTCGTGCGCGACGACGCCGCCCCGAGCCCGACTGTCACCAACGACGCCCCGGACGATGGCTTCCCTGTCGGCACGACTACCGTGACGTGGCGAGCCACCGACAGCTCAGGCAACTCGGCGACCGCGACTCAGCGCGTGACCATCAACCCTGCGACGACGCCGGAACCGACCTCGAGCACCGACGCCTTTGGGACCCGCGCGGTCTATCCATCGGCGGCCAGCGGGCGAAGCTGGCATGCGAAGTGGGACTCGAACCCGCGCACGCTGACGAACGGCCAGGTCGATCCTCAGGACCCCGAGTTCTGGATGCGCGGCTCGAGCCACACTCTGCAGATCTTCGGCGATGGCACCGCCAAGAGCGCGGGCGAGACGATTCGCTTCTACATCGGCGACCGGAGCGGAAACCGGAAGTGGCAGAACGTCGAGCTCACCATGTACTCGCAGCGCATCTCGGAGCAGAGCGACGCGACCAGCACCGCCGGGTTCGCGGTCGAGACCCGCACCGGCGACGGCCACACCAGCTCGACCACCGCGACCAACGACGAAGGGCTCGACAAGCGCTGCGACGGCAAGGCGTACGCCCTGGTGCTGCGCTACGACGGCCGCGCGGTCCTTCAGAAGGAGCTCAAGCACCCGACCTACACGAGCACGGTCGCCAGGAACGTCTGGAACGGCGGCGCGCTGCCGCGCAACCAGTGGATCGGGATGAAGGTGATTACCCGCAACGTCGCCAACGGCGTGAAGCTCGAGATCTGGCGCGACCTGACCGATGGGGCCAACGGCGGGACGTGGGAGAAGATCCACGAGCACACCGACAGCGGCGGGTGGAGCATCGACCCGTCGATCGCCGCGAGCTGCAACATCGCGCCCGACCACATCATCACCACGCCCGAGCCCTACATCGTGCTGCGCAACGACAACATCGAGGACCAGCGCTACAAGAAGGTCTCGGTCCGCGAGATCGCTCCGTAGAGAGCGCTCCTGAGCTCATCGGGTGAGCCTGCGGACGGTCACGAGCGGGCGTTCGACGGAGTGCGAAGGGTCCTTCGACAGGGTTCGGTCGGTCTGTCGTGGGGGTGCGGTCGGCTATTCGTGGGGGTGCGGTCGGCCGTTCGACTGGGTGCGATTGCCCTTGTGGGTAGTCGCGATCGGCTGGCCAAGAGCTGGCGATTGCCCTTCAGGGCAGTCCCGTTCTTGGACTGCTTCACGTCTGCGCGAGGGCCGGGAACCTGAACGGTGAGGCTCCGAGCTGACCTGCTTTTCCCCGGACGAAAAGCATGGAATCGGGGTCGAGACGGGCCGCAGCCTCTGGAAAGAAGCGCTCGGGGGCAAAGCCAAAGCCAACCCGCGCGACCGGCGCCTCGGCGAGCCGAGGCAGAGCGCCGGCGAGGTCGAACCCCTCGGGCGCGGCAAGGTCGAGCAGCTCGAGCCGATCGCCCTCCTGGACGGCGACGGCATAGGCATCAGGCGCGAGGCGCCGGACCGCAGTCGGATAGAAGTTGCTTACGTGCCAAAGCGCGACAGAGCCGTAGCCTCTCGCGCCAAAGCGTGCAGTCGGCGAGGGCGCGCGCGTGAGCGCCGCGAGCCAGGCTTCGCGCTCGGTCGCCGGGTCGAGATCTACGCGAGGTGCGGGGTGGCCGGGCGCGAAGGCCAGGTCGAGCTCAAAGCGCGACTCCACGACGCGTCGGAACCCGAAGCGCGGATAGAAGTCGACGACGGGATTGGCGAAGAGAAAGACCAATTCGCTCTCATCGGCCAGCCGTTCGAGCGTGTCTTCGAGCAGCCGGCGCACCAGGCCGGCTCCGCGCCGCTCGGGCATGCTGCCGACCGCGCCAAGCTGCACGCCGCGCACCGGGGCGCCATCGATGACGAGCTGCATCCGCATGACCGAGGCGTTCGCGACAATCTCGCCCGCTTCCTCGATTGCGTTCGCCTCGTACTCGGGGACCCAGCCGCCGCGGTCGTACCAAGGTCCAAAGTCGAGCCCGGGAAAGAGCCTGCGCGTGTAGCGCAGGAACGCGGCGTGTTGGGCGGTGTCGTTCGCGCCGATGCGCACGACGGTGGGAGTGGGCATCGCGGGCTCCTCGCAGGCAGGCTTGCGCAATGTTGTTGGACGCAGCCTCGCAAAACAGCGAGTCCGCAAGCGGTCAGGGCTCAGGCCGAGCCAACTTGGCGCGCCTGTCACTATCCCGGAGGTTTCACTGCAGAGAGGAAGGCCGACTCCCGAGTCCCATAGCCGTCGCCGCGGATTCATTCGGTCGCCGCCAATCTGCGGACACGCGGTGCAGACGATGCTCGCCGTGGCCTCCCGAGCGAAAACCGCCCGCCTGCCATATTCGGCAGACGGGCGGATTCCGATTCCGCGTGCAGCGACGCGACTACTTCTTCGCGCAGAGCGCCCGCGCCCGGCCCTCGTCGTGCAGCCAGTCGTTCTGGACGCCGGCGATGTCGCCGAACTTGGTGAGCTTGGCCTTCTCCTTCTTGGCCATCAGCTCGGCGTGCTTGGCGTCGTCAACGAAGGCGACGATGCGCGCGATGCAGCTCTCACCCTCGACCAGACGCCACGGGAAGCAGGCGATGGTCGCGCGCTGGTTGAGCAGCAGGTCGATGTCCCCGCCCAGGCACTCGGCGTGGATGATGCCGTGGTTGAACAGCTCGAGGTGCATGAGCTGGTACTTCGAGTCATCGAAGAACTGCTCGAGCGGCATGTCGTACTTCTTCTTGAAGTGCGCGTCCGCCTCCTTGGCCTGCCGCGGCATCCAGTTGCGGATGATGGTGTTCATCGGGTGGTCCGCGCTGCCGCAGTCCACGCCGATCCAGCGCAGCTTCTTCGCCCGCGCCCACTCCGCGAACTCGCGGTCGGGGCCCGGGTGCTTGACCATGTACTTCACCTCGTCGGCCACCGGCTGATCCCAGCCGTAGTGGTGGTAGCCGGTGTGGATGATGAGGATGTCGCCCTCCTTCACCTCCACCCGGTCCTCGACCATCTTCGAGGTGTAGACGTCGTAGTCGCCCGCTACGTCCGACAGGTCCACGACCACGCCCTCGTGCATCAGGAAGTCGAGCGACAGCGCTGCGATGTCCTTGCCCGGCGTGTAGAAGTGGATCTCGCCGTCGAGGTGGGTGCCGACGTGGTTCGAGTGCGTCAGGAGCTGGCCGTTCGCGCCGTTGGGCGCGAGGCGCTTGAAGTACTTCATCTGCAGCGGCTCGTAGGTGGGCCAGGCCGGAGTTCCGACGCCGAGGGGAATGGACAGTTCGATGGGCTTCATCTGCTGCTCTCCTTGCTTGCTGGTTGCTTCGATCGATGAGAGGCGCGGGCCCCGCTCGAAAGCGGCGGGGCCACGCGATCGCTCGCCTTACTGATTCCTGCAGTGCTCGACGAAGGCCTCGATGGCGCCGTTGAAGCACTCCCACGGCGGGTTGACGAGGCCCGCGCCCACCTGCCCGACGCCCGCCTCCTTGTGCGCGACGCCGGTGTTGATGGTCGGCAGCAGGTTGAGCTCGACCACCTTGCGCACGTCGATGCCAGTCGGGGCGCCGATGAAGTCGAGCCCAGGGATGGTGAAGACCGGGTTGCGGCCGACGGTGATGCGCGACATCTCGCGGCTGGTGGTCAGCGCGAGATCCACCGAGCCGCCGACGAACTGCACGATGGCCGGTGCCGCGGCCATGCAGAAGGCGCCGATTCCCGAGGTCTCGGTGATCGCCGAGTCGCCGATGTCCGGGTTGGCGTGCGACTCGTCGAAGCCCGGGAAGTAGAGGCCGCGGACGATCTGCGCGGCGCCGGTGAACCACCTGCCCGGCATGCTCGCGAGCTGGATGCCGAACTCGGTGCCGTTGCGCGCCATGACGCTGAGCATCGAGGCGTAGGGCACGCCCTCGGCGGCCATCAGCATGCACTTGGCCATCGGCATCGTGAGGTTGAGGAAGAAGTGGTCGTTGCTGTTGATGAAGGTGAGGACCTTGGCGACCTTCTCCGAGTCGCCCCCCGCCTTGACCATCGCCGGGGCGAGCTCGCGGAACAGCAGCGAGGTGCCGGCGCGGTTGCGGTTGTGGCCCTCGTCGCCCATCTGCAGCGCCTGCGCCATCAGCAGCTTCAGGTCGATGGGCCCGCGCGCCTCGAGCGCCTTGGCGAGCATCGGGGCGAGGGTGTCGGCCATGAAGCGCAGCCGAGTGATCACCTCTTCGCTGTAGGCGCCGTAGCGCAGCACCTTGCCCAGGCCCTCGTTGAGCGTGCAGAAGGTGCGGTTGCCGGCGTTCGTGCCGCCCTTGTCCTCGACGATCCAGACCGGCATCGACGGGGTCATTACGCCGGCCATCGGGCCGACCGCGTGGTGGTGGTGGCACGGCTCGAGCCGAACGCCGCCGCTGGCGGCGAGCTTCTCGGCCTCCTCGGGCGTCTGGGCGAGGCCCTCGAGCAGGATGCCGCCGATGATCGCCCCGCGCATCGGGCCGGAGGCCTTCTCCCAGGTCAGCGGCGGGCCCGCGTGCAGGAAGAGGCCGTCGGCCATGCCGGGGACGACGTCGCGGGCGATGCCCACGCCGACCAGGTTCGGCTGGCTAGCTAGGACGCGCGAGAGCGCCTCCTGGTTGGCCTTCTCGATCTTCGAGGCGAGCGGCTCGGCGTACAGCTCCTCGAGGAAGCCGATGCGCTTCGGGTCGCCGCCGGCGGGCGGCTTGAACGGGACGTCGACGACGGTCGCGCCGGCCGCCTTGGCGCCCTCCACGATGTTGTCGAGGCCCAGCCCCACGACGTTGAGCGGGCCCTTGAGCAGCTCCTTGGCCTTTTCGAGTTTCATGGCGCGCTCCTTTCAGAGGGTCTTGGGCAGGGCCGCGGCGAGCGTCGCAGCGCAGGCGGCCGTGGGCTGCACCGCGATGCCGGCCGCTTCGAGCGCCGCGCGCTGGCGCGAGGCGTTATGCGGGTCGGCGTCGGTGCCGGTGATCGAGGCGAGGACGACGAGCGGCTTGTCGCCGCGGGCCTTGCGGGCGTCGGCGACCGCCGCCGCCAGCTCGGGCGCGGGGTTTGGGTGCGAGCCGTCGCCGAGCACCAGGTCGAGGACGATGAGCCCGACCGACGGGTCCGCGCCCGCCTTGCGGATAAGGTCGCAGCGCACGGTCTGGTCAACCATCGGGTGCGGCTTGCCGACGGTGTAGAAGTCCTCGCCCGTGTCGATGACCAGGTGGCCGAGGAACTCGACCGGGCCGCTGGTCTTCATCGGGGTCTCGGGCTCGTGCGTCTTGACGCCGGCCTTCTCGAGGATGAGGCGCGCCTCGCCCGCGAGCGAGCCGCCGCTGAAGAGGCCGACCAGGCGGCCCTCGAGCTTCTTGCCCCCGAGCAGCTCCTTCGCCTTGTCGTCGGGATCGACCGCGATCTCGTCGGCGTGCGGCGACTGGCCGCGGGCGAGCGCGACCGAGGCGTAGGCGGCCTCGTCGAGCGTCGAGGCGTAGAAGACGCCGTCGGCGTGGGGCCGCGCGGGCTTGCCGAGCCAGCGCACGACGGCGGGCTTGCCGAGGCCCTTGAGGACGCCGTGGATGCGGTCGGCGACCTCGTCGGCCGGGTGCTTCGCGAGCAGGCAGATGACCTTGGTGTCGGGATCGTCGGCGAGCAGCCGCGCGCCGAGCTCGGTCATCGCGCCGTCGATCTCCTTGGAGAGGTCGCGGCCGCCGGTGCCGATGGCGTGGGAGACGCCCTCGCCGCAGTGGGCGACGGTGCAGCTCACGTCCTGCATCCCGGTGCCCGAGGCGCCGACGATGCCGATGCGGCCGCGGGGCACGCGGTTGGCGAACCCGAGCCCGACGCCGGCGATGATGGCGGTGCCGCAGTCCGGGCCCATCACCAGCAGGCCGAGCTCGCGCGCGCGCTTCTTGAAGACGATCTCCTCCTCGAGCGGCACGTTGTTCGAGAAGAGGAAGACGTGCTTGCCGGCGTCGAGGGCGCGGTTGGTCACGAAGCCCGCGTAGGCGCCCGGGACCGAGACCGAGACGAGGTTCGCCTCGGGCCACTCGGCGAGCGCGCCGGCGAGGTCGCGCGGGCCCTTGTCGACGCTGCGGCCGCTCTTCTCGCCGCCCTCGAGCAGCTTGGCGAGCGCCTTCTCGGCATCGGCGATGGCCTCGGCGCTGTCGGCGCGGATGGCGATCACCATGTCCATCGGAGTCACGCCCTGGAGCTCGGGGCCCTTGAAGCCCGCGTCCGCGAGCAGCTCCTGGTTCATCTGGGTCCCCATCAAGACGACCGCGTCCTGGATGGCGGGCAGACCCTTGAGCTCCCGGGTCACCCGCATCAGGAAGGCGGAGTCGTGATAGGTGCCTTTCCGCACCACGATCTTTTCGGTCACGACAACCCTCCGTGGTTGCTCGAGGCTCGCCGGGCCAGCGACAGCGCCCCTGCGAGCATGTCGGTTCCGGTCTGCGCGCCCAGCTCGGCCAGCGCATCGGCCGCGCTCTGGAGCGCCTCCGGTTCGGTTTGCTCGTCTCCGAGCTGAGTTACGAAATCGACGAGGGCCTCCGGGAAGGCTCCGTCGGCAGCGTTCCGGAGCATCTCGGCGGCGGTGTCGGTAGTCCTACCACGCGGCGAGGTTTTCAGGGCTGCGAGGAAGGCCGCCGAGGAGGTTTTCCTCAGGACAGAATCCGCTCCGAGACGAAGCAGGCAAGCGGCCAGGCCGGTGAGGAGATCGTCGCCGGTCGGCGTCGAGCCGGGGCCGAGGCCGACGAGGGCGGCGACGAGGCTCTCGATGCCGTCAGAGGCCTGCCCCCGGTCCGCCCGAGCGTAGAGGCGGCCAGCGGGAGCCTCGGAGTCGAGGGGCCTGCC
>JBMNNX010000447.1:0-3564 GCA_050942745.1 Myxococcales bacterium
CGCGCGCTCAAGAGCTCCCTGTCGTCACTCGTCACGGCAATCGGCGGGCTCCGGCGTGTCAGGAACTTGGTGGGCCAGCTCGCTGACACGATAGAGCAAGAAGCAAGGAACCCATCGAGAGATAGGGTGGACTCCCTTGCTCGCCTGTCCGCCTATCTCGAGCCAACCTGTGCTGCCGTCTAAAGATCCTCCGCCATGCGCCCTACCGCCTGGCGACCGGTTCGCCTGGGATAGCTGGGCTCGCCCGACGTTGCTCTCGAGGGGATGAACGAAGTGACCAGGCCTCGCCGGTGGTGAGCCCTCCCAATTAACGGAAGGTTCTCGCAGAGCACTGGGAAGGCCCAGCTCCTCTCGCTCGAAAAGATGCACGCCATGTCGCTTCGTCGGCTGAGCGCTGAGGGGGGCGGCCGAGCGGCCGAAAAGGCGAGGCGCGCGGCGCTCGAACAGCGGAGCGACGCGCGCCATCGGGTTTGACCTGGAGGAGACCGCGGGAAGACAAAGCCCGCGGCCCTGCACCCTCGGCTAGGCCGGCCTACCTCGCAGCAGGCGTCGGCGGGTCAGCGCGAGCAGGCCGAGCAGGCCGGCGAGCAGGCCGCTTGCGCCGCCGGTGGCGCTGCAGCCGCAGCAGTGCGGCTCCTTGGGAACGCACACGCCGCTCTGGCAGATGCCGCCCGGGCACGGCGTGCCGTCTTCGGCCATCAGAGCCTCGCCGGTGTTCGGATCGCAGGTGTTCTCGACCCTGCAGACGCCCGCCTCGGGGATGACGAGGTTGCCGACGCAATAGCCGGCAATGCAGGCGTCCTCCTCGGTGCACGCGTCGGCGTCGTCACAGAGGCTGCCGTCGGCCTTGACCGGGTTCGAGCACAGGCCGGTCGACGGATCGCAGACGCCGGCCTCGTGGCACTCGTTGAGCGGCATGCAGACGACCGGGTCGCCGCCGACGCAAACCCCGCCCTGGCACGTGTCGTTCTGGGTGCAGGCGTTCTTGTCGCAGCACGGGGTCCCATCGGGCAGGCCGGCGCAGAACCCGTGGGGCTTCCCGGTCAGCTCGACGAGCTCCCAGCCGCCCCTGGGGTGCACGTTCATCGGGTTGGCCGTGCCGACAAACATCTTGCCGCCGGCGTTGAGCACGGTGCGGAAGCCGTAGTTGGTGAAGTTGCCCAGGCCGTCGAGCGACTCGCTCTTCGCCGCGCCGTACTTCGAGTCGAAGCGGTAGAGGTCGGCGCCCTCCTTCATCGCGAAGGAGCCGAGCAGCCAGCCGTAGGAGCTGGGCTGCGGCGGCTCCATCGTGACCTGGCCGCTGCCGGCCTGGGAGTTCACGCGGGCGAGCTCGCTCCAGTCCATCGTGCCGACGTACAGGCGCTCCTGGAAGATGTTCATGATCCACGTGTAGTTGTTCCAGAAGCTGCCGAAGCCCGAGGCGCCGAACAGCGGCCGCTTGCCAAGCTTGTTCCTGTGCGCCGCGTCGTAGGCGATGCGGTAGCGCTTGAGGACTGGGTCGTAGGTCGGCAAGTAGAGCTCGCCGTAGAGGATGTCGACCACAGGCCTGCTGCTGCCCGGGTGGAGCAGCCGGAAGATGGAGATCGCCCGGTGCGTGCCGAGCATCGTGGTCAGCGCGTTCTGGCCGGTTGCGCCGCTCAGATCGAGCAAGTGGCCGGCGCGCGTCGCGGCGCTCAGCGGGACGTGCATCGTCCCGAGGAACAGCGCCCCGTCAAAGCCCATCACCGGGCCGCCGCCGTAGCTGCGCGCGGCGATCGGGTCGGGATCGTACTGGTCGAACGAGAAGATCTTCTCCCACTGCTCGGCCGGCTGATTGGCCTCGGTGAGCCCGCCCGGAGGAATCAACGGTCCGCGCACGAGGCCGCCGATGCGCACGTTGCTGACCGGCGCGCCGTTCTCGTCGACGCAGTCGCTCCTGCCGTCGGAGGGCCAGGTGCTGATGTAGAGGCGCCCGCCGAGCCCGGTCAAATAGGCGCCCAGCGAGTCGAGGTCGCCGACCTCGCGGAACTGAATGGGATCCTCCTTGGTGCCGCTCCACCGCAGCACCGCGCCGCCGCGGTCACCGCAGGACGCGATTCGGGTGCCGACCGCGGTGTAGAGCACGCCGTTGTAGACGGTCCACTGGCGGATGTCGTTGTAGGCCGTCAGGTTCTTCGCGCCGAGGAACTGGCCGGTCGGGCCGTCGAAAGCGAAGAAGTTCACGCCGCCGGAGCCTCCACCGGCCAGGATGACCACGTCACCGAGCGCGCCGGCCGAGCGGATGCCGCCCGTCCTCGCGAGCAACGACTCGCCCTCCTCATCCATCACCAGACGCGTCAGCTCCTTGGTGGCGATGTTGTAGCGGTAGAGATTGGGCGGGCGGCTGTCGCCGCGGCCACTGGCCGCCGCGGCGAACTCGCAGACCCAGTACGGGTTCGCGTACTCGTCCGACTGCTCGAGGTAGCCCGCTTCGACCAGGCAGTTGGTGTTCGCGAGCGTGCCGAAATAGAGGAAGCCCGCCGACTCGGCGAGACCCCAGATGTACGCCTCGTTCCGCTTGGGAACGCCCTCCTGACAGACAGGCTGGCCGCTCTCGTCATAGGTCATCTCAGGGTAGGGCTGGCCGACCCCGTTGAAGCACTCATCGGGCGTCGACTTGGCCACTATCTGGCTCTTGAGCACGGGCTTGTGTGGAACGGGCGTGGCGCCATCGAGGACCAGGCGGTCGTACGCCCAGAACCGCAGCAAATCGTCGACGGCGGAGTTGGTCGACGGCGGCGGCTGCTGCTCGGCGGCGAGCAGCTTGTCGACCTCGATGGCCTGCGCAGGCGCCGCCCCCAGCCAAGCGACCGCAGTGATGGCGCTCAAGAGCGCCAACCAGCGTCTTGTTTGTTTCTTCATTTAGTTCCCCCCCTAGCCGAATCCCGCCCGGACGGTCCCTTCTGCGAGACCGCAGGAGCGCGAAGCCGAGAGATGCACCGGGGATGCCGTCGCCAGGCGGGTGCCTGTCCGAGCTTGCGAGGCCGCGTCTGGCGCCCGGCGGATGAGAGGGCCGGACAGGTCCGGGCGCAGGCCGCTCGCGAGCGCGCGGAGGAAGCGCGCTGCCAGAAAGCGGAATCGAGCGGAACGGCAATGGAAGGGCGAGCGCTCGCGTTGGCCTACTCAGCCGAAGGGCAGCCGAGCGACCGCGAGAGCTGGCGCGCGAGGTGCCGGAGGAGAGCTTCGCGCCGCGCCTTCGAGCTCAGCCGCCGCGAAGCCCGAAGCCGCGAGGGGCAAAGTCGGAGGCCCTTCGACACGCGCCTGCCCAACAGGCGCCGATGCTCCTCGCGGCTGACCCGAGCGCCAGGGCGAAAATCCAGCTCCCGCGCATGCGCGGCGGAGGAAGCTCTCTCTCGCTCGCGCGGGGCGACTCGCGGCCATCGGCGTTCGTTGGTCGCCGGGTGAGCCCCCGGGTGCGTAGCTCAGAGCGGACGAAGGCGCGAGAGGCCGCTCGCTCAGGAAGACAGCCCCGGTCTGTAGAGCGACACTGATATTGCCCCCCTTGCGACAGCAAGACTGCCCCCCTCCGGGCCCGAAGACAGGAGG
>JBMNNX010000448.1:0-3562 GCA_050942745.1 Myxococcales bacterium
CCAGTTCCTCGAGCGGCTCGACCGCCCGAAGGCCGAGCGCATCGAGGGCGTCCTGCCGTCGGTCGCCATCGACCAGACCGCGCCGGTGCGCACCTCGCGCTCGACCGTCGGCACCATGACCTCGGTCGCCGACTACCTGCGCGGCCTCTTCGCCCGCTCCTCGACCCTCCACTGCCGCGGCTGCGGCCAGCCGGTCCACCGCGCCTCGCCCTCCTCGATCTTCGAGGCCTTGCTCGCCGCCGGCGAAGGCCGCCAGGCCCTGCTCTGCTTCCGCGCCCGCGTCGGCAAGGCCAAGCCCGAGGCCATCCGCGACCTCTTCCAGCAGAGCGGCTTCCACCGCGTCCTCGAGGACGGCAGGCCCGTCCGGCTCGAGGACGCCAAGCTCCGGCCCGACGGCGGCGAGCTGACCGTCGTCCTCGATCGGCTCTCGCTCGCGCGCGCGGGCCGCCAGCGCATCGTCGACTCGCTCGAGTCTGCGCTGCGCTTCGGCAAAGGCCACGTCGAGCTGCGCGTCGATGGCGTCGCCGAGCCGCTCAGGTTCAGCGAGCTGCTACGCTGCGCCCGCTGCGGCATCGACTACCTCGACCCGACCCCCGCCCTCTTCTCCTTCAACAACCCGGTCGGCGCCTGCGAGGCGTGCAAGGGCTTCGGCCGCACCATCGACATCGACCCCGACCTCGTCGTCCCCGACGCGCGGATGACGGTCGCCGAGGGCTGCATCAAGCCCTTCCAGTCGCCCTCCTATTACGAGTGCCAGGAGGACCTGCTGCGCTTCCTCAAGCGCCGCCGCATCCGCGCCAACGTGCCCTGGCGCGACTACGACGAAGAGACCCGACAGCTCATTTGGCGCGGCGAGCCCGGCAATCCGCGCGACTACCAGACCCGCTGGTACGGCATCGACGGCTTCTTCCGCTGGCTCGAGGGGCGCACCTACAAGATGCACGTGCGCATCCTCCTCTCGCGCTATCGGCGCTACCTGCCGTGCCGCGACTGCGGCGGCGCGCGCCTCAAGCCCGAGGCCCTGCTCTTCCGCCTGGCCGGCAAGACCATCGCCGAGATAGAGGCGATGCCCATCTCCGAGGCCGCCGCGCTCTTCGAGGGCTGGGCGCCGCCGGCCCACGACACGGCCGCCAAGCTGCTCTTGAGCGAGGTACGCGGGCGCCTGCGCTTTCTGCTCGACACCGGGCTCGACTACCTCACCCTCGCCCGCCAGTCGCGCACCCTCTCCGGCGGCGAGGCCCAGCGCGTCACCCTGGCGACCGCGCTCGGCAGCTCACTCACCAACACGCTCTACGTCCTCGACGAGCCGTCCATCGGCCTGCACCCGCGCGACGCCGGTCGGCTGTCGAGCGTGCTGCGCCGGCTCGCGGACGCGGGCAACGCGGTGGTCGTGGTCGAGCACGACCCGGCGCTCATCCGCGCCGCCGATCACGTCATCGACCTCGGCCCTGGCCCGGGGCGCGACGGCGGCGAGGTCGTCTACCAGGGCCCGCTCGAAGGGCTGATCGAAGCGCCGCGCTCGAAGACCGGCGACTTCCTCGCCGGGCGGCTCGAGATCCCCGCGCCGCCCGAGCGGCGCCGGCCCCGGCCCGGCCACCGCGTGCGCGTCGTCGGCGCCCGCGAGAACAACCTGCGCGACATGACGGTGGACTTCCCGCTCGGCCTGCTCTGCTGCGTCACCGGCGTCAGCGGATCGGGCAAGTCCACGCTGCTCGACCAGGTGCTCTTCCGCAACCTGCGCCGCGAGCTCGGCCAAAGCGAGGCCGAGCCCGGACTCTGCGAGCGGATCGAGGGCGCCGAGCTCGTCGGCGGGGTCACCCTCGTCGATCAGTCGCCGCCCGGGCGCACCTCGCGCGCCAACGCCGCCACCTACCTCGGCGTGCTCGACCCGCTGCGCGAGGCGTTCGCCAAGACCCCAGAGGCGAAGGCGCGCGGCCTCAAGGCCTCGGCCTTCTCGTTCAACTCCAAGGTCGGCGCCTGCCCGGTCTGCGAAGGCGCGGGGTTCGAGAAGGTCGAGCTGCAGTTCCTCCCCGACGCCTACGTGCGCTGCCCGGCCTGCGACGGCCGCCGCTATCGGCCCGAGGTGCTCGAGGTGCGCTGCCGCGGCTTCAGCATCGCCGAGCTGCTCGACCTGCCGGCGGCCGAGGTCGCGCGCCTCTTCGCCGACAACCGCAAGGTCGTCTCCGCGCTCCAGCCGCTGCTCGACATCGGGCTCGGCTACCTCTCGCTCTCGCAGCCCGCGGGCACGCTCTCGGGCGGCGAGGCGCAGCGGCTCAAGCTCGCCGCCTACCTCGCCGAGGTCGAGAAAGCCGAGAAGCACCTCTTCATCCTTGACGAGCCGACGACCGGCCTGCACGCGGCCGACGTCTCGGTCCTCGTCGGCGCGATGCACCGGCTCGTGGACGCGGGGCACTCGGCGCTCGTCATCGAGCACAACCTCGAAGTGGCCAGGTCCGCCGACTGGATCATCGACCTCGGCCCCGAGGGCGGGCATCAGGGAGGGCGCGTCGTCGGCGAGGGGACGCCCGAGGAGATCGCGCGGCTCGATACTCCGACAGGAAGGGCGCTGCGGGACGCCCTCACCCAGCCAAAGGGCGACGCGCCAACCCGGTCGCGCAGCGAGGCCCTCACCCTGCCCTCTCCCAGGGGGAGAGGGCGATCGCGAGTGCTCGCCGCGGGTTCCCAGGAGACATCACACGCCACACGCTCGCGGCGGGCCGCCGAGGCCCGGCCCGGCTATGCCGCGAACAGCTCCATCCGCGTCCTCGGCGCCAGCGAGAACAACCTGCGGCGCGTCCACGTGTCCTTCCCGCGTGACCAGCTCATCGCGGTCACCGGCATCAGCGGATCGGGCAAGTCGACCCTCGCATTCGACGTGCTCTACGCCGAGGGCCAGCGCCGCTTCCTCGACTGCCTGCCGTCGTACGCGCGCCAGTTCATCCGCCCGCTCGCGCGGCCCGAGGTCGATCGCGTCGAGGGCATGCCGCCGACCGTCGCCCTCGAGCAGAAGCTGTCGCGCGGCACGCCTCTGTCGACCGCGGGGACGGCATCCGAGGTCTACCACTACCTGCGGCTGCTCTACGCCTTCCTCGGCGTCGCCCACTGCCCGAAATGCGGCGTCGCCGGCGAGGCGACCGCCGCGCCCGACCTCGCGCGCCGCATCGCCGAGCATTTCCCGAACAGCGAGGTGATGCTGCTCGCGCCGCTGATCCGAAAGCGCAAGGGCATCCACCGCGAGCTCATCGAGGCGGCGGGCAAGCGCGGCATCGAGACCGTGCGCGTCGACGGCGTGCTGCACTCGACCTCCAAGCCGCCCAAGCTCGACCGCTACCAGATCCACGACATCGAAGCCCTAATCGGCACCGTGGCGCCGGGGCCCGCGATGCTCGGCGAGCTGCAGCGGCTTCTCGAGCGCGCGCTCGAGGTCGGCGGCGGCACCGTCATCGCCACCGGCCGCGGCGCGGCGAGCGAGCGGGCCTACTCGACCCGCCGCTCCTGCCCCACCTGCGGCTCCGGACTACCGGTGCCCGATCCGCGCCTCTTCACCTTCAGCCAGAAGTTC
>JBMNNX010000115.1:0-19579 GCA_050942745.1 Myxococcales bacterium
CCTGCCGATGGTCTTTCATTCGCGCTCCTGCGAGTTGAAGGTCTCGCGCGCGAATACCCGCTCGGGAAGCTCACTTCACGACGGGGATCGGCGAGGACTTACCGAAGTCGAGGGGCCCCGCCCGAGTCCAAGGAAGCCCGTTCGCCTTCGCTCTCGCCGCTTGCAGTGGGAAGAACGCTCATAAACAACAGGGCGGTCCACGCGCGGCCGTGCTCGGGAGGTTGGGAGGGCGACGTCTCGCCGGCCCACGCTCTATCGGTGCCAGCTCCCATCCGTTTTCGGAGCAGGCAGCAAGCTCGGGCGACGAGTCGGGGCCTGCGAGAACGGGCGCACTGCCGTGCGCCCCTACCATCGCCCAATCGCCCCATCACCCTAGCATCCCATCACCAAGCCTCAGCCCGCCACCGGGTCGCCTGCTAGCCCTGCGCGCGGCGGCGCAGCAGCGCAGCAAACGCCATCGCCGCGAGTAGCAGCGCGCCGGTTGCAGCGGAGCTGCCCGCCGCGCCGCATCCCTGGCACGAAGTAGGCTCGTCCGACGGCTGGGCGCTCGAGCCGGGCTGGCCGGCGTCGGACTCCGGGTGGCCGGCGCCAGAATCGGGCTGCGTCGGAATCCCCGCGTCGGGCGGGCTGCTCGGCTCGTCGATCTCGAGCTGGAGCGAAGGATCTCCGAGGAACGTGAAGCTCTCGGCGATGGCCCGCACGTGCCCGCGGGCCTCCTCATCGACCTGCTGCTCGAGCAGGCTGTTGAGCGCCGCGCGGACGGAGCTGCCGACCTCCTGGCCGCCGTTCGAGAAGAGGTGCTCGAGGAAGGCCGCGCCGAGCCACTCGTGGACGCCGGGCGACCCGATGTCGGCCGGCATCCAGCTCGCGATGGCGCCCTTGTCCTCGGGCTTGATGAACGCCTCGGCGAGTATGTCGAGCCCGGGGTAGCCGACGTAGCCGTTGACGCACGAGAAGGAGACGACCAGCGGCACCTGCACACCGGAGGGGAGCGCCTCGATGTCGCGCGCCCGGAAGACCGCGCCGCGGCCCAGCGACAGGCCCGAGCCGTGGCCCAGGTAGACGACGAGCACGCTGCCCTTGCCGAGCTCCTCGCTAATCTTGGCCCGCGCCGCCTCGACGCTCTCGAAGTCGCGCAGCAGGACGCGCACCACTTCGTAGGTCGGCGGAACCAGCGCCGCGAGCCGCTCGAGCTGTTCCTCGAACTTCTCGTAGGGCTCGCTCTTGTCCGCGACGAACAGGACGCGCCGGGCTCCGGGCCGCTCGCGTGAGGTGTCGCCGTAGCCGACGAGCTTGCGAACCAGCGTCTCAGCCTCGGCCGGCGTGGTCACAGAGAGGCGGCCCACGCTCAGCTCGTAGCTGCCATCGCCGTCGAGATCGCCGTACCAGTTGTCCGAGGTCGTCCCGCCCCACAGCTCGCTCGAGACCGGGTGCGACGGGACGTAGTTGAGCAGCCCGAGCTGCAGATAGTCGCGGGGATCGTTGGTCGTGTCGCCAACGAGCAGCACGTGGCGCGGCGCGGGGGCCGTCCAGCTCGAGTAGGCGTAGGCGATGAAGTCCTTAATCGCCTGGTCGCTCGCGTTGCCGTGGCCGAACTCGTCGAAGACTTCCGACGTGGTCGCCACCGCCACCCGCAGCCCTTGGCTGCGGCGCTTGGCGATGAGCGGCTCGATGGCCAAGACAAAGGCCTCGTGGGCAATGACGAGCAGGTCGGCGGCGTTGCCGCGATCTCGCAGCGTGGTCTTCAGCCGCGCCGCCAGCCGCTCCGGCGCCAGGTAAGCCGGCTCGGCCAGCGCGACGAAGGCGCCCGGGTTCGTCCCCAGGTCCGGCGGACGCGCGAAGCGCACCTGGAACTTGCCCTGCTGCTCGGTGACCTCGACGTCGGTGAGCCGGCGCGGGGCCGCGGGCTGCGTCACGTCGAAGACTGCGATGGCGGGCTGATCGAAGCCGCCGACGACGAGGTCGCCAGCCAGGCCCGAGTCGGTGAACTGCAGCGCGCCCTGCTTCGCCACGAGCTTGCGCCGATAGCGCAGGGAGAAGCCGTCAACGCCGATGCTGTCGTATTGGCCCGCAGGGTCGCCGCCGTGCCGGACGACAATCTCGTTGGTCCCCTCGACGAGCCACGAGGCGGGGATCTCGACGTCGAACCTGTGGAGGTTCAGCCCGTCCCAGCGCGCGTCGGCCGCCAGGTTGCCGTTGATGAGCACCTGGTAGTGGTGGTCGTTCTCGACGTCGTTGAGCGAAGAGACGCCGTCGAGCCGCCCCTCGAGCCGCGCCGTCTCGGCGCCTGGGGCAAGGTCGGTGAGCTCGAACCGGAACGCCTGCTCCGGGTTCGCGAGGGAGAGGTAGGTCCAATAGAAGCCGTCGGGGACCTGCGCGGAGAGCGCGTAGATGTGGTTCTCCTCGATGCGCTCCTCGGCGAGGTACCCGGCGTTCTGCGCGCCGCCCTTCGGCGCCGAGGAGAGCGGCCCGATGGCGCGCGAGCCGGCCGCGTCGATGGCGAGCACGTAGGCGTTCTCTGCGGAGTGCCGGTCCAGGTTCTCGAGCCCGTAGAACTCGAGGTAGTCGTCATTCGTCAATTCCGTCGCGCTCGCGGCGAAACCTACGGGCTGCCCGCCGTGAGTCAGCGAGAGGTCGGCAGCGCGCTTGCCGACCACCGGCAGGCCGAGCGCGGCGATTTCGGAGACCGGGACGCGGACGAATCCGGTGCGGCGGACGAAGATGTTGATCGCGCTGGGCGCGCTCGCGTCGGGCGCCTTGCGCGGGGAGAAGCGCGCGAGCTCCTCGCGGATGGCCTTCGCCTTCAGGCGGACGGCCGAAACGTCGAACCGCGGCTCGAGCCGCTCGAGGCGCGCCCGGGTGACCGCGACGGGGCCCTTGCGCTCCGCCCGCCCCGAAGCGTCGATCCACTCGAGGATGTAGCGGTCGGAGGGCGTGCCCGCGGCGTCGAAGAGCTCGTATTCGTCGCCGACCGGGGTGTTCAGCTTGCCGGGAAGGAGCTTCTGATTGATGCGGACTTCGCTGCCCTTGGCGTCAACCCGATAGAGGTTGAAGCCGAGGTTGCCCCGCTCGGTGCCGGTGGTCCAGCGCAGCGCGTTCCCGCTCCCGTGACCAATCGCCGTGAACGAGGTGACCCCGGCGAGCGTGCCGCAGAATGGGTCCCCGCCAACCGTGTAGCAAGCCTGCCCCTCCGAGCAGATACTGAAGGTAGCGACCCTCTCTATGCAGCCTTGGCAGTCAACACACTCCCCTTCGAGACGTTCGACAATGTTGATGTTCTTTGGCGCGCAGCGATATTTGTAGTCAAAGCAATCGGTCCAAGACATGCCTGCGGCATAGAGCAAATCGCCGGCGCAGTACTCCTGGTCGATGTCGCAGACCGCGGCCGAACCGTCGCATAGCCGCTGCTGATGCCTGCCTCCGGAGATTCGGCACGCGTACAGGTTGTTACAGCCATCCGCACTCAGGCATTCGCAGCTATCGGAGAGCCCGGGGCAGGTCGACGCGTACGCCTCGCCAATGGCAAGGCTGCCGCAAAGCAGGGAAACGACAACGAGTGCTCGTTTCATCACAAGCCTCTTGCGGCGATTGCCCGCATTACGGGAACCAAGCAATCGCGCTCAAAGGGTGAATGCGAATCTTCTCAATCCTTCGCGGCTGCCCCCGCCGGAGCACGGTTGAAACTCGCCCGAGGATTCTCTCTTGGCCAATCGGCCAATCGCCGCGCCGATTAGCAATTCCTTTCAGGAACAGACGCTGGCGCGGGCTACGCCCGATCGCGAAATGAAAGACGTGGGCGACCACCTGTCCGCCCTGCCGGTAGGCGACGACGTCTCCGGGGCGCAGCCCGCCAGGCCCGATGGGCTCAACCAGGACCTCGTCGCCCTCTTCGAGCAAGGGGCGCATGCTGGCGCCCTGGACCGTGAAGCGAAGAGGCCGCCCACGATCGAGGAGCTGCTCGAGGAGATCCTGCACTCGCTCGCCCCGCTCGCGCACCGCGACAACCTCCGCCCCACTCAGCCGACCGGACAGCCAAGGTTGCTGCCGGGAGCGGGCCCGCCAGCGCATTCGTAGGCGAGGGTCTGCAGCTTCTCGACCCAAAGCACTCGCGGCGGCCGGTAGGGCCGCTTCTGATTGGCGGGCGCCGCGCTCTCTGCAGCCGGCTTCTCGGAAGGCTTCTTGTCTCGCTCCATCGCCTAGTGCCTCTCGTTCTGTACCTGACACATCATCTGCCGCGCAATGCGACAAGCCTCAGGGTCCTCCCCCGTCAACCGTCCCGTCCGCGCGTACACCTGACCGGCGCACCGCAGGCAGTGCTCGCGCAACTCGCACTTGGCGCAAGCCGGCAATTCGTCATACCGCGCCGACCTCAGCCGCCGCAGCAGCGCGGACGAATCCCAGATCTGGCGGAAGCTCGACTCGAAGAGGTCGCCCGCGATGGCCGGGAAGAGATGGCAGGCGAGTACCTTTCCATCGGGGTCCACCGCCGCAAAGCTCGAGCCGGCTCCGCACATGCGCTCGCGTCGGCACCCGCCGATGGCCGCGCCGGAGGCGAGCGCCTCGGCGAGCTCGGCCTCGTTGCAGGCGATCGCCGCGAGCCGCTCCGGGCGCCCCTGCGGCCAGAAGAGATAGGGGCTCACCTGCAGCTCCGCGCCAAGCCTCCGCCCCAAAGCATCGAGCTCTCGCAGCTCCCGCACGTTCAGCCGCATCAGCGGCGTCTTGATGACGACCCCAACGCCTGAGCCCGCCAACTGCCCTATCCCTTCGAGGGTCCGGGCGAACGAGCCTGCCCGTCGCGTAATCGCGTCGTGGACCGCCGCCGTGGCGCCGTAGAGGCTCACCGAAACCTTCGCCGGCTTCAGACTCGCCAGGCGCGCGGCCAGCTCGCCGGCGAGGCCGTACCCGTTGGTCATCACCTTCAAGGCGAGTGACTGGCGCCGCACCTCCTCCGCGATCTGAAAGAAATCGGGGCGAAGCGTCGGTTCGCCGCCCGAGAGCGTGACGAACAGCGTCCCGGCCGAGCGCGCCTCCTCGAGCAAAGCCTTGTAGTCGCCAAGAGCCATGCGGCCGTCCCGCCGCTCCTCCGGCAGGTAGCAGTGGAGGCAGTCGAGATCGCAGCGCTCGGTGAGGAGCAAATGCAAAGAGAGCGGAGTAGCCTGGCTGAGCGCCTTGTGAATCAGCTCGCCTAGGCTGCGCGATTCCATTCAGGTCTCTACTCCCGCAGCTCGGGCGGCTCCAACAGCGCCTGCTCGACCAAGTCCTGGAGAAACCGCGCGAGGTCGTCCTCGACCACTTGCTTCTCGACGTCGAATTGCTCATAGAGCCGCTGGGCCATCTGCGAGACGGTGGTCTGCCCGTCGCACATCCGCCAGATTTCTCCCGCGCCCTCGCTCAGGCCACAGACGGTGCCGCGGCTGGCGCTGACGACGACAATCTCCCCCGCGACCTCGTTCCACGCGACATCGACGCTGCGCCGCGGCCGCCAGGTTGGTTCAAAGGTCATTCGTCGTCTCCATCAATTCCTCATTGACTCCTCGGGAAGCCGTTCGCGCGTAAAATGCAGCTCGTAGCAATCGGCCATTTCGACCAAGTGCTTGCACCGGCGCATTCCGGCGGCCAGATACCCTTCGATGTCGCGGGTCCACCCGGAGCCGGTCTCCTCCCAAGGCAACGTAAGGAGGCGTCCGAGAGCGCTGGCCTTGGAAGCGGGCGCGAGGAATGCCCGGGCGTCTTTGTAGAGCAAGAAGATTTTCGTTACCCGGAAGTGCTCCATCGGACCGTAGATGAAGCTCTCGTCTCCCATAAAAGGCGCCGTCTCGACAAGCGGGCCATCGTCCTCGCCCCCCAGGAAAACGGTGTCGTCGTGGATGATTCGACCGCCAAAGAGGCGGATGGCGGTCGTCTTGCCCGCTCCCGATGGTCCGACAAAGAGGACTGCCCCATCGCCGCGCACGGCGGCCGACGCGTGGATGAACGATTTGCCGGCAGCCCGCGCCAGGGCCGTATACAGGATCCGAAAGAACAAACCGAACGCCTCGACGGCATCCGGCTCGCGGATGAACACCTCGCCTTGCCCACTCGCGAGGTCGACCGAGCCCCGGATCCGCGTAGTCCGAAAAACCAGTCTCCCGGGAGCGTCCGGCTCGTCGGCTTCCGCAGGCGCGTTGGCGCCAAACTGGGCGAGGACTCGGAGGCGAGCCTCCCGGCGCGTCAGGTAGGGCTCGTACAAGGACTTGAGCCTGTCAACCGGCGCTCCAGGCCCGAGGACAAACTGCACAGGCTGCCCGTGCGCTAGGACTGTAAAGCTGTGTTGGTCCACGGCCCGCCTGGGACCCCTCGGGTTCTTTCGGGATGCTACGCTCGCGGCACACACCCTGTCGAGGACGCGCGCCAGTGAGAATGCAAGGCCGAAAGCCCTTCCCGTCCTCGCGACTTCGACGGCTCACCGGGCATGACTGAGGCTCCTGCCGCCGCGCGATCTCGCGGTTCGGCAGGCGGGGTGTGGCCGGCCAAGCGCTGCTCCCGAAAGCGCATCTCGTCGCTCGGCCCGATACCGCTTGCTCCCGAATTCCCTGCAATCCGAGCTGAATCGGAAACAAGGCGCGGTTCAGCCACGATTGAACCGAGGAATGTGCGAGCGGAGAGCGTCTACTTCGGCCCCGTCGCTCGACCTGCCCGTGCGACGGCGAGCGCCGCCGAAGGCAGGCGGCCGAACCGGCGACAAGGCCCGATCGATTGCTCGTCCTAAGCCCTCACGAAGGACCGTTTCAGCTCCACGTGCGAGCGATCGCGTACGCCAGGAACCCGGCGCACGTCGCGAACGCCGCGCCGGTCTTCACGGTGCCCGCTTCGCGATCGAACGCCTCGCAGGCGAGACCAGCGTCGAGCGGCGCCTCGAGCAGGACTGCCTTCGCCTCATCGATCCGCCCGCACAGCAGGTTGTTGAAGAGCCCCATCACGAACGGATGCTCCGAGTGCGGACACCCGACGCCTGGGAAGCGACAGTCGCGGTACGAGTACGGGTTGTGCTCCGAGTGGATCCACCGGACGGTGTTCTTGAAGACCGCGTCGTCCGGCGAGCAAAGCTTGTAGTACGCGAGGAGCTGCAGGCTGCCCGGCGGCTCGTCGTAGATGCCGGGTTGCCCCTTCTCGCACTCGATGTCGGCGCCCCAGGCGAACATTGGACCGAACGGCCCTTCGACGACCAGGTGCTTGCGGATCGCCGCGCGCACCTTCTCGGCCATGTCGCCCCAGGCCTTGACGTCTTCGGACCACGCCGCCGAACGCTTGCCGTCGAGGAAGCCGCGGTCGCTCCACGACTGCAGGATGTCGAACGTCAGAGCGACGAGCGCGTTGTCGTAGGTGATGTAGGGCCACTGCGCGGGATCGTCGGACGGATAGAGGTAGGTCTCGAAGAGCCACTCGCCGACGTTCTTGCGCGCGAACAGCAGGCTCTCGACGCGGCGCAATCCGCTCTGGACCGCGGGCTCGCGCACCAGCGTCTCGTCGCCGGTTTGCCGCATGTAGTGATCGAGCGCGACGACGTAGGCGCACAGCTCGTCGAGCTCGAAGCCCGGGTAGAGCAGCCGGCCGTCCATGTAGAGGGCGTGGATTCCGGCGTGCTTCAGGTAACGCCCGAAGGCCTCCTCGAGCATTTGCCGCGCGACCGACGGCTCGACCAGGACCACCGCGGGCAGGCTCCAGAGCAACGCGTCGCGGGCCCAGAAGGCCGCGCTGACGTAGTAGAGCGGGCTGCGCGAGGTGACGAGCGCCAGCTCCTCGGTGTCGATGCAGCGCCCGAGCGCGAAGAAGTAGTTGAAGAAGAGGTTGAGGTTGCAGAGCCGCTCCATCTTCTCCCGCTCTGCCCCCTGCAGGCGCGGCAAGGAGACCGCGCGCCTCTCGAGCCAGGCGAGGGTCTTGTCGAGCAACTTCTGCCAGCCCTGTCGCGCGAGATCGATGGCGCAGGTGCGCGCGCCGTCGCCCTCGCGGTTGACACCGAAGTAGAGCGCGAGCTCCGCCCAGCCTCCGGGCGTCACCTCGACCTCTTTGGAGAATTCGTAGGCGATAGGCTGCCCGGCGGCGGTCGCGAAGTCCTTGTGGTCGTAACTGCCGACGCTGGAAGGATCGGCGGGCCGCCAGTCGCAGACGTCGAGCGGCGCGCTCGGCATCAGCGCCCACCCGAGGATGGCCGGCCCCGGCCTCACCTCGAAGACCGGGCCCGCGGTCCAGCGGTCGAAGTGCGCGCGGTGCGCGCCGAAGATCCGGCCCGATGTGAAGACGGTCTGCAGCGTGTCGCCCCACTGGCCTTTGAGCCCAAGGCCAATCTTCACCGGCTTGTCGGCCGACTCGGGGTTGTGCGCGCGCAGCAGGTAAACGAAGCCCTTCTCGCCCGCCGGCGCGAAGATGGCGCCCTCGAGGTGCACCTGCTGGCCAGGCTTGCCCCAGATGAAGCGCGGCACGAAGTAGCTCAGCCGTTGCCAGGTGAGCGCGCCCGAGAGCGTCTTCTCCTCGCCGTCAACGCGCAGCAGCGGCGCGAGCAGCGCCTCGTCGGACGGCGTCTTGCCCGCGCGCGCGCCGCCGCAGACCTCGAGCAGCGAGGCGAGCCCCAGGTGCAGCGCGCCGATGCGCTCGATGGCCGCGTCGGCCAGGCGCACGGTCGGGATGCTCACGTACTCGTTGCCCGTCGGCAGGTGGCCGCTCTCGCCGCTCAGCTCCTCGGGAGTCGTCAGAATCCGGCCCTCGATGACCTTTGCCATGGATGTGACCTCGGTTTTTTCGGAGCGCGGCGCCGCGCCCGCGAGCGCCGCCGGGCGACCGCCACTCGCCCGCCTGCAGGGCTCAAAGCCAGGGCTACGCTCGGACGGGCGAGCCCTCGCCGTCAAGCGACTCGTGGGTCGTCATCCTGCAGCACGGTGCGCCGCTTGCCCCAGCGCCGCTCGGCCTCGCCGTAGACCTGAGGGAGCTCGCGCCGGTAGAGGTCCACGTTGAAGGCGCGCTGCGGCCCCCGCTCGCGCCGCCACGCGCGCAGCCTGGCGAGGTCGAGGGTTGCGACCACCACCTGCTCGCGCTCGACGTCCGGCGAGAGCGCCACGACGCCGTCTCTGAGCTCGGTCAGCTCGAGCGGCGCAAAGATCGCCGCGTGCTGCGTCGCCGGCAGGCCCAGGAAGCGGCCCACGACCGGGCTCATCGCGCCGTAGACGCCGGACTCCTGCACCCGCGGCCACAGACCTCGGTGCGCCTTCCAGAAGTTGTACGGCTGCGCGTCGCAGACGCCGAGGAGCACCAGCTCGGCGCCAAGCAGCGACGCCGCGCGGAAGGTCTCGAAGTACGTCGAATCCATGCAGATGGGGATGGCCACCCGGCACCACGGCGTGTCGAAGACCTCGAGCCGGCTCCCCCTGCTCAGCCCGAGGTTCGCTTCGACCGGCAGCAGGTGCAGCTTCTCGTGGCTGCCGGCGAGCCTGCCCTGGGCGTCATATAGGAAGGATCGGTTGCACACGCGGCCGTCGGGCCCCGGGAGGTTGACGCTGCCCGTGTAGATCCAGATCCCGAAGTCCCGCGCCAGCGTCGAGAAGGTGGTCTCGAAGACCCGGCGCACCGCGGGCGCGACGAAGCGCAGGAGGTCGATAGGCTCGGGCCCCGAGCCCCGCGCCTCACCACCTTTGCCCGGATCAGGAAGGCCGCCGGTGAGCATCTTGCCGGCGCCAGGGACGAGGCCGAGGAGCTCGGTCCCCAGCTCTTCTGGGAAGACCGCGAGCTGTGCACCTTGCTCGACAGCCCGAGACAGGAGCCGGTGCACCTGGGCGGCGAAGGCGCGGGGCGTCTTCGTCAGCTCGAACTCCACCTGCATCGCGGCCACGCGCACCGTCTGCGGCGAGGTGGCGATCGCCTCCGGCGAGCAGCCCTCCCCGCGGCGCGTCGGCATCGACCCGAGGATCCTCTCGAGCGCGCTCTGCCGCGTCGCGAAGTCGAGCCACGCCCCGAGCACCTTCTCCTGGATTTGTCCGAGCAGGCTCATGCGCACCCCCGCTCGCCGGTTGAAGCCGACCCGTCCGACTCGGCGGCGCCCGGCTCGTAGAGGGCGGGAAAGACCGCGCGATAGAAGCCCGGGTTCTGCTGCTCCCAGACCGAGTAGCTGTCTATCGTGCGCTGCAGCTCGTCGAAGTCGAGCTCGGCGGTAATCAGCGCAGGCTCGGTCGAGCCTGCGCTGCCGATGCCGGCCGCCCACTCGGTCACCGGCAGCGCCGCCGCGTCGATACCGGCCTGCGCGAGGATTCCGCTGCCGTTGGCGACCGCCTCGCACGGCGCGAGGACGGCACTGCGCCCGGCGTACTCGGCCTCGCCCCAGCGGCCGACCGCACAGGCCTCGATGGCGAAGACCTGGTTCTGCTGCACCTGCTGCCACATCGCGGCGACTTGACGCCAGGGCTCGTACGGCGCGGGCATGGCGACCGAGGCGACGAACAGCGAGGCGCCCTTCAGCATCAGGATGCGGCCGACCTCCGGGTACCAGGCGTCGAGGCCGACGAGCAGACCGAGCCACAGCCCTCGCGGCGCGGGCGGCGGGAGCGCGAAGACGTGGAGATCCCACCCGGCTTGCAGCCCGCGCGCGGCCTCTTCTGGCGAAACGTGCGTCTGGCGCTGCTCGCCGATGATTGAGCCGTCGGGCGCTATCGCCAACGCCTGCCGGAAGTAGGGCCGCGGCTCGTCGGCGCCGCTCGCGCCCGGTGCCGCGTAACCCTCGACCGCGCCGGGAAGGAGGATGATGCCGTGCTCGCGCGCCAAGGCGGCTGCCGCGGCCTTGAACGCCTCGAACCCCTCGGCCTCGAGCGGCGTGGCCAGCGGCAAGGAAGGGAAAGCGACCAGGCCGCACCCTGCGGACGCGGCGCGCTCGACCCAGGGCCGAAGCAGGCGCGTCCAGTCCACCGCTCGCCCCTCGACGTCGCTCGACCCGGGCAGTTGAACCGCTCCCACTTTGAGTGAGCGCGAAGTCGTGCGCCCGCCTGTTCCCGCGGTCATTCCTCGCTCCTTCCTCCTGCGATCGTCGGGGCGATTGTCGCGTTGGCCGAAGAGCCTGTCACCTTTGGCCTTCTCCTCACGCTCCCGCCTCGCGACCGCTCCCGGGTCGCGACCTCTCCCGGGTCGCGACCGACTTCGGCCGCTCGTGCGGCCTGCTCCACGACCGCGGGTGCGTGCGCCCGGACTGCGGGCTCCTGCTCTCAACCACGGCACGGCGAAAGGCTCGCCGATGCCTACCGTGAACTGCGGCGAGGGGAGCTCGAGCGAGCTTCATGGAGGGGAGATGAAACTGAAACTGATGAAGAAGATGATGAAAAGGCGTCACGAGTTCCTGGAGCGCAACATCGAGAAGACTCCGGTAACTCCGTGGTTCATCGCCGCGGCGCTGAGCATCCCGCTGTCACTGACGCTGTTCGCGCGTGGCAAGAAGATGGGCGCCCTCCTCGTCGGCCTGTGGACGCCCACGCTGCTCAACGCGTCGATGTACAACCGGCTCCTGAAGAGCGGGGCCTGATCCCGCTGCTCGCGCGCGAAGCTGCGCCTTCGATGGGGGCGCAGCCTCGCGTCTCCGCCATCCGCAAACGCGGTCGCGCTTTCGCCCACTATCGCCATCGGCATCGACCGAAGGCGGTTGGGCGGTCCTCTTACCGGCCCGCGCGCTGCCCATGTCTAGGTTCCCTCTACAGCGCGCCGCCCTTGTCTAGGCCCCCTCTCGTACGGCGCGCTGGTGCGATCGCGATGAGCACTCGGCTTGAAAGCGCGCCGTAGGAGAGGGGGCTTAGACACGCCGTCGACACCGAGATCTCGGTCGGTGGCGTGCGGGAGGAACCGACACGGCCGACCGCAAGGACCTCCGTTGACAGCGCGGTCAAAGGCGCGCGCTCGGAAGAGGCGAGATGGACGACCGCTGGCGAAGTCGGCCGCCGGCCGGCGCGCGGCCGGAGGGGCGAAGCGCCGCCTCCCTGCCCGAGGAAGGCAGGTCCGCTGTCTCCCCGCCGTTCAGCGCCGCGAGGCCCGAGGCCGGCCTCGCTCGCAATCCCCAACGCCACGCTGCCCTTGCGGCCGATTCTTACGCCGACGCCCGCATCGCAGCCGCTGCCCCGGGGCGATAACGTTCCGTGCTAGTTTCCGCCCGCATTTCAGCCAGGGCGCAGTCCCCGGAGGTCAAGACATGGCGCAGGGTTACAAAGTGGCGATCCTCGGCGCGACCGGAACGGTCGGCCGCGAGCTCATCAACATCCTCGAGGAGCGCGACTTCCCCGTCGAGAGCCTGACGCTGCTCGCGAGCCCGAAGAGCGAAGGGATGAAGCTCGAGTTTCGCGGCGAGGAGCTCGCGGTGCGCGCGGTCGCTCCCGAGCACTTCGAAGGCGTCCAGATAGCCCTCTTCTCGCCCGGCGCCGCCGCCAGCCTCCAGTGGGCCCCCGTGGCCGCCGCGAAGGGCGCCGTCGTCATCGACAACTCCAGCGCCTTCCGCATGGACGACGACGTCCCGCTCGTCGTCCCCGAGGTGAACCCCGAGACGGTCTCGATGGCCAAGAACCGCGGCATCATCGCCAACCCCAACTGCTCGACGGTCCAGATGGTCGTCGCGCTCAAGCCGCTGCACGACGCCGCGAAGCTTCGGCGCGTCGTCGTCTCGACCTACCAGTCGGTCTCGGGCAAGGGCCAGAAGGGCATCGAGGAGCTCGAAAAGCAGGTCTCCGACCTGATGAACGCGCGCGAGACGGAGGCCAAGGCCTTCCCACACCGCATCGCCTTCAACGTGCTGCCGCACATCGACGCCTTCCTCGAGAACGGCTACACGAAGGAAGAGATGAAGATGGCGAACGAAACCCGGAAGATCCTCGGCGACTCGTCCATCGCGGTATCGGCCACCTGCGTGCGGATACCGATCTTCATTGGCCACTCGGAGGCCATCAACGCGACCTTCGAGAAGAAGCTGACCGCGCAGGAGGCGCGCGAGCTGCTCAGGAAGGCGCCCGGGGTCAAGGTGCTCGACGCCCCGGCGACCAACGTCTACCCGATGCCCATGCTCGCGGTCGGCGACGACGCCACGCACGTCGGGCGCATCCGCGAGGACATCAGCCAGCCAAACGGGCTCGAGCTGTTCGTCTGCGCCGACAACCTGCGCAAGGGCGCGGCCACCAACGCGGTGCAGATCGCCGAGCTGCTCGTCGCGAAGGGGCTCGTCGCGAAGCGCTGACGCGCGAAAGGTCGGGGCAGTCCGAAGCCGAGCTCCGCGGCGGACGCCCGCGGGGCTCGGCTCCATGCCCTGGCGCTGGACGAAGCCCGCGCTGTCGGCTCGCGACTCCCAACTTAAGACTCCCTTCTCGAACGGCCTGCGTCGCCAGGTCGCTGCCCGGCAAAGGCGCCGGCCGCGCCTTCCGCGCTGCGCAACTCGAGCAGCGAACCCTCCGCAGGGTCTTCACCTGCACGACTCACGACTGCGTGCCCGGCTGCAGGCCAACGTCTCACATCCGCGCCCGCCAACCGAGCGCCGGTCGGCTGCAAGCCATCGGTTTCACTCGACTTGGCCCCGGCGCGCCGGGCCGCGGCGGCGCCTGGCTGCCGGGGGCCGGTCAGGAGCGGATACCGCTGACAAAATGACAGACTCCCCCCCTCGCGCTGCCATTCTGGCCCGGGCCAACGCTTTTTGCCTTGCGTCCAAACCCCTGCTATTCAACGGCTTCCGGCTGATCGAGGTCGTTGGCCCGGGGTTTGCGTTTCACCGGCGCCAACGCAACGAGGCGGTGTCTGATGAACATTAGAAGTGGGTTGCTCGCGGCGGTTGCCCTGGCGGCGCTAGCCCCGCCAACGGCGTTTGCGCAAACAAGCACAATCACCCTCGCCTTCATCGAGGGCGAGACGACCGCGTTCAACCAGGCCGATTGCAAGGCGAAGAAGACCAAGTCGATTCGCTACGAGTGCAACTATCCCGGCACCGAGTTCATGGTCTTCCTCAGCTCCGGAAGCTGCCCCAACGAGCCGCCGGAGGGCGCGATCATGGTCGTCAACAGGGCGACCGTAGGCGCCGACGGCATGGCGGGCATCGCCGCGGTCAAGGCCGAGGACGTCAGCAAGGAGTGCCCCGACGGCACGACCTCGTCCATGCGCCTCTGCGCCGTGGCCGGCATCGAGTCGTATAGCTACTACGGCGGCTCGACCACCTGGCAGGTCTACGATCGAGCCGAGCTGACCATGACCTACGACAGCGAGCCGCCCACGGCTCCAAAGCTCGTCGAGGCGGTCGGCGGCGAGAACAGCATTCACCTGACCTGGGAGGGCGCTTCGGACGTCGACGACTGGATCGCCTGCTACGAGAAGGTCGGCGAGCCGGTTTCCGACACCGAAGTCACTTGCGGAGTCGGCACCGAGACGTCGGCGCTCGAGGAAGATCCGGGCAAGGACGCCTATCGCAGCGCTTCCGACGGCGGGGTCGAGGACGACGCCGGAGCCGAGGAGTCCGAGGACGCGGGTGTGACCGAAGATGCCGGCGAGACAGAAGACGCTGGCGTGACCGAGGACGCCGGTATGAAGGACGATGCCGGCGAAACGGAGGACGCCGGCGGCCTCACTCCGGCCGAACAGCTCGCTGCCTGCCCCCTGCAGTTTCGCTTCTCGGAGGGCTCTGCCAGGAAGGGCGCCATCACCAAGCTGGTCAACGCCCAGCCATACCGGGTCAAGCTCTTCGCCATGGATTCGGCGGGTAACCTCAGCCAGCCGAGCGCGCCGCTCACCGCGACCCCGCAGCAGGTCTACGACTTCTACGAGCGCTACCGCTGCCAGGGCGGCACCGAGGAGGGCGGCTTCGGTTGCTCGGCGGGCGCCGGCGTGACCCTCGTCCCGCTCGCGGGGCTGATCGTTGTGGGGCTCCTGCGCCGCAGGAATACGAGGAGTGCTGAATGAAGCGCATGGTCACCCTGGCGGCAGTGCTGCTCGCGCCTTCGCTGGCGCTCGGGCAAGAGTCGCTCCTCCCGAGCCAGGAGTCCCTCCGCGCCGGGCCCATCGGCGCGTCGAGCCGCAACTGGACGCTCGAGCTCAACGGCGGCCGCTTCCGGCCGCCCATCGACGAGGAGCCCGGCCTCAAGGGCTCGCCCTACAACGACATCTTCGGCAAGAAGAGCATGTGGCTGTTCGAGGGCGAGCTCGACTACAAGCTCGTCGACCTGCTCGGCCCGCTCTCGCTCGGCCTGGCCGGCGGCTACGGCGTGGTCTGGGGCCGCGGCATCGCCGCCTCCGACGGCAAGCCGGCCCCCGACACCACGACGCTGAGCACTGTGCCGGTCCGCCTGCTCGCGGTCTATCGCTTCCAGTGGCTCAACAACGCCCTGGGCATCCCGCTCGTCCCCTTCGTCAAAGCCGGCATGGCGTACACCTTCTGGTGGATCACCAACGGCGCCGGCGACGTCGCCAAGTTCGGCGAGAACAAGGCGCTGGGCGGCAAGTGGGGCTACGAGCTCGCCGGCGGCCTCGCCTTCGAGCTGAACTTCATCGACCGCGAGGCTGCCCGCGACTTGGACCAGCAGTGGGGCGTCAACTCGGTGCTCCTACAGGCCCAGTACGCCCGGCTCACCGCCGACAACTTCGGCGGCGAGGGCATGGATCTGTCGGACGACGCTTGGCTCTTCGGGCTCGCCTTCGAGTTTTAGCGCTAGTCGAGGGTCGAGGGTCGCGAGCCTCGGCGCCGGCAGCCTAGGTGAAGTGCTGCGCTCTCCTGCCGCGAGCGAGGCGGCGACCGAGTCCGCTCTCGGTCGAAGCCCGCGACCAAGTTCTCCAGGCCGGCCGAGCACCGCACATCGCACCGCCTCGAGCGCCACCTGCCACAGCGGTGCTCACGGCGCTCGCGAGTGGGAGGGCAGATGAAGCGCGACCGGACGAGCAAGGCCGATCTGCTCTCGGAGACCGAGCGCTTGCGCGCGCGAGCCGCCGAGCTGGAGTGCGCCATCGCTGAGCTGACCCGACGGCTCGAACGCGCCGCGCTCTACTCCCGGACGCTCCTCGACTCGGCTCCGGTGGCGGTGATGATCTCCGACCTGGACGGCGTCATCGTCGACGCCAACGATGCCGCGCTCGCCGCCAGCGGGCTCGCCTCGCGCGAGGCCATCATCGGGCGCAGCATCTTCGACCTGGTGCCCGCGAACGACCGCTCCTTCGCCCGCCAGGTCTTCGCCCAGATGCTCGACAAGGCTCCCGACCCGGCCGCCGGCGGCGGGCCCGTCGCGGCGTCCCACCTGGCGTCGCGCGTCGAGCTGACCGCGCAGATGCTGCGCGACAGCGAAGGCAAGCCGCTCGCGATGATGGTGACCAGCCTCGACGCGGCCGGCAAAAGGCGGCTCGCCGAAGCGGAAAAGCTGCGTATCGCGGCGCTTCGCGCGCTCAACTCGCTCGCCATCGACCTGGCGGCGGTCCCGCTGGGCGCCGACATCTTCGAGGTGGTGGCCGAGAAGACGCTCGAGACCTGCGGCGCGACGGCCGTGGCCACCCTCGCCTTCGACGCCAAGCGCCGCGAGCTCGCGCTACGCCACGTCGCGATAGCCGAGAGCGCTCCGGAGGAGGGGCGAACGCTGCTCGCCTCCGCGATCGCGGGTCTGCGGATGCCGGTCTCGGACGAGAAGATCGAGCGGATGCTGCGCCACGTGGTCAACGCCCCGGCGGATCTCACCGAGCTGACCTTCAACGCCTTGCCCGCGCCGGTCGCCGAGGCCATTACCGCCAAGCTTGACCTCGGCGAGCTGCGCGGCCTGGCGCTCCACCACGGCGGCGACCTGTTCGGCACCGTGGGCCTGCTGATGCCGCGGGGCCACGCCGCGCTGCCCCCCGAGGCGCTCCACGCGCTCGCCAACATGGTCTCGGTGGCGGTGCGCCGGGTGATGGCCGAGGAGGCGCTGGGCGAGTCGAACGAGCGCTTCGCGCTGTTCATGGAGCACCTGCCGAGCTTCGCCTTCATCAAGGACGCCGAACAGCGGCTCGTCTTCGCCAACTCGAAGCTGGCCGAGGTCGTCGGCCGCAGCATCGACGAGCTTCTCGGCCGCAGGCCCGAGGAGATCTGGCCTCCGGAGCTCGCCGCGCGCGTCTGCCGCGAGGACGCCGAGATCCTGCAGCACGGCCGCGCGATCGCGGGCGTGGAGACCCGGCTCGGCGACAGGCTCTACGCGAGCTACAAGTTCCGGATAGGGCGCGGCACCCACCCGCCGCTCATCGGCGGCTTTGCCGTCGACATCACCGAGAACAAGCGAGCCGAAGAGGAGCGCCGCAAGCTCGAGGCGCGCGTGCTGCAGACCCAGAAGCTCGAGAGCCTCTGCGTGCTCGCCGGCGGCATCGCGCACGACTTCAACAACCTGCTCACCGGGATCCTCGGCAACGCGAGTCTGGCGCTCTCCGACCTCGGCGCGGAGTCGCCGCTGCGCGAGGGCCTGCAGCAGGTGATCGCCTCGGCGCGCTGCGCCGCCGAGCTGACCCGGCAGATGCTCGCCTTCGCGGGCAAGGGCAGCTTCCTCACCGAGCCCATCAGCCTGAGCGAGGTGATCGCGCAGATGGCGCCGCTGCTCGAGATCTCAGTCTCCAAGGCGTCGGTCATCAAGTACGAGCTCGAGCGCGACCTGCCGCCGATCGAGGCGGACGTCTCCCAGCTTCGCCAGCTCCTGATGAACCTGGTCACCAACGCCTCGGAGGCGATAGGCGACCAGGCGGGGCTCATCACCGTCTCGACCTCGCGCCTCTACTGCCAGCGCACGTTCCTCGACCAGACCCAACACGAAGGCGATCTGCCAGAGGGCACCTACGTCTGCCTGACCGTCAGCGACACCGGCGCGGGGATGACCGACGAGGTCCTGCCGAAGATCTACGAGCCGTTCTTCACGACCAAGTTCACCGGACGCGGCCTGGGGCTCGCGGCCACGCTCGGCATCGTGCGTGCCCACCGCGGCGGCATCCATACGACGAGCCAGCTCGGGCGCGGCACGGTCGTGCGCGTCCTGCTGCCGCCGTGCGGTGGAGCCGCGAGCGCCCAGGCCTCAAGGCCTACGGCCCTTTCCGACTGGCGCGCATCGGGGACGGTCCTAGTCGCCGACGACGAGGACTTCGTGCGCCTGTCCGCGGTGCGCATCCTCAAGCGCGCCGGCCTGGACGCGGTCACCGCCAACGACGGCATCGAAGCTGTCGAGGTCGTGCGCAAGCTGCAGGGCCGCCTTCGGCTCGTCCTGCTCGACGCGAGCATGCCGAAAATGGACGGCATCGAGGCGCTCCACGAGATTCGCCGCATCTGCCCCGACCTGCCGATCGTGCTCTCGAGCGGTTACAGCGAGCAGGAGGTCACCGAAGAGATCGGCACGGGGACGATCGCCGGGTTCGTGCAGAAGCCCTACGGCGTGGACGACCTGCTCTCCGTGGTGCGCAAGGTGCTCGACGCTCGCCGCGAGCCCCGGTCACCCCGAGCGAGAGACCGGCCCGTTGGCCGGCTGTGGCCTTGAACTAACAGGGGGAGCTGTTAGTTAGGAGCGTAGCCTCCCGCGGGAGGCGGAGTCGAGGGGCCGCGACGAAATCGACCGGGCCTTCGACTCCGCTGCCGACGCAAGCGTCGGCAGCTACGCTCAGGGCGAACGGTTCGGCTCCCTTCGCGATGCCTCATCACCCCGCGCGCTTGATGCCCAGGAACAGCTCGAGCCCCGGTGGCACCTGGCTGTGCGTGAAGGGCACCGCGCGGGCCTCGAAGCCCACCTCTGAGAGCAGTCGCAGCCAGGTCGCGCGCGGGAAGAGCCCGAGCACGTGCCGGTCGCGCTCGACCTCGACCGTGCCATCGGGGCCTCGAAGCAGATACGCGTAGTCGGCCACGACGGTCGTGTCCAACGGATCGGGATCCCACTGCCACTCGAGGTAGCGCAGCGCGCGATCGGGTCCGTCCTTGCCTCCGCAGTCGGTGCCTCCCGGCTCGAAGGTCTCGCGCGTGAAGTCGGGCGCGAACAGCGCCGCGCCGCCTTCGACGGTGTGCTCGAACGCGGTCTGCATCGCCGCGCGCAGGTCGGCCTCGGTGGTCATGTAGGTCACCGCGTCGTGGGCGAAGACGCAGTCGAACTGCTTGCCGAGCCGCAGCGTGCGCATGTCGCCGACCACGTGCGCGCATTCGGGGTTGAGCTTGCGGCTCAGGTCGAGCATCGCCGGCGAGACGTCGGTCAGGGTCAGCTCGAAGCTGTGCTTGAGGAACGAGGCGTTGTGGCCCGCGCCGGCGCCGAGCTCGAGCACGGTGCGGGGCACCCGCGGGGCGCAGGCGTCGAGCAGGATCTGGCGATAGATGCCCGCCTCCTCCTCGTACTCCTCGGGCGGGGTCAACAGCGGATACCAGTCAGCGAGCTCGGTGTAGAGCCTCGGCTGGACCGGGCTTCGTTCGCTCGTCACGGGCTCCTCCTTCTCGCGGCGCTCGGGCTTGCGCCGCATGCAACAGGTCTATTGGTAGGTGATCCGGTCTGAGGACCACCGTGCGCCCCCCCGAGTTGGTAGGTGGTCCGGTCCGAGGACCATCGTGCGCCCCCCCGAGTTGGTAGGTGGTCCGGTCCGAGGACCATCG